>NZ_JBHTKB010000001.1:0-440970 GCF_042676265.1 Methylophilus luteus
TTATGTTTGGGGACAATAGCGGTTTGGAACCACCCCTTCCCATCTCGAACAGGGCCGTGAAACGAACTTGCGCCAATGATAGTGTACTCTTCGTATGCGAAAGTAGGTCATCCCCAAGCTCCTTATAAGAAAACCCCGCTAGCAATAGCGGGGTTTTTGCTTTTACAGCGCACAGTGCTTTTACAGTACCTGGCTTTACAACGACCTGCTATCTCAAATACTACAGGCATAAAAAAACCCGGTGCACGCACCGGGCTATCAAAGTCTATTAGGATAAAACATTAAATAGACTGCCATGAAATCTGTGTTGCTGTACTGCTGCTTGCTATTTGCTGTTCTGGTAATGGTCGATCACGCCGCTGCTACAGGTCTAGCCTGCTTGTTACGGCTGTTATGTGAGTCTTCTCCCTCGTTTGCTAGCATGATAAGAAATCCACGCCAAGCTGTCATTGACCCATGTGGGCTATTCAGCAGCCAAGGCGCAGAAAGCTAAGTCGCAGAAGCTGACATGTTAGAATGTCGGCATGGCCAGATATCATGTCTTAATTCCAGGTGCCGGGCATGGCGCACGCATGCAGTCAGAGACACCAAAGCAATATTTAATGCTGAGCGGGAAACCAATCCTGCAACATGCTATCGATATATTCGAAGCCATAGAGCAAATCTCCAGCATTACCATAGTGGTGGCCAAGGATGATGCCTTCTGGCAACCGGCATTGTTGTCGCACTGTAAAAAGACACGCGTTGTCGACTGTGGCGGAGAAACACGCGCCGCCAGTGTACTCAATGGTTTGCAGTCTATGGCTGACACGGTGGCAGCGGCAGACTGGGTATTGGTACACGATGCTGCCAGGCCAGGGATAGATCAGGCTATGATAACGCGCCTGATCAACGCCATTTCTGCAAGTGAAGTAGGCGGGTTGCTGGCACTACCTTTGGCAGATACCTTGAAACGCGCGGATGAACATGGCTTGGTAGACGAGACTATTCCCCGGGTAAAGTTATGGCAGGCACAAACGCCACAGATGTTCCGCCATGCTGAGCTGCAACAGGCATTAAGCACGCACTTGCACCGGCAGCCCACCGATGAGGCACAGGCGATGGAGTGGATGGGGCATCAGCCTAAACTGGTGCTGGGAGATTTGAAGAATATGAAAGTCACTTACCCGCAAGATTTAACTGTGGTGGCTGCATTGATGCAAGCCGTACCAGAGTGAACCTTTAAATCAATTGAGTGAAACAGAAATTATATGACGCCTTTTAGAATCGGCCACGGTTTTGATGTGCACGCGCTGGTCAGTGGCCGCGATTGCATCATCGGTGGCGTACACATCCCGCATCCACTTGGACTGGACGGGCATTCTGATGCCGATGTATTGCTGCATGCCATTTGCGATGCGCTGTTAGGCGCCGCCGCTCTGGGCGATATAGGCAAGCATTTTCCGCCTACAGACATGCGCTACAAAGGCATAGACTCGCGTGAGTTACTGCGCCACGTGGTCGGGCTGCTACAGCAAAAAGGTTTTAGTATAGGCAATGTGGATGCCACCGTTATCTGCGAAGCGCCGCGACTGGGGCCGCATATCCAGAGCATACGCGAGAACATTGCCAGCGACTGTCAGCTGGCTATCGATTTTATTAACGTTAAAGCCACCACCACCGAAAAACTGGGCTTTACCGGCCGTGGCGAAGGCATTGCTGCCGAAGCCGTTGTCCTGATCTATACACAAGTTTAACCATGCGATTGTTTTCCAAGTTTGAGGGCCTGGTCTCTCCGTTTCCGCGCGAAATAATTCAAAACCTGCCTACGCGCTTCTGGCCATTTATGTGGGCCTGTTCATACGGCATGCGCAAGTACATCTTATGCATGACCATACTGACAGCCTGTATCGGTTCTTTTGAAGCCTTGTTATTCGCGCTGATGGGTAAAGTGGTGGATAAGCTGACTGCCATCGCCCCGCAACAGCTGTGGACCACTCACCAGGACACTCTGACCTGGGTGGTCGCTATCCTGATCGGCAGTACCCTGATCATTACGCTGCAAACGCTGATGAAACATCAGACCCTGGCTGGTAACTTTCCCATGCGGCTACGCTGGCAGTTCCATCAGCATATGCTGAACCAGAGTATGGTGTTCTACCAGGATGAGTTTGCCGGGCGCGTGTCGGCCAAGGTCATGCAAACCGCACTGGCGGTGCGTGAGGTTTGGTTCATCCTCGCCGACATCATGGTCTATGTGTTGCTATATTTCACTACCATAGTCACCGTGGTGGGCAGTTTTCATCCGTGGATGGTGCTGCCGTTTCTTGGCTGGCTGCTGTTATATGGCTGTGCACTGCTGTATTTTATCCCCAGGTTAGCCAAGGTCTCGCAACAGCAGGCGGATGCACGGGCACTGATGACCGGGCGTATCACCGATGCCTATACCAATATCTCCACCGTAAAGCTGTTTTCACATGCGGGGCGCGAGGCTGACTATGCCCAGTCTGCCATGCAGGAGTTCCTCAATAGCGTGCACGGACAGATGCGTATGGTCAGCGGCGTAGAGACCATTAACCACTTCCTCAATATGTGCCTGATCATCGCCAGCGGTGGCTTGGTGCTATGGTTATGGTCGCAAAGCCTGGTGGCTGCCGGTGCGGTGGCTGCGGTGATGGCCATGAGCTTACGTCTCAATGGTATTTCGCACTGGGTGATGTGGGAACTGACTTCGCTTTACGAGCAGATAGGTACCGTGCAGGATGGTATCAATACCCTGTCGGTAGAAAACCGCGTGGTAGACACCACCGCGGCGCCTGCACTCGCCGTTCCACGCGGCGAAGTCAGGTTTGACCAGGTAGATTTCGCTTATGAAAAACAGGCGCCGCTGCTGGAAAACTTCAACCTGACCATACAGCCAGGCGAGCGGGTAGGCCTGGTCGGCAGGTCAGGTGCCGGTAAATCCACCATCGTCAATCTGCTGATGCGCTTTTTTGATATCCAGTCCGGCCATATCAAGGTGGACGGACAGTCTATCGCTGCAGTGAAACAGAATTCTTTACGCCAGCAGATAGGCATGGTGACGCAGGATACCTCGTTGCTGCATAGATCGGTGCGCGAGAACATCCTCTATGGCCGCCCTGACGCCACCGAAGAAGATATGATCGCGGCAGCCAGGCGGGCAGAAGCGCATGACTTTATCCAGACCTTGCGCGATGCCAAAGGCCGTACCGGCTACGACGCCCATGTAGGCGAACGCGGCGTGAAGTTGTCCGGCGGCCAGCGCCAACGCATCGCCATTGCCCGCGTCATGCTCAAAAATGCACCTATCCTGGTGCTGGATGAAGCGACCAGTGCGCTGGATTCCGAGGTCGAACAGGCTATTCAACACCATCTGGCACAGTTGATGGAAGGCAAAACCGTGATCGCCATCGCGCACCGACTTTCCACCATCGCTGCCATGGATAAACTGGTGGTGCTGGATAAAGGCCGTATCGTGGAGACCGGCACGCATCATGAGCTGTTGCAGCTCAATGGTATATACGCCAAACTCTGGGCACACCAGAGTGGCGGTTTTCTTGGTGAATAACTGTTTCTGAATCACTCCCGCTGAATCACTGGCGACTCCCCTCCTGCCAATAGCTGTCTAACCTGGCCATGCGCTAACTCATTGATAGTCAAAGCTGTTAATACGGATTTACAACTTTGACTGTCTGTCACATTGCTGCCACTTTTCTGCAATCTGAACTGCTTAATATTGTCATCAATTTTTCATGGAGCAATATTGGATGGCGCATCGTTCAGTCCCAAGCTGTAGCGGCTTTACCTTACTAGAATTATTAGTGGTGATGGTCATCATCGGCTTACTGGCAGGCTATGTCGGCCCCAAATATTTCCAGCAGATAGGCAAGTCTGAAGTAAAAACAGCCAAGGCGCAGATCGCGGCGCTGGAGCAGTCATTAGACCAGTTGCGACTGGATACCGGCCATTACCCGAGCACCGAGCAGGGCTTGAATGCGCTGATGACAAACACCGATAATGATACCCGCTGGAGCGGCCCTTACCTGAAGAAGGGGGTGCCGAATGACCCGTGGGGCAAGCCTTACCAGTACCGCTTTCCCGGCCAGCATGGCGAGTATGACCTGTTCAGCTATGGCAAAGACGGCCAGGCCGGCGGCAGCGACGAGTCACAGGACATTACCAGCTGGTAATTGGCATGCGCTACCAGGCAAAAGTATTGAATGGCTCACTGCTGACTATGGTCGAGCTACAGGCCGACGACGAGCAGGATGCCTATGCCCAATTAAAGTCCAAAGGCCTGCTGGCAGTCTCGCTGCAGCTGGATAAATCCGGCAAAGCGCGTTTGAAAAAAGAGGCTTTTCCGCTGGCCCTGTTCAGCCAGGAGTTACTGGCCTTGTTGCATTCCGGGCTCAACCTGGTCGAAGCGATCGAGGCACTTTCATTACGCCAGGACCATACGCGCACAGTGTTGCAAGCTATCCTGCAATCACTGCAGCAAGGCAAGTCATTCTCTGCCGCGCTGGAGCGTCAGCCCGAGATCTTCCCGCCTTTGTATTTTGCCACCGTCAAAGCCGCCGAGCGGACCGGTGACCTGGGCAATGCCTTGTCGCGCTATATCGCTTATGACAACCAGGTGTCATTGTTAAAGAAAAAAATCGTTAGTGCCTCTATCTACCCCATGTTGCTGATCATCGTCGGCGGCCTGGTGATCGCATTTCTGATGGGCTTTGTGGTGCCCAAATTCAGCAGCGTGTATGAAGGCACAGGCGCCGATCTGCCGTGGATGTCGCAAATGATGTTGCAGTGGGGCACGCTGATCTCGCAACATGGCGAAACCATGCTGGCCATCGTGGTCGGCATGGTCATAGGCCTGGTGGTGTTATTCAAAACCCCGGCCATGCGGCAAGCCATGATCAGGTCCATCTGGCGCATTCCGGCGGTCGGTGCCAAGTTGCAGCTCTACCAGCTGGCACGCTTCTACCGCACTATGGGCATGTTGCTGGCAGGCGGCACGCCGATTATGACGGCGATCGATTCGCTGGGTGGCCTGCTCGATAGCAGCATGGCACTCAGCCTGCAACGGGCGCAAACCATGATCAGCCAGGGGCAGCCGCTGTCGCACGCCTTTAAAACGGCGGGCATGACCACACCGATAGGCGAACGCATGTTGCTGGTCGGCGAGCGCGGCGGCAACGTGGCGCAGATGATGGACAGCATCGCCGGTTTTTATGATGAAGAACTGGCGCGCTGGATAGACTGGTTCACCAAACTATTCGAGCCTTTGCTCATGCTGTTTATCGGCCTGGTCATAGGGGTAGTGGTGCTGCTGCTGTATATGCCTATCTTTGAACTGGCGGGCCAGATCCAATGAACCAGCCTTTACCCAAACACACACCAGCGACGCTGGACGCAGACAGTATCGCCCAGGCGCAAACACTGGCGCAGCAGCAACAGCGCCGCGTCATCGAGGTGCTGGAAGAAGTACTGTCGCTGGACAGTGAGACCCTGGTGCTGCAACTGGGGCAGTTGTTGCATTACCCGGTCGCCAGTATGCGTGAAATGCGCGAGTGGCAGGTGGCATTCGATGTCATCAGCTACAACACGGCCCAGCAAAAGGAATGCCTGGCTTTTTATGATGAGAACCAGGCCCTGATACTGGTATTTGCTGACCCGTTTGATAGACAGCTGGCGTTATGGGCACAACACGCGGTGCAACAGACCTACGCCTGGCGGCTGGCACACCGGCTGGATATCAGCGCCTACCTGGCCGGCGAAGAAGAAACCATGCGCGCCATGGACGGCATGGGCCTGCATGAAGAGCAGGCACAGGAGGGCGAAGAAGAAGTCGTGATGCAGCTTTCGCTGAAATCGATACATGAAGACGCCAACCCTATCATCAAGCTGATCAATTCGACTTTATATGACGCGCTGAAAACCGGCGCCAGCGATATCCACCTGGAATCGCATCCCGGCGGCCTGGCCGTGAAATACCGCATTGATGGCGTCATGGCCAGCATCGCCAACAGCCCGGGGCTGGATAGCGCAGAACAGGCGATCTCGCGTATCAAAGTGATGGCGCAGCTGGATATCGCCGAGCGGCGTATCCCGCAGGATGGCCGTTTCAAAGTGCATGCCATGAACCGCCTAATAGACTTCCGCGTTTCTATCATGCCCAGTGCTTTTGGTGAAGATGCCGTCTTAAGGGTACTGGACCGCAAGGCACTGACTGAACAAGCGCAGGGATTAAGCCTGAAAGCGCTGGGCTTTGACGACGACGTGATCGCCAGATTCAGAAAACTGGCCAGCGAGCCTTACGGTATGGTGCTGGTGACTGGCCCCACCGGTAGCGGTAAAACCACTTCTTTGTATGCGGCGATCTCGGAAGTGAATACCGGTTTTGACAAGATAGTCACCATTGAAGACCCGGTCGAGTACCAGTTGCCAGGCGTATTGCAGATCCCGGTCAATGAGAAGAAAGGCCTGACATTCGCGCGCGGGCTACGCTCTATCCTGCGCCATGACCCTGACAAGATCATGGTCGGCGAGATCCGTGATGCCGAAACCGCACAGATCGCCGTGCAGGCAGCGCTGACCGGTCACCTGGTGTTCTCCACCGTGCACGCCAACAGTGTGCTCGATGTGATAGGCCGCTTTATGCACATGGGGGTAGACCCGTACCACTTTGTGTCTGCCGTCAACGGCATCATTGCGCAGCGACTGGTACGCAGCCTGTGCCCGCATTGCGCAGAACCGTTCGAGCCGGATGACGAGTTATTGCAAGCCTCCGGCCTGACCCCGGCACAGACGATAGGCATGCGCTTTAAACATGCCAAGGGCTGCGGCCATTGCCGCGGTACCGGCTATAAAGGCCGCAAGGCGGTGGCAGAGGTATTGGTGCTCAATGATGAATTGCGCGAAATGATTATTGCGCGTGAGCCTATCCGCCAGTTAAAAGAAGCCGCTGCCAAAAATGGCATGCGAACCATACGCGAAGCGGCCGTCAGCGCTGCCGGCGCCGGTATGACCAGTTTGCAGGAGATCAATCGTGTCACGTTTATTGCCTGATATGTTCAGACAGATACGGTGGTGCGGCCTGACGCGCATATTGGTGACTGCCGACAGCCTGCTGGCCGAGCACTGGCCGGCCGGTATACAAACACGCAAGACCGTGGCCCAGGCACACCTGGAAAGCCCAGAGCCGTTGGCACTGCAGGCCGCCATGGCTGCGCTGATGGCGCAACTGCCAGCCACCGCCTGGCAACGCATAGAAATTTACCTGACAGACCAGCATGTGCACCTCATGCTATTGCCTGCCATACAGGCAAGCGGTCAGGCTTCAGCTTTATCCGGCAGCGAGCGGCTGACCTATGCCCGCGCCATGCTGCTCAATACATATGGCGAGCCCGCAGTGCAATGGCCGTTGCGTATGCAGGATGTGCTGCCCGGCCATGCCTGCCTGCTAGCGACTACGCCGCTGTTGCCAAACATAGCGCTAAAAAACCTGCTGGCGCCGCACAGATATCTGCAACTGTCAGTGCAACCCTATGCCAGCGCACTGTGGGCGCATAGCCGCCTGCCTGACACTGGCACGGTAGTCAGTGCCGAGCCGCATATGCTGCGCTTATTGCAGTTGCAGCAAGGCGAGATCACCCATGTGGCCAGCCTGGTCGCTGAGTTGAGCGATGTGGAGAGCATGGCTGCCTGGTTGTTGCGCGAGCGCACTTTGTTAGGTGTGCAGGCCACGCCCTGTTACTGGCTGGGCGAACCGGCCTGCGAGCCGGTGGCTGCCACAGGGCGGCGGCTGGCACAACATCTGGCAGGCCGGCTGGCCTGCAAAAACCTGTATGCCGCGCACGCCATCACCACCCTTTGGACTGAGGTCGCGCATGTGGCCTGATCCTAACTATCATTTTGAATTTGCTCAGCCCGCGTTTGCCTGGCAAAAGCTGCGCTGGCCAGGTGTATTGCTGTCAGCGCTGTGCGCTGTGCTGGTTTGCACTGCCTGGCATGCGGATGACGAGGTCGAGGCACAGTTGCAGGCCCATGAACAAAGCATTGAACAACGCCTAGCCCAACGCAAGCAGCAACTGCTGCAAGCGCGTGCTGCAGCCAGCCAGTCACAAGCGGCCGTGGCAGCGCAGACCACACCTGCCAGCACCCCGGAACAGCTGGCGCGAAATGCGCATGCGGCGGCACAAAAGAAAGCAGCGATCGCGCTCACGCAGGCGCAGCAAAAACAAGCGCAAACCGTCACCCAGCAATTGAATATCCGCTGGTTTGATTTATTGCAGGCGCTGGAATCCAGGCAGATCAAGGATATCGCCTTGCTACAGCTGTTGCCAGACGCTACGCGCGGGCAATTCACCCTGTCCGGCGAAGCCAAGGATTACACCACCCTGTTGAAATATGTAGGGCAGCTGCAACAAGCGGCGGTGCTGACACAAGTGCATCTGCAAAAGCACCAGGTGATAGAAACGCATCCGCAACGCCCGGTCAGTTTTGAGATACAGGGCGGGTGGCAGCCATGAACCGCCTACGCTTGCCTTCACCCGCCGGGCTGATTTGGCTGGCCAGGCGCAGCGCCTGGTATCTGGGCTGGATCCCTATGCTAGCCAGCTGCCTGCTGCTGGTGGTCTGGCTGTATCTGCTAGCGCAACAACCGGAAAAAACGGCCAGGCTTGCTGCCCTGCAACAAGAACTGCAGCAACTTGCGTTGCCAGCTGACGCTACTGCCAACACCACGCCGCAGCTGAAAAATGCGCTGTTGGCTAAGGCTAAAACGACTGAGCAGGCCAATGAGCCGGTCACGCTGTCTGAGTTGTGGCAACAGCTGCCGGCCAGTAACGAATTATCGCCGCGCATGTTGCAGGTGGCTGCGCTGGCGCAGAAACATCATATCCCGCTCAATGTGGGTGATTATCAATGGCAGGCACATCAGGCCGCCGATACGCCGCAGTCTATACAGCAATTCGATATGCGTTTCACTATCCAGTCCGATTATGTCACCTGCCGCCGCTTTATCAGTGAGGTGCTGCGTCGTTACCCGACCATGGCCCTGACCGCGCTGGAACTGCGCAAGAACGAAACCATGCAGCCGGTGATAGAGGCGACGCTGACATTCTCCATCTTTATCCGCGGCGGGGCTGAGCATGCGTCTTGAAGCAGCCCAGCCACAAAAATCACGGCAGCTACTGTTGTGGGCCAGCCTGCTGCTGACCATGGCACTCGTGTACTGGCAATGGTCAGCCGAGGATGCAGCGGATGAGACCGTGGTGGCTGACAACAGCCTGGCCCAACCTGCCCGGCAACAAAACAATATGCAGTCAGCCGCCGCCACAGTTTCTGAGCCAGCAACCGCCAGCGCACCTGAGCACGCTGCATCTAACCACAACACCCCTGCAGCCGCCCCAGAGACAGGCACACCAGCGTCAGTCACCACTGAGGCAATTACTAGTGTAGTCCTGCCGCGTCAAACACCTGCCAAGGTCAGCCACGCGCTGTTTACCGCACACGAGTGGTTGCCACCGCCACCTAAACCGCAACCGCCGCCACCACCGAAAGCACCACCGCTGCCTTACACCTATGTCGGCAGTCTGCAGGATGTGCCGGAAGGCAATACGGTGATCCTGATGCAGCAGAAAAAAGTGCTGATGCCCAGGCTGAAAAGCCAGGTCACCGCGCAATGGCGGCTGGACAGGGAAGATGAGCAAGCTGTGTATTTCACCTATGTGCCGCTCAACCAGACTGTGGTGTTGAGCAAAGCCAGAACTGCTGCAGCCGGGCTACGCCAGGCCGCGGCGGATACCGAAGACAATATTCCTTTAGAACAATAATTCATGAGTCACTCCAACCATACACCTCTTCGTTCAACCGGTTTATCTGGCCGCTTGCGCACTACAGCCCTGCTGCTGGCGGCGGCCTTTGCGCTGGCTGGCTGCAGCCTGTTCCCGCCCAGGCTTACGGCCACCACGCCCGAGGGTAAAGTACATGAATTGGCCAAACTGGTGGCTGAAAAGCCAGGGGATGTGGAGTTACGCAATCGCTGGTACCGCGAACGCGAACAGGCGATCAATGCCCTCTCTTTCGAGGCGGAAACGGCCAATGCCAAAGGCGATGTTGCAGCAGCGAAACAGATCTATGCGCGCATACTGACGCTGGATGCAAATCATCCCAAGGCACTGGATTATGAGAGAGCGGGCGAGCGCGAGATCATATTGCGCAAGCAACTGGAAGCGGCCAAACAAAAGATGGATCAGCCCAAAGAAGCGCTGAAGATGGTACGCGATATCCTGCTCGAGCAACCGACCAACGAGCAGGCCTTAGCACTGGAAAGACAGCTGATCGCGCTGGAGACCCATGCACGTGCGGCCTTGCCACAATTGCAAACCGGATTAAGCAAACCGGTGACGCTGGAGCTGCGTGACGCCAATATCAAAGTAGTGTTTGAGGCCCTGTCGCGCGCGACCGGCGTGAATTTTATCCTGGATAAGGATATCAAGCCGGAAATGAAAGCCTCGGTATTCCTCAAGAAAATGCCTATAGAAGATGCGATAGACATGGTGCTGACCAGCAACGGCTTGCAGAAAAAAGTGCTGTCGCCCACCAGCCTGCTGGTGTATCCCGCCACCCAGCAAAAGAACAAGGATTACCAGGACCTGCTGATACGCAACTTCTACTTTGCCAATACCAGCGCCAAACAGTGCGCCGACATGTTGCGTACCATACTCAAGATACGTGATGTCTATGTGGATGAGCGCCTGAACATGCTGGTACTGCGGGATAGGCCGGAAGTACTGGCGCTGGCAGAAAAAATGATCAAGGCACAGGACATCGCCGACCCGGAGGTGATGCTGGAGATAGAGGTGATGGAAATCACGCGCGGCAAGCTGACAGACCTGGGTATCATTTACCCTAGCTCACTGACGGTACTCAACAGCCCGCTGACGCTGGAAGCACTGAAAAACCTGAAGTCTTCCGATGTAGGCGTCAGCCCCAACCCCAGCATACGATTCAGGACCACGGACACGGACCTTAACCTGCTTTCCAACCCGCGCATACGCGTCAAGAATAACGAAAAAGCCAAAGTGCTGGTCGGCAACAAGGTGCCGGTGATCACCACCAATACCACGGCCAACGTGGGCTTGTCCGAGAGTGTGTCTTATGTCGATGTCGGCCTGAAACTGGAGGTGGAGCCGCGCATCATGCTGGATGACTTTGTCAGTATCAAAGTCAACCTTGAAGTCAGCTCATTGGGCGAAGCAGTGACCCTGAGCAATAACTCCAGGGTGTTTAACATAGGCACGCGCAATGCCAGCACCATACTGCGGCTCAAACATGGTGAGACGCAGATACTGGCCGGCCTGATCCAGGATTCCGAACGCAAGAATGCAGACAAAGTGCCATTCTTAGGCGAGATCCCCATCCTGGGCAGATTGTTCTCCCGCCATAATGATGAGAAGCAAAAGACCGAGATCGTGCTGGCGATCACGCCTAAAGTGATCAGCAACGTCACCTTGCCGGAAGCGACTTTCTCCGAATACTGGAGCGGCACCGATAGTGTGATCTCTGATAAGCCGCTGCTGAACACCACGCCGCTGGCGCCGCAGACGCGTGGCCAGCAATTGCGTGAGCAGCAGTTACAGCGCCAGCGCGAACTGAATGAACCGATTGAGCCGCCGGTGGTAGAGTCACCTGAAACACCGGTGCCGCCTGAGGCCACTATTCCGGCGCCAGATGCGCTGCCGCCACCGCCCGAGCCGGCCAGTACTTTCCCTTCTTCTAACGTCACCCCTGCGGTGCCTGGCATGTCTAACAATGTCAATGGTGGCAACGTGCAGGAGCAATCACCGACGACCTTGCCATCGCCCAAGGTGATCCCTTAATGCGGCTGATGTCTCGCTACGTGGCAAGGCATAGACGGGCTGTCAGCGTCAGCAGGCGCAGTGGATTCGGCCCTGGATTCACTCCGGGATTCACCTTGGTAGAACTCATGGTTTCGCTGGCTATCATCGCTATCATGGCCAGCGTGGCCACCCCTATGGTGCAAGTCACCTTGCAGCGGCAAAAAGAACAGCAGTTACGTGACAGTCTGCGTGAGATCCGCCGTGCCATCGATGGTTATAAAAAAGCCGCCGATGACGGCCGCATCAAGAAAAATGCCGATGCCAGCGGTTATCCGCCCAATCTGCAGATACTGGCTGAGGGCGTGCAGGATATTAAAGACCCCAAGCGTAAGGTATTGCGTTTTTTGCGCCGGGTGCCGACCGACCCTATGCTCAAAGTTCAGCAGATCGCCGGGGCCAGTGCGGCCATAGGCTGGGGGCTGCGTAGTTATGACAGCCCGCCAGAGTCGCCGCGTTATGGCCAGGATGTTTATGATGTGTATTCCCTGAGTACACAAACCGGAATCAACGGAGTACCGTATGCGCAATGGTAAGTTCAGTGTGGCCAGGCGCATCACCGGTTTCACCCGGGGTTTCAATCTAGGTTTCACCCTGGTGGAATTGCTGGTGGTGCTGTCTATACTGGCGCTGCTGCTGTCGCTGGCAGTGCCGCGTTATTTTGCCGGCGTGCAGCGTGCCAAAGAGCAGGCGCTCAAGCAGCAACTGGCCACCACGCGCAAGGCGCTGGATGAATTTTATTCCGACCAGGGCCAGTATCCCGACACCTTGCAGGAACTGGTAGACAAACGTTACCTGGACAAACTGCCCTTTGATGCGATCGCCGAACGCAATGATACCTGGACCATCACCGCACCGGAGTTACCGCTGGTGGGCGGGGTGTATAGCCTGCATAGCGGCGCCAGCGGCCAGGCGGCGGATGGCAGCTCGTATACGGACTGGTAGCCGGTGCGACGCATAGCTGCACTATCTGTACTGCCGCACACGGCACACGCGCACAGGGCACGCGGATTTTCCTATATAGGCGTGCTGGTGACGCTGGTGATCGCCGCCATAGGCATGCAGGGGGCGGCGGTGATGTGGCAGCAGCAGAGCCAGCGCGCCAATGAAGCCTTGTTGCTGGAGGTGGGTGAGGCGTACCGGCTGGCGATAGGGCGTTATTACGAAGCCACGCCGCAGCCAGTCAAACAGTATCCGGCCACGCTGCTGGAGCTGGTGGAGGATAAGCGCTTGCCGGTGTTGAAACGGCATATACGCAAACTGTATAACGACCCCTTTTATAGCAAACAAGACATGGGCTTAATCGTAAAGAATGGGCGTATCGTCGGCGTGCACAGCCTTTCTTTACAGGTGCCTATCCGCAGTGAGGGGTACCTGGAATTTCAATCAGACTTTAAAGCTGCCAAGCACTATAGAGAGTGGCAGTTTATCTATGCGCCTAACACCCTGGCCGAATTGGAAGAAGCCTGGGCGAAACGCTAGGGAGTGAGATGCTGGTGCAGGGTTAGATGTTAGCGCAGGAAAGCTATTCCAGCGCAGCGCTGTCGTGCGGCAAGCGGCTCTTGAATGCGCGGTAATAGCTCAATACCTTAGGCACATACTGTCGCGTTTCGGCAAACGGTGGCAAGCTGTTTTGCCGTGATTTGACCGCATTCGGCCCGGCATTGTAAGCAGCCAGTGCCAGTGTCACATCGCCTTCAAACAACTCCAGCATGCTTTTCAGGTAGCGTGAACCCCATAAGATCTGCTGGCGTACCGACCATTGTCTGACCGGGATGGCGGAGAGGGTCCTGGCGGTGGCCGGTAGTACCTGCATCAGGCCATAAGCGCCTTTTTTCGATTGCGCCTGCGGATTATAGCCAGACTCGGTGGCGATCACCGCGTGTATCAGCGCCGGGTCTACCTGCGTTGCCTGGGCGACCGCCTGCACTTCAGCCTGATAAGGGATATTGCCGTTCTGCCAGCGCAGTTTAGCGGCTGGCGGCTGGCGACCAGTCAGGTTCACTTCTGGCAGATCGTCATCGCCGGCGACATTGCTGATCACCAGTTCAGACTCGCTGGAATCATCGAGCATAATCTGCTGCGCCAGCTGCCTGACCTCTGCCGCTTCGGCATAGACCATAGCCGGCTGCGCAGCGGCAAGCAGTGTCAGCAGCAGGGGTAGCGTAAGGCGGGTGGACGTGACCATGGCAGCATCATGCCTGGCTTTTATGACAGGCAAAAGACGGGCAGTCTTGCCGGCTAACACGGGGTTGCCGCAGTGGTTCCCTGGCCTGGTCCGCTGTCATCAATTCATCAACTAACTGACATGCGGCAATCATTTTTCTGTCACAAATTCTGCGCAAACTATGCTCCATTTATATAAATGTGATTAACACATGAGCACAACAATAACAGGGACGGATCAGGCCAATGACCAGTGGGGATTGGTGCTGAATGAAGAGCAACGCGTGCTATTTATGGAGGTGATAGAGGAGTCATTGCGTTTGCAGCATAGATCCCACTTCTTTAACTGGCTGCAGCGCGGTTTCCAGTGCCTGATGGCACATGAGGTGGTGATCGTCGGTGTGCGCGGTACAGAGCGGCCTAGTTATGATTACGAGTATCTGACCTCCAGCCGCTATTTCGGTGATACGCAGTTCGACCAGGTCTTGCACGAGGCCGACGGCCTGGTCAGCCAGGCATTCGAGCAGTGGAGCAGACTCGGTATCCCGGTGTTCTACCATACTGAGATCCCCAGCCAGCAAAACAGTCACTTTGCCATAGAGCAGATAGAAGCCGAGCGCATGACTGCTTCAGAGCTCAAGCGCTTTGTCGTGCATGGCTTTGGTAATGAGCATAGCCGCATCGCTACCCTGGTGATGTTCGGCCGCCTGAGTTCTCCCATCAATGCCCAAACCGCGCACCTGCTGGAATTGCTGATGCCGCACCTGCACTGTGCCATTGAAAAAGTCACCGCCAATAAATGCCCGTCCGTGCTTTCTACCCCCGCCCGCAATGGCCGCGTCAAGCCGTTGAGCAAGCGCGAGCTGGAAGTGCTGGAGTGGTTGCAGGCCGGCAAAACCAATTGGGAGATAGGCAGCATCATGGAGATCAGCCCGCTCACCATCAAAAACCATGTGCAAAACATACTCAGAAAGATGGATGTGGAGAATCGTGGCCAGGCCGCGAGCAAAGCACTCAAGATGGGCCTGATCGCACGCAAGCAGTAAGGTTCGTTGTTCTCCTGCATTGTCACCAAAACTTATTCTGCACACCCTTTCCTTTAGTCCGTTAGGACTAGTCTTAAATTCAAAACTGTCATCTTCAGTTTCTACAATAAACGGGATTTTTAGGCATGCCTGCACACGCGAGTGGATTAGGCCCGGGTTGGCTAATCCCAGGTGACTAGTCTAGACGGACTAGGTTTTCAATTCACGCTGTCATGTTGCTACACCATCATGTTTTGGGACGCGATTAAGTCGTTTTTAAAAGCAAGTTTGTAGTTTGTTCTTTTTATTATTTTTGTTAGAAATTTGAGGAGAAGTATATGAAATTTCAATTGAAAGCTTTAGCAATAGCCCTGGCATTATCCGCAACTGTTCCAGCACAAGCTGCTATCAGCCTGGGTAGCAGTGGTGACGGTAGCTTTGTTCTATCAACACTGAACAATGCAAACGGTATTTCTGCCACTTTTGACCTGGGCTTCACCTACAGCCAGTTCGGTGCTTTGGTAGCCAATGCTGACAGCAACGGTGGTTCTTACACCTGGGATCTGACAACCGGTAACTATGCAGATGCATGGAACACTTTCTCATCTATCGCAGTATCTGGTACTTCTAACTGGGCAGTGTTCGCTTCAGACAACGAAGGCGCTCAACGTGGTGCCGCCGCTGTTGGTGCACGTGGTTACTACGTGACAGCAACTGACCTGAACAATGCTGTGACTCAGACTTCAACAGCTGTTAACTCACTGATCAACTTTGACAAGTACCTGTTGAATGCTAACAGCACTGGTAATCACCAGTCTGTTGCTAACGGTGCGAGCACTGCTCCACTGACAGACGCAGGCGGTGCTGGTTCATCTAACGCTTACGGTACTGGCGCAGCTGGCGACGCAGGTGTACGTGCGATCAATCCTTTTGACACTTCAGCTAACTTTTTGCAAACAGTGACTAACGGTGGCAGCACACCTAACACTATCGGTTTCACCGGTAATGCCAATGGTCTGTACTCATTCAAACTGTCTTCAAACGGTTTGCTGACATTCACAACCAGCGTTTCAGCAGTGCCTGAAGCTGACAGCTATGCCATGTTGCTGGCTGGCCTGGGCCTGGTAGGTCTGGTTGCCCGTCGTCGCAAGGCTTAATTAAATACAATTTAAAAACGCCATGAAATGTTGGCCAGCCAAAAGCTGGCCACCTCATCCAAACTTTTACTCAAGGAAGCGAACATGTTAAAACTGAACAAATTGGTTATCGCAATGGCAACTGCTTTTGCAGCTACCTCTGCCTTTGCAGCACCAGTGACTCCAACAGATATCCAGAATGCCGGTGCAAACCTGCAACAAGCCTGGATCACAGGTGCATCAGCACCTAGCTACAACGTATTCCTCGGCTTTGCCAGCAAATGCCAGGACAATACACTGTCAATTTTCCACGCTGGTACTGCAGCTGGTAGCGTACGCCCAGGTTCTAGCTCTGCTGGTAACCACCTGGCTTATGCTTGTGTGATCGCTGGTAAAACTACAGTGCTTTACTTCACTAACCAGGGTGGTTCAGTGAATGCATTCTCACCACACGTTGCCAGCAGCCTGACCGGTGGTACTGTAGTGACTAACCTGAACCGTCTGCAAAACGTTGCGACTGCAACTTGCGCACCGACTGCAACACTGAGCGTGACTACTGCACACCAACCTGCTGCACAGATCTACAAATGTACAGGTGCGACTGTTAATGGTTTCGCTGTGACAGACAACACACCTAAAAAACCAGTAGGCGGTTTCTCTGATGTAGAACCAGCATTGTTCGGTATCGACGTTACAGGTAAAGGTACTGTTGTGAACACTGGCGTGACACAGGTATTCGGTGTATTGGCTTCTGACTCACTGTACCGCGCTTTGCAAGCTCAGCAAAACATCTCTGAATCAAGCACTTTTCTGCCACAGAACGCACCTAACATCACTCGCGCGCAATACGCTGCCCTGATCTCTGACGCTTCTTCAGCCACATGGAAACCATTGTTGCCTAACGATGCTGACGCAGAAGTGATCATTGCACGTCGCGTAGATACTTCAGGTACACAAGCTTCTTCAAACGCTTTCTTCCTGGGCAACCCATGTAACGGTAACCCGGCAACTGGTGGTAGCTTGAACCCAGCTACAGCTGCTGACTCAGCTGAAGGTATCTACACTGTTATCGAAGGTGCAGAAACAGGTAACGTACGTGATGCATTGATCGCTGCTAACGCTGCTGGTAAATATGCTCTGGGTGTAGTTTCACTGGAGAACGCGACTGTTGCCGGTTATCACTATGTAAAACTGGATGGCGTACATCCTGAAACTGGTGCTGCTGTTAACACGACTGACGCTTTCGCACGTTACACCTCTGCACAAGGTAACTATGGCTTCCAGATCGATTTGAAAGCATTCAAGGCCAGCTCTGCTACCGGCTTTGGCGCGACTGTGATCGATGAGATCCTGTCTGGTTTCAACACTGTTGCCTGCTCAGACGTACCACGTGGTCTGTTGCTGAACAACTCTACCTCTGCTTGCGGCGGTACAGCTAACGAAGGTGTTGTTGTGTCTAAAGTGACTCGTCAGGGTAACAACTGCCGTCCTTTGACATCCAAGTTCTAAGATTAAGAAATAAAGTAAATATCGCAGTCAAAAGCTGCAATATCACTTAATAAAAGCACACCCCACCGGGTGTGCTTTTTTGTTTTTCACGCCATTTTTCCGCACCCGCAGCACTGCGAGCGGCCCGTGTCCTCAGGCAGGCTGGCAATAGCCCATTATGGCTAGCAAAAATGGTCAGCGGACTAGTCCGTATTTCATCTTTGTGACACGCGGCTCTTTCAAAATGGCAAGCCGTTATAGAGCGTTTCTGCTTTGAACCCGACTTTGAAAGGTGATGCAATTGTTTCTTCGTGTGCTGTGTATGTTGAGTTGTTTGTGGTGTTTAGCCTTGCACGCGGAAGAGCAGACCCAGCCATCGCCCGAAAAGCTCAATGCCTGGGGTGCGGCTGTCAACGAGCAGGACGCAGCGCAAGCGGCGGATCAGGGCGAGCCATTTAACATCTACGAATATGTGGTGAATGGCAACAGTGTGTTGACAGTCACCCAGATTGAAAAAGCCGTCTACCCGTTTCTAGGTGAAAACCGCTCGATTGATGACGTGGAAAAAGCCCGCAGCGCGCTCGAAAAAGCGTTTCATGACCAAGGTTACCTCACTGTATTCGTCAATATCCCGGAACAGGAAGTCAATGCCGGTGTGGTCAAGCTGGATGTGCTGGAAGGCAAGATCGAAAAGCTGACGGTTGACGGTTCCAGATACTACTCATTAGGCAAGATCAGGCAGAGCGTGACCGAGTTTGCAGAAGGCCACGTTCCGCATTTCCCAACCGTGCAGAAACAGATCGCTTCGGTCAATATCAATGGTGACCGTGTAGTGGCACCAGTACTACGGCCAGGCAAAACACCAGGCATGGTCGAAGTCGATTTAAAAGTGGACGACAAGTTTCCGCTGCATGCCAGCATGGAACTGAATGACAGGTACACGCCTAACACGACAGAAACCCGTCTTTCAGGCAACTTGAGATACGACAATCTGTGGCAGAGCGACCACAGTCTTGGTTTGGGCTTTCAAGTCACTCCGGAAGATACCAATGAAGTAAAAGTGTTTTCGACGACTTATGTGATTCCGCATGACGGTGATTACTGGGCCTTATATGGCGTGGTCTCCAAAAGCGATATCAGTGCTGTTGGCGACTTGAATGTATTAGGTAACGGTAATATTTACGGCCTGCGCTATATCCATCCCATGCCCAGCCCGGTTAAATCGTTTAATCACAATTTAACGCTAGGTGTGGATTACAAGGACTTTGAAGAAAACACCCGCCGTCTCGGTTCCGACCTGGCGAATACGCCGATCACTTACCTGCCTTTCCTGATCGGATACACAGGTAACCTGAACACGCCAGAAAGCAATACCAAGCTTGACTTGAATTTCATATTTTCAACCAAAGCATTGGTCAATGATGAAGACGAGTTTGCACAGAAACGTTTTCTGGGCAGACCTAACTTCTCTTATCTGCGCGGCCAGCTTGAGCATACACAGACCTTGCCTTCGCAATGGCAGCTGTACGGCTCTCTGGGTGGCCAGACCACGGGTGATTCTCTGATCTCTAACGAGCAATACTTTCTGGGCGGGCTGGATACCGTGCGCGGTTTCCTGGAATCCAGCGCGCTTGGCGATACCGGCACCAATGTCACCATGGAACTGCGTACGCCACCGTTACAAAAGTATCTGGCTTCATGGATGAATGAAGTGCGTTTGCTGGCTTTTTATGATTATGGATTTGCAAAAGTGCGCGATCCGATCACGTATGTCAACAATGACGACCTCTCGCAGGTGCAGCGTTACATCTTGTCATCTTATGGGGTAGGCCTGGATATTAAAGCCGCCCATGGTTTATTTATGCGCCTGGATTTTGCGCAGGTGCTGCAATCGCGCTGGACACTGGAAAGCGGACGTACTCATCCCATCAAGCCTATAGGCATGGCTGAAGAAGGTGATACTCGTTTGCATTTCAGAGTGGGTTTTGACTGGTAATCGTATTTTTAATTGAGATAGCTGTTGAGGTGATGACATGAATAAACTGCGTTTTAAACTAGTGTTCAGCAAACGATTAGGCATGTTAGTGCCTATTGCTGAGATTTCACGTACTCACCAAAAAACAGTCACACCTGCTGCCGCTACCACCGCCACAGTCGAACCTGGCGCACAACGTCCTTTCTGGAAGATCTCATCAGGCAGTGCTGCGTTACTGTTCGCTGGCTGTCTGAGCTGGCTGTCTGCGCCAGTCTATGCCATTGATCCTAACACCGTACCAATAAACGGTGTTGTTGTGTCTGGTGCCGGGACTATCAATCCTGCCGGCAATGTCGTAGACGTCATTACCAGAACCAATAATGCGGTCATCCGCTGGGATAGTTTTAATATTGGTTCAAATGCTGCGGTTAACTTCAAAATGCCGGACGCTTCTTCCAGCGTGCTTAACCGGGTGATGGGTAATGGCGCCAGTATCATTAACGGCACATTAACTGCCAATGGCCATGTCTATATTGCTAACCAGAACGGTATTTATTTTGGCGCGGGTGCCCAGGTACATGTAGGCTCTTTAACCGGCCTGACGCTGGATAATCTTGCCAATAATGCGGTTGAGGATATTTATAACCGCGGTATTTTAGCCAACCCCACCGCCCCGGTATTTTCATTTGCTGATGTGGTTGGCGTGATCGATGTTGCCAAGGGTGCCACCATTGAGACTACCAGGGGTGGCCGGGTCATGCTGCTGGCACCGAGTGTCACCAACAGTGGCTTGATCAGAACGCCTGATGGCCAGACCATACTGGCAGCGGGTAAAACCGTCTATTTAAGCAAGGTGGATGACTTTGCCGGTCTGCTGGTCGAAGTCAGCTCAGGCGGTACGGCGACTAATCTGGGTGAGCTGATAGTCGGCAGTGGCAATGCCAGCCTGATCGGTCTGGCTGTCAATCAAAGCGGCAGCATTAAAGCCAACACCACCATACGTGCCAATGGTTCGGTTTTCCTCAAAGCCAAACAGATCACCCAGTTCAATACGCCGCTAACCGATGTATATGGCAAAGTCACGCTAGGTGAAGGCAGCGAAACCAGCGTCACCATAGATAAGAATGACTCTGAGACGGTCAAGAACGCGCAGTCTATCCTGAAATCGAAAGTGGAGATCACCGGCCAGGATATTGATATCGAAGGCAAGATCGTCGCCAATAGCGGTGTGGTGGATGTGCTGGGTAAAAGCAATGTAGGCACCACCTCGCTGTTTTTAGGTGAGCATGCCTCCATAGATGTTTCAGGGGTGGATGCGAACGCACCCATGTCCAGGAACCAGCTGGCGATCCAGCTCTACTCACAACAGCTGAATGATTCGCCAATTTTGCGCGGCGGCGCACTGTTTGGCCAGACACTGTATCTGGATGCACGCAAAGGCACTGGCATCATCAGCCAGGCGGTCATCAATGATGCGCTACTTTCGCAAGAGCGTACCCTTGCTGAGCGCATGGTAGAAGGCGGCAGTATTTCGTTGATAGCCAATAGTGTGGTTGCCAAGTCTGGCTCGGTGCTGGATACCTCATCAGGTACCATCACCTATGCGCCAGGCAACATCCGCGAAAGCCAGCTGTTTTATAACGGCAAGTGGATCAACGCGTCTGATGCTGTTGCTGGCATCGCCTATACCGGAATCAACAACCAGTACAGTATCGAAAGCGCACGCTGGGGTATGACGCGCACCTGGAATCTGAGTGATTCCAGCGGCGGACGTCTGCAGGCGGGATATACCGAGGGTGGTAATGCAGGCTCTGTCAGGGTAGATGCAGACGAGCTGGCTTTCCAGGCGACGGTGCTGGCAAATGTTACGCCAGGGACATTCCAGCGCGGCGATTACGCCAACGTGAGTACGCCGCTGGGCGGCAAATTCACCCTTAATTATGCAGGGACAGGTGCCTTAAACCTGACCAGCAATGTCAACCTGCTGGGCGATGATTTCACCAAGGACTCTGAGCTTAGCACTGAACAAAAACAGCTGAGCGAATTAAACACCTCCATACTCTCAAATGGTGTCAACCGCTTGACCATCAATGCAGTCGCGGCCAAGGTGAATGTACTTGATAGCCTGACTGCAGACCCTAAAGGCGCGCTGGCCATCAGTGCCGTGGGTGGTATCAATGTCAATAAGGATATACATTTTGCCGGCGGCACGATCGCGCTGTCTTCCAACCCGGTCGCCCCAACGGTAGTGGCAGAAGGTGTCAAGATCAGCACGGCAGGCTTGTTCACCAATGACCTGCCAGGCACCCCGGGAGCCATGAGCAGCCCGGTTGCGATAGACGGTGGCAAGATCACGATTTCAGATGGCTTGATTTTAAAAGACAATGCGAAGATCGATGCCAGCGCGGGTGCCTGGATAGCCAATAACGGCCAGGTGAAAATGGGCCATGGCGGCGATGTCGACGTCACGCTTGCTCAAAATCATTTGCCGCAAGGCGCCATCACCTCTTATGGCATGAGCAATGGAGCTACGCAGACCAAGGGCGGGTCACTGACCGTCAATCTGCAGGGGCCTTCAGGCAATAGTGGCGTCACTCAGGTGCAACTGGGCGGCGTGAATCCGCAGGCCGCCAATACCTTGTGGCTGTCCGAATCATTCTTTAAATCCGGTGGCTTCAGCGGCTATGTCATTGATAACCACAACCTGCCATTAGGGTCTATCCTTGTTGGTGATGCAGCCAATAGTGTCGTCACGATTGCGCCACAACAAGCTACCAGGGTGTTAGTGGCTGGCGCACGTGCTCAATCGAATAATGCAAATATTGCCGCATTAACCAATGTCACCACTTTGCCGGATTACGCCAGAGCGCCAACTTCTATCAAGTTGAATGCCGGTGATAAGTTCACATTGAATAGCAATGCCTCGATAGTGACAGATGCACCTACACGGTCAGGTGGCGCCACCGGCGATGTCACTATCAGTTCCAAAGGTCAGATGACCATACTGGGCGATATTATTGCGCCTAGTGCCAATATTCAACTGGCAGTCACCGGCCAGCCTGGTAACGTGAACTTACCAAACGCACAGTTTGATAATACCTTGAGTTTGTTTGTTGGCTCAGACGCAACCATCTCGGCCAAAGCGACCTATACTGCACCACCCTCGGCCGATGGCACCTTGAAAAACAGACAGCTGATCGATGCCGGAAAAATCTCGCTGAAAACAGACAATGGCGTGTTGATACTCAAGGAAGGCAGCAAGATCGATGTGTCGGGGACTTCCGGATTGGTAGATTTGCCCACAGCAACAGGGTATACACGCCAGCAAGTGGATGCCAACGCGGGAACCATCAGCCTGGCTGCCAGAGATGGTATGGCGCTTGATGGTGCGTTAACCGGGCAGGCATCCGGTAACGGCGCGGGGGGTACACTGAATATTACGTTGGGCGGTGTGGATGCGGTGGGTACCGAAGGCAATAGTAACGACCCCTTATACTATCCAGCCGGTCAACGTATATTGACTGTGACTCAGCAGCATGAGGTTTTATCTTCGGCTAATTTGCCAGGCTCATCGGTAAATAACCTGATCGATACCTCTAACCCGCAAAAGCCACTGACCAATGCCGTTGGCAAGGGACAGATTTCTCAGGCACAAATCACAAAAGGTGGTTTTGATAATGTGGGTTTGCGGGTTGACGATGTCGTCGATAATGCGAACAGCGGTATCGTGTTTGCCAATGGCCTGAAGCTGAATGTACCTTCAGCATTGACGCTGGATGCGACAGCCATTAGTGGCGGCGCCAACGTGACTGCTTCAACCATAGTGTTGACCAACAATAACTCCGGCGTGCTGGCCAACCCGGTGGCTGCCAACCAGTCACTGAGCTTCAATGCCGATTTTATAGACGTCATAGGTTCGGTCGCCTTCACCAATATCAACGAACTGCATCTCAACAGCAAGTCGGATATACGCCTGAGTGGCATACGCTCTAAAGTGATCAATACCGGTACCTTATACACGCCGGAGAAGCTGGTCATGGATGCGGCGCAGATCTACCCGGTGACGCAGCATACCTATAACCTCAACCCCACTGGCGCGAACACCTCAATTGAGATCAGAAACAGTGCGCATGCCCAGTCGCAGGTGCCTATGTCGGCACAGGGCACTTTAAACCTGAATGCACAGCAGATCGTGCAGTCTGGCACCTTGCGCGCACCGTTGGGGCAGATCAACCTCAACGCCAGCGACAAGATAGTATTAAGTCCTAACAGTATTACCTCGGTGTCAGCTGAAGGCAGCCTGATCCCATTTGCAGTGACTACCCTGGGCGGCAGCCGTCTGATCCCTGATGCAGGCAGTGTGCAGAGCGATATCGTCTACAACGGCAAGAAGATCACCCTCAACAGTGGCACCATAGATATACAGGACAACGCCAAAGTCGACATTTCCGGGGGCGGCGACACCATGGCCTATGAGTGGATCAAAGGCATAGGCGGTTCGGTAGATATCCTCAATCAAAAGGGTTACTACGCGGTGTTGCCAGGCCTGAATAATCAATATGCGCCCTATGACTTCAACATGCAATCCAGCTCGGATGTCGCACTGGGCCAGGCGGTTTATCTGTCGGGTGGCAATGGCCTGGCGGCGGGTAAATATACCTTGCTGCCAGCGCATTACGCATTATTGCCGGGCGCATTCCTGGTCAGGGCGGATGGTGCGACCTCACAGCCTATCAATACCAGCGTGGCATTGGTGGATGGCTCCATGTCCATGTCTGGTTACCTGACCAAGCTCGACAATACCAGCAGAGGGCAATATGCCAGCTTTAATGTCGTCAATGGCAATGTGTTCTATAACAATGCCAATAGCAAAGACTACAAAGGCCCGGCAGAATACCTGACCACGCGGGGCAATAGCTTTTTCCTCAAACAGGCACAGACCAATAACCAGGCTGTTGCAGAAAGGCCGCTGGATGCCGGGCAGTTATCCATACAGGCCAGCCAGCAATTAAGCCTGAATGGGCAGATTTCAGGCAAGAGTGTCGCCGGTGGTAAAGGGGCGCTGGTCGATATCACTTCCAACCAGATCCAGGTGGTTTCAAATCTGGGCGGTGCAGCGGCGGGTGTATTGCAGCTGAGTGCCGATCAGCTTTCCAATATTGAAGCAGACAGCATCTTGCTGGGCGGTACGCGTCAGTTCAGCGATGGCAAATACGTGGTCACCACCCAGGCTTCTCAAGTGGTGGTCGAGAACGATGCTGACCATGCAGTAGAAAACCAGGAATTGATTTTGACGGCCAAAGACAGCGTGCAGTTGAAAACGGGTGCCGTGATTAAAACGACGCCATCAACCGCCACCAAGGGTAAGGTCGAATTAGCGACCAGTGGCTCAGGCGCACTGCTGGCGGTTTCTGCCAATAATGAACTGGTGCTGACCCGTACCGGTGCTTCTGCCAGCACCGGTGACCTGTCTATCGCCGC
Organism: Methylophilus luteus; assembly: GCF_042676265.1. NCBI lineage: Bacteria > Pseudomonadati > Pseudomonadota > Betaproteobacteria > Nitrosomonadales > Methylophilaceae > Methylophilus > Methylophilus luteus. The sequence continues at coordinate 25,172 of NZ_JBHTKB010000001.1, forward strand.
CGGTGCCAGTGTAGCGTCCGACTATTCCGCCGTGCTCGATTCGACCAGGAGCTTTGACAAGTCCGGTGATGTGGTTTTAGCTAAAAACGGTATCCTGACGCTGGGTTCTCAGCAGTTTGCACTGGGCACTAACAGCCCGGTGGCCGGCACCAAGATAGATGCGGCTACCTTGCAGGCCTATGGCCAGCTTTCTTCGCTGATACTGAACAGCTATCAGCAGATAGATCTGTATGGCGCACTGGAGTTCGGTACACCACAATTGAACCTGACACTCAACACCACCGGTCTGGCGCATCATGGCGTGGGTGACGTCGTGGTGAACGCGAATACCCTGGTGCTGAAAAACACCCTGGGTAACAGCTTTACGCCTGCGGTGGGTGGCGGTGCGGCGAATCTGGTGTTCAATACCGAGAACACCACTTTCGGCAAAGCCGATCAGGGCTTTAACATCGCCGGCTTTGACCAGGTGGCATTCAATGCCAACCAGCAGGTCAAGTTCAGCGAGAGCGGTGCCCTGAATGTGAATGCCGCCAATACCACCCTGACTTCCGGCGTGGTGACGGCGGATACCGGCGCAAACTATGCCCTGAACGCCAGTGGCCAATTGCAGCTGGCATCCAACAATAAGCCGGTGGCAGAAACCACCGGCCTGGGCGCCAAGCTGACCGTATCCTCTCAGGCAACCACCCTGGATGGCAAGGTTGAACTGCTGGCCGGTCAATTCAAGGCGGTTTCTACCCAGGGCAACCTGGTGGTGGCAGAAAATGCCAATATCAGCACACGGGCGGCGACGGTGCAGTTTGACAAACAGACCGCTAAAACCACCAATGCCGGTGATATCAACCTGGTATCGAATACTGGCAATGTAGAGATCAGGCAGGATGCACTGGTCGATGTATCCGGCGGCGACAAGTCTGGCAATGCGGGTAGTGTGCAGGTCGAGGCCAAACAAGGTCGTTTGCTGGTCGCCGATGGCAGCCTGAAAGGGCAGGCCGCCGCTGGCAATAAAACCGGCTCAGTCAAGCTGGATGTAGCGCAGCTGGATAACTTCAGCGGCGTCAACCAGGCACTGGAAAGTGGTGACTTTAATCAGAGCCGTGATATCCGTGTGCGCAATGGTAATGTCGTGATTGCTGCAGGTGACACGGTCACTGCACAGACATTTACCCTGGGGGTTGATAATGGCAATGCGACCATTGCCGGGCATATCAATGCCGATGGCAATAAAGGTGGCGATGTGGCTATCTATGCCAATGGATTAGTCACGCTGGCGAATACTGCGCAGATCACCGCACGCGGTCAGCAAGCCAACCAGTCTGTTGGTGATCTGCAAACCGGTTCCGGCGGCTCGGTGCTGTTGTCCTCAAACAGCCTGTCGACGACAAATGCTGTTTCTGCTGCCACGGGTGCTGTTATTGATACCAGTGGCTACGATGCCGCAGCGCATGAGCATAAAGGGGTCGATGGCTACGATGGCTCGGTGACGCTCAGGGGCAACCGTGGCACCACAGGCACTGCCAATACCGTGAATGTGGCTTTCAATACCACTGCGGCCATCAAAGGCGCCAGTGAAGTGCGGGTGGAAGGCACACGCAGCTACAACACCCCGAATTTTAATGCGGCCAATATGGCCGGCATGATCGCTGATACCAATAGTTTTTACAATGCGAATACGGGTGCTGGTAATTATTCGGCTACCCAGGATGGCACTGTGGTGAAAGTCTTGCCACATATCGAAGTGCGTAGCAGCAATAGCAATAGCACCAGTGATATGGCAGTCGGGTCAGATGTGAACCTGAGCGCATTTGGCAGCCTGCTGGCCGGGCGTGGCGGTTCACTGACGTTGCGCTCTAATGGCAATCTGGCCATGAACGGGTCACTGAGTGACGGTTTCACTAACGCTTTGAATACGGGTGTGATGCAATCCAACGTACAGACATTCAGTTATAACCTGATTGCGGGTGCCGATTACAGTGCCGCCAATCTGACTGAAACAGTCAATGGTGTCGGCAACTTTAGCCTGGCCAGCAATAAGCTGATCCGCACCGGTGAAGGCGATATCACGATTGCCGCCGGCAACAATATCCAGCTCGATGCCAATGCCAATATTTATACCTTAGGCAAGACGGTTGCCAATCTCGATGGATTCACCCCACCGCCTTCTACCGGCAATGCGCGTAACCGTAACAATATCAATGCCACCGGCAGCTATGTGAATTATGGCGGCAACATCACCCTGTTGGCTGGCCAGGATATCAATGCCGTCACCAGCGGACAGACCGTCAATGAATGGTTGTCGCGCCAGGGTAGCAGCACTGCGGACACCAGCTGGTGGATACGTGCTGACCAGTTCAACCAGGGCGTGGGTGCCCTGGCCGGTGGTGACGTCAATGTCAAAGCGGGCGGCAATGTCAGCAACCTGGGCTTGTCATCTGCCACCAATGCGCAATTTGATACTGCCGGTGCCAATGCCACCAACCAAAGCCTGGTCAATGGCGGTGGCGATATCAATGTGGCAGTGGGCGGCAACCTGACTAACGGTATCTATTACAGTGGCCGTGGTGCTATCAATATCGATGTCGATGGTGCGGTGCAGAAAGTGGGTAACACCGGCACGGTAGTCGCTCTGCAGGATGCCACGGCGACTATCAACGCAGGTACCGGCGCAGTGATAGAGACAGTATTCAACCCTACCTTGTGGATGCAGAATACCAACGTCACTACCGCAGCCAACCTGACATTCTTTAATTCATACACCAGCAACAGTGCGTTCAGCGTGTCATCCCTAGCCGGCAACCTCAGCATAGGCCAGAGTAATCCCGCCAGTTTGAATTACAACACCTTGTTCAATGACACCAACAACTCATTGAACGCGGTGATCGTCAATGACATGGCGGCGGTGCACCCGGGCATAGTCAATGCGACTGCATTCAGTGGCGGCATGAGTGTGAATAAAATGATACTGGTGCCGTCTGCAAAAGGCGCGCTCAACCTGCTGGCGAATCAGAGTATCGTGGCGCCTATCTCTTCAGATGCCAGGGATAACCCGGTGGCGCAGATCCTGATGTCTAACGCCGATGCCAGTGTGTTGAGCATCAACACGCCTTTCACGGGCACGCCTTCAAATAATCTTGAATTGTTCGGTGCGTTAAAAACCAATAATGCCCTGGTTTCCAGCCATGCCAATACGCAGAACATGGCGGTGATAGTCTCCAAAACCGGTGATGTCAACTTGCGCGGTACGCCGCCTGGCTCTATCACTTCGCGTGGTGTGTTTGGCCTGAAAACAGCGATGCCAGCTTATATCTCGGCCGGTAACAACCTGACGTTGAACGCTTCACTCCAGCACAACAACCCTTACGATATCAGTGTGCTGAAAGCAGGTAACGATATCCTGATGGAAGTGAACCAGCCGCTGGCGAAGATCGAGGTCAACGGCCCGGGTGACCTGATCGTCCAGGCTGGCCGCGATATCAACCTCGGTAACTCTGCCGGTATTTTGTCACGCGCCAATAACGTCAACCCCAACCTGCCAGCCAATGGTGCCAATATCATCATGCTGGCCGGGGTCACGGATGACAGTCTGGATCTTGAAGGTTTTGTCGATCAGTATATCAACCCCGAAGGTAGCGGCCCTGCCAATCTCAAAAACAGTGAAGCCTTGGGTGAATACAGGGCGGTCGTGAATCAGGCGGTGGTGAATTTTATGCAAAAGATCACACAAAAAACACTGACGATAGAGGAAGCCATGCCGCTGTTTTTAGCGCTGGACAGCAACAAGCAGGCGCCTTTGGTTTTTGATGTATTCAGTAAAGAAATGACCTTTGCCGTCAAGGATTATGTGCAGACGGTTGATACTGGCCGCGGCGATGCCTTGATCAACCGCTTGTTCCCGTCAAACTATAGTTACAACGGCAACATTTCCATGTATCAAAGCCAGGTGGTGACTGAGCGCGCCGGTAACGTGAGCATCCTGTTACCGGGCGGCGTGCTGAATGCAGGCGTGGCAGCGGATATTACCAACTTGCCGCATGGCATAGGCGTGGTCACTGAGCGCGGCGGTTATATCAATGTTTATGCTGATAAAGGCTTTGAAGTCAATCAGTCCAAGGTGAAATCGCTGTATGGCGGTGATCTGATCGCCTGGGTGAATAACGGCGATATCGATGCCGGACGTGGTTCAAAAACTGCTGTTTCTATCCCTGAGCGCATCATCAATATTGATAATCAGGGCAATGTGGTGGTGGAGGTAAAAGGGGTCGCTTCGGGTAGTGGTTTGGCGACCGAGACTTATGACCCGGATGGCCCGGGCGGCAACCAAACTGCACCTACGGCTGGTAGCGTATATTTAGCAGCACCCAGAGGCGCGCTTGATGCGGGCGAGGCGGGTGTCAAATCGGGAGGTGATTTTTTCGGTGGCGGGCAGGTGATCGTTAACGGCAATAACATCAGTGCCTCAGGTTCCTCAACTATCCCGGTCGCGGATACTGCCAGCCTGGGTGGTGCATTGGCTGGTGTCAGCAGCACCGCGGCTGGCGCCACCAGCGCCATGACTGAAAGCCTGGGCAACCAGTTGGGCAACCAGGAGGTGGCACCTAAAGATCTGCCACCTATAGTGACGGTGAAGACCATACGTTTAGAAGACTAACGGTCTCAAGCTCTAAAGACAAACGCCCACCTATGGTGGGCGTTTGTTTTGCCGCTGCGCCCAGACTAATGGCGCCCGGGTTCAGGGCATCAAGCCGTATCAAATGCCTTGCGCAACTCGGCAATGGCAAACACTTGCGCTTCCCTGGCTTTGGCCACTACATCGGCCATGCCAAAGAACTCATGCACCACACCGGTGTAGTGGCGGTAAGCCACGGGCACGCCATCGCTTTCCAGGCGCTCGGCAAACTCTTTGCCTTCCTCGTACAGCGGGTCTATTTCGGCGGTGATCACCGTGGCCGGCGGCAGGTTGGCCAGTGAGCTGGCTTTGTCGGGCAGCGCATAGGAGCTATAGGCATCCAGCGGCTCGCTATAGTGCTTGAAAAACCAGTTCATCATGGCGGCGTTGAGCGGCTTGGCGTTGGCATTGTCTATATAGGATGAATTGAATACATTGTTGTTCACCAGCGGGTAGATGAGCAGCTGGTGCACAGGCAACGTCACATCTTTATCGCGGGCCATCAATGACACCACCGCTGCCAGGTTGCCACCGGCACTTTCACCGGCCACGGCGATACGCTTGCGGTCACCGTTGAGTTCTTCGGCGTGCGACAGCAGCCACTGGTAGGCAGCAAATGCTTCATTCGGCTGAGTGGGAAACTGGTGTTCAGGGGCCTGATGGTAATCCAGAGACACCACTATGGCCTGCGCACCTTGCGTCAGAGCGATGATAGAACCCTCATAGGTCTTGGTATCGGCGATAACAAAGCCGCCACCATGAAAATAGAGGATGACCGGAAATGGGCCATCACCGACCAGTGGCGTATATACCTGGGCCTGCACACTGCCCAGCGGCCCGCCGGGGATGCTGATGGTGCTGGTGGTGAATAGCTGCGCGCGTGGCGGATGACCGTTGTCCTTCAATATCTTTTTAACCGCATCGGTAGGCGTAGGTTGCTGGCGTGCCTCTTGCGGTGATAGGGTTTCAATCGGCTTGCCGCCCAGTGAGCCCAGTGCATCCAGCACCAGTTGCATATCAGGGTCTGCTTTAGGCGGCTCGCCACCTATGGCTCTTTTGATCGCTTCAACCGGGGCTGAGCCTTCAATGGCAGGAATGATACCGGCTACTTTATTAAGTAAAGGGTCGCTTCTTGAAGTTGTAGTCATGATATGCCTTTCTTGCTAGTGATAACTGAGTGAACCCTTACCTTAGCTGCATAGGTTTGCTGTTCCTATCAGGCATCGCACCAATTTGGTGTAGGACAAGCTTTACCAGCCTGTTTCATGACATATTCAAGCGCAAACCTTTTACCGGCAGGCTTGTGCGTTTGAAATCGCCTGCCGTGACGATCACAAAGCCGCCGGGCTTGATGTATTTGCGCCAGGCGGCATTCACTTGCGCAACTGTCAGCGCCGCAATCGCCTGGTCACGACTGGCGGCCCAGTGCCAGTCCTGGCCGTACTCACGCTGGCGCAGCAACTCATTGACCAGCGCAGTATCATCGCTGCGTTGCTGCGCAAATACATTTTCCAGTAAATCGCGTTTGAAGCGTGCCAGCTCAGTTTCACTGATGCCATCGTTGCCCATGCGCTGCAATTCGTCCGCTATCAGCGCCAGTATCTGTACCCGCTGGTCAGGGGCAAAGCTGGCGGTGATGCACAGATCGGCGGCATTGCCAAAATGCGGCACTTGCAATGTGCCGTCGATGACATAACTGATACCAGCCTGATGGCGCACACGCATCGCCAGCCGACTTTCCATGCCAGTGCCGAAAATATGGGCTGCGGCTGCCAGCGCCAGATAATCGGGGTCACGGTCGCTGAGTGCCAGGCTCTGTTGCATAAACAGCGAGGCCACGCTTTTGCCATCAGCCTGCACATCGAAACGCGCTGGCGCTACCGTCACCGCCGGTGGCGCAGAGGCTACATAAGGCGATAGCTGCGGTTTCTTCCAGTCACCCAGCAACCTTTCCACAGCGCTGTCCAGGCCTGCCGGCACATTGCCAACCGCGACTACTTCGGCCTGATCGGCCGACCAGTGATCCTGGTAAAAGCGTTTGGCATCTGCCAGCGTGGTCGCCCGGATCTCCGCGACAAGTTCTTTAACACTGGGCAAATAGCCAGGATCATCGCGGCCTGCTTTACGTGCCCGGTTGTAGTGCTCGCGCAAGGCCATCTGGCTCAGCACTTCCAGGTTCTGGCGTGCCCCTGTGGTCTCGGCGATGCCACGCTGTTGCGCCCGGTCAAAAGCGTCTGCTGGCAGCCGCGGATGACGTAGTATGTCGGCAGCGATTTCCAGCACTTGCAACAGCGTGTCCTTCTCTGCCTTGATGAACAGGGTGGCCGCCTGCAGATCGCTGTAGAAGATGATGTCCGCCTTGAGCTGCAACAGGCGTTGTTGCAGTTGCTCGCGTGACATGGTCTGGCTGCCTTCTGCCATCAGGTCGGCGATCACACCACTGCCGCGGCGTTGCGGGTAGAGCTGGTGCTGATCACCCCAGCGCAAGCGTATGCCCAGTTGCACCGCTTCGCCGGGGGAGCGTTTGTTCAATGTTGTCAGTACGATGCCAGATGGCAGGCGCTTGCTCAGCGTGCGCCTGGCCAGTTGCTTAGGCAGCGGCTCCAGCAGTTCACCTTGTTCTACTTGCTGCGGCTCTGTGAGTTGATCCAGGCGCGGGTCCAGTGGCGGTGCAGCGGGTATTTCCACCTGTTGCACATGGTTTGCCGGCAGCAAAACGCCCATGGTGCGATTGACCGGGCGCAGGTAGGTGTTACGTACGCGCTGCACATCGGCCAGCGTCACTTTGCTGATTTCCTGCATGATCAGAAAATAAGTGCGCCACTCTGTGCCGCAACCCAGCAGGCGTTTCACCAACAACTCCGGGCTTTTCAGCTCGTCGCGATAGGCCTGCATAGCCGCCGTACGCATGCGCACCAGCGCTGCCTCATCTAAAGCCGACCCTGCATGATCCGGCCTTGCATGGCCTTCGAGCACCGCTAACAGTTTGTGCTCGGTCTGGGCCAGGTCGCTGTCGGGCGCCAGCTGTGCCATGGCAGCGATGCCGCCAGCATCCACTCCGTGCATCAACGACAAGCCAGTAGCGAGTGCCAGTTTTGGCTGCACCAATTGCGTATACAGAGGGCCGCCAGGCTCTGCCTCCAGCATATGGGCCAGCAGCATAAGGGCGGGAATGTCCGGGTGCGTGACCGCTGGGATGTGGTAATACGCCATCAGCATGGGTTTGCCGCCCACGCGCCGCACCACCACCCTGCGCTCACCGTCTTGTGCCGGCTCTACAGTGCCAGGCTGCGGGATAGGCTGTGACGGTGCCTGCAATGGCCCATAGAGAGTGGCGATCTGCCTGAGCGTGGCTTTAGGGTCGAAGCGGCCTGACACTATCAGCGTGGCATTATCCGGCCGGTAAAAGCGCTGGTAGAAAGCCTGCAGACGCGCAATAGACAGCTTTTCAATGTCACTGCTGGCCCCCAGCACATCGTGGCCATAGTTGTGCCACTGATAGGCTGTTGCGGAGACCCGCTTGGATAATAGCCGCGCGGGCTGGTTTTCGCTGAGCTCAAACTCGTTACGCACCACCGTCATTTCCTTGTCCAGCCTGGCCTGGGTAAACAAGGTATTGAGCATGCGGTCTGCTTCCAGCGCCAGGGCGAATTTCAGGGTCGCTGGCTGGGCTTTAAAACGGCTTTGGTAATAGGTGCGGTCAGGAAAAGTAGTGGCGTCGATCTCCATGGCGCGCTGCCTGGTCGCCTCCAGGATATGCGGATGTTTGCGTGTGCCGCTGAACTGCATGTGTTCCAGCACATGCGCTATACCGTACTCTCCGGGTGCTTCATGGCGTGCGCCTACGCGGTAATTGATATGCACTGTCGTGGTGGTCTGTAACTGGTCTGGAAACAATAAGATCTGCAGCCCATTGGCTAAACGGTATTCTTTGATCCCTGCAAATTCACGTATGAATTGCGGCATTTCAGCCTTAGTTGCCCTGACATGTATGGGCGTCATCATGCGCAGGCCCAGGCTAAGGGTAAGAATAAGCAACAAGGCGAGCACCATGCTGGCGCGCAAATACCTGCTGTTGAAACATGCAGTCAGTTTTTTCAGTTTTTTCTTAGTTAAAGCCATGTTCGTTTTCCTGGAGATCGATCACTTGCGTGTGTTTTGGTCAATATGAGTTTCATGCCGCTGAAATAAGGCGACTATATGAACCCAAAATCAGCAACAAAAGCTGACAAAACCCAGCGCGCAGTGATGGCTTGTGCCAAGGCAGCAGAGGGGCTGTTCACGGCATATTCCAGCGCAAGGCTTTAAGCAGCCGCCTGTGGTCGCAATGCCTGTTCAGTCATGCAGTGACTAGTCCTTGGCGCTGGTCATTGACCCGAAACTGTATCAATCGGGCCTGTTTTCAGGCTTTTCCCTAGTCCGACCTACCTAGTGTTGTGGCGGCAAACTTAATAATTCCCCTGCGCTAAATTGATAAATTAATCAGGCTTTTATTCAAGTCAAATACTTGCGGAGTCTGGGAAATGAAAATAAAAAAGTTACAGTGGGTGCTGGCCTTGTCGGGCCTGGTGCAAATGAGCCTGTCAGCACAGGCCGGCGTGGTCATCAGCCAGATCTATGGCGGCCAGGGCAATGTCTACAATCAGGATTATGTGGAGCTGTTCAATAACGGCAGCGCCGCAGTCAATATCGCTGGCTGGTCGGTACAGTACGCCAGCGCTACCGGCACCGGCAATTTTTCTGCCAACGGCGTGACCACTTTGTCTGGTCTGCTGCAACCTGGCCAGTATTACCTGGTGGGTTTGCGCAGCGCGGCCAATGGCTCGTCGCTCACGGCTGACATCAGCAACAATGCCACCGACATGAGCGGCACTAACGGCAAGGTGGTGCTGGTCAACAACAGCAACGGCCTGACCTGTAACGGTAGTTCAGCAGTTTGCAGCCCGGCGCAACTGGCACAGATCGTCGACCTGGTCGGCTACGGCAGCGCCAATTTCTTTGAAGGCGCAGCGGCCCCGGCCATCAATGGCAGCACTGCGCTGTTGAGAAAAAACAATGGCTGCCAGGATAGCAACCAGAACGGCAACGATTTTGCCACCGGCAGCCCTGCACCGCGTAACAGCAGCAGCGCCGTCAATGTGTGCGGCAGCGGGCCGGTGGGCAACCAGCCTATCGTCACTTCCTGCCCGGCAGTCACCTTGCAGGTAGGCGAAGCCGGTTCTGTATTATTGCAGGCCTCAGATGCGGATAGCGTAGTTAATGCCGCAACCTTGCTGGCCACTGCACCCGCAGGCGTGACTTTGAATAACTTTGTTGCCGCCGGCAGCGATGGCCAGTCAGCCATTGCCAGCCTGCAACTGGATGGCAGCCTGCCAGCCGGTAGTTACTCGGTAGATGTGAGGTTTGCCAATAACGAAGCGCAAACCGCGACTTGCAGCGTCAATGTCACGGTGCAGAACAGCAGCATCACCCGTATCTATGATATTCAGGGCAGCGGCCTGGGTGTGGCTTCAACCAGCCCGCTCAATGGCCAGAACGTGACCACCGAAGGTGTGGTCACTGCGGTGTTCCCCGGCCTGAATGGCTACTATATCCAGGACGCCAGCGGCGACGGTAACCCGCTCACTTCAGACGGTATTTTTGTCTACCTGGGTTCTGGCGTGGCACCTACCGTGAGTGTAGGGCAAAAACTGCGTCTTTCCGCCACGGTCACCGAGTTCAACACCATCACCGAGCTGATCAATATCAGCAACGTGCAAGTGTTGAGCAGCAATAATGTCATCCTGCCGACTGATATCAGCCTGCCTGAAGTCACTGAAGGCGATCTGGAAGCCTACGAAGGCATGCTGGTGCGTATCACTACGCCACTCACCGCCTCGCAAAACTACTTCCAGGGCCGTTACGGCCAGGTCACGCTGTCTGCTGAAGGCCGCATGATCAAGCCGACCAATATCCACCCGGCCAACTCAGCGGCTGCGGCACAACTGGCAGATGAGAATGCGCGTCGCCGTCTGGTGCTGGATGATGGCAGCAGTGTGCAAAACCCTAACCCTATCCCGTTTATCGGCGACGACGACACCTTGCGTGCCGGTGATATCGTTGAGAACCTGACCGGGGTGATAGACCATGGCCTGATCACGGCTTCTAACCCGGGCCCACGTGATTACAAACTGCATCCTACCCAGGCAGTGAGCTTCACACGTGAAAACCTGCGCACTGCCACGCCAGCCAGCGTGGGTGGCAATTACAAGGTTGCCAGTTTTAACGTGCTCAACTACTTCACTACCTTTACCAATGGCGCTACCGCCAGTGGCCAGAGCGGCCAGGGCTGCCGTCTGGGTGGCAGCGTGTCTGCCTCTAACTGCCGCGGTGCCAACAACCTGGTCGAGTTCAACCGTCAGCGTAACAAGATCATACGTGCGCTGACTGCTATCAATGCCGATGCCGTCGGCCTGATGGAGATACAGAACAATGGCGCGGTTGCCGCACAAAACCTGGTCGATGGCCTGAATGCGGTCTTGGGTGCCAATACCTATGCCGTGGTAGCTGACCCGGCCACTGGTACCGGTACCGATGCGATCAAGGTGGCGATGATCTACAAGCCAGCCAGATTGACACCGGCAGGGGCGGCACTCTCAGACACCAACAGCATCAATAACCGTCCTACCCTGGCGCAGACTTTCCAGGCGGCCAATGGCGAGAAGTTCTCTGTGCTGGTCAATCACCTCAAGTCCAAGAGCTGCTCTGATGCGGGTGGTGCAGATGCTGACCAGGGCGATGGCCAGGGTTGCTACAACGCACAACGTATCGCCCAGGCTAACCAGCTGGTGCAGTTCATACAAACTGTAAAAAACCAGGCCAATGACCCGGATGTGCTGGTGATAGGTGACCTGAATGCCTACGGTAAGGAACAGCCTGTGCTGGTGCTGGAAAACGCCGGCTTGCAGGACCAGATCGCCCGTTACAACGGCGAGGATGGTTACTCCTACGTGTTTGATGGTGAATCCGGTTACCTGGACCACGCACTGGCAAATGCCGACCTGGCCGCGCAAGTGACAGGCACAGTGCACTGGCATATCAACGCCGATGAGCCGTTCGTCATCGATTACAACACCGAGTTCAAACCGCAAGACCTCTACACAGACTCACCGTACCGTTCTTCTGACCATGACCCGGTGATCGTAGGCCTGCAACTGGTGAAATCGCTGCAAGGCGGCAACCAGCGTGACACCCTGGTCGGTACTGCCGGCGACGACGTGCTGACCGGTGGCATAGGCGCTGACACCCTCACCGGCGGTGCAGGACGTGACCTGTTCGTCTACCAGAGCCTGCGTGACGCCACCGACACCATCACTGACTTTACGCCAACTGAAGACCAGCTGGATATCCGTGAACTGCTGCAAAGCATAGGTTACCAGGGTAATCAACCGTTCGACGATGGCGTAGCGCGCTGGGTCAGCGTCAATGGTGGCACACAGTTGCAGATCACGGCCAAGCCACTGGTGACCTTGAGAGGGGTGACAGCGGCCAGCCTGAATGCGCAGCGCGATGTACGTTGGTAAGCAGCGCGGCTAGCCGCAAATCAATAAGCCGACGTGACCAAAGTATCGCGCCGGCAATCACAGACCATGAAAAAAAGTTGTTATTCAAATTTATCTTGAGAGGATAGAAATCATGAAAAAAATCAGTTTAATCGCAGCCTTGCTGCTGTCTACCCAAGCCAACGCGGCGTTGAATGCCGGTGACATCCTGTTCACCTCATTCAACGCGGATGAAGACGGTCTGTCATTTGTGAGCCTGGTGGATATCGCTGCCAACACCACTATCTACTTCAGCGACAACGAGTGGACCGGCAGTGCCTTCAACACCGGCGAAAGCTATAACCAGTGGGTTTCCAGCAGCGTAGTGACTGCAGGCACAGTGGTACGTTTTGCCGAATATGACAAAACCACCCTGTCAGCTTCTACCGGCGTATTGTCACGCGTTTCAAGCAGCGGTAACAGCAACTGGGGCCTGTCCAACTCAGGTGAGACCGTCTATGCCTATATCGGCACTGGCGCAACTGCACCAACCACCTTCCTTTCTGCCATCACCAACGGTACTTTCGCTGCCCATGGTTCTTTGACCAACACCGGCCTGAGCGCAGGTGTGAACGCCATTGAGCTGACTGCTAAAGCCGGTGCTTCCAGCGAGCCTGACTATGCCGAGTACAACGGCGTGCGCAGCGGCCTGAGCAACTTTGCCGATTACAAGGCGCAAGTCGCCAATGTGAACAACTGGAATGTAGACACAGTTAACAACAGTGTGTCAGCCGGTGTAGTGCCTAACACCACTGCATTCACCATCAGCGCAGTGTCGGCAGTGCCAGAAGCAGACAACGCAGCCATGTTGCTGGCTGGCCTGGGTTTGCTGGGTCTGGTTCGTCGTCGTCAATCACGTTAATACTGAAATGAGTGCCGTGATTTTTTGCGGCACTCCTCATGGAGAAGAGCATGTTTAAACTGAAACAATTAACTGCATGTGTAGCGCTGGCATTCACTGCCGGTGCTGCCTGGGCAGAAGGCGTGACTGTATTGCACGTGGGTGACCAGGAAAGCTGGTTGTTATCTGCACAAGGCAACCTGCGCGATGACGCTGCACAGGCGATTTCTTTTTACGGCGGTGTAGACCGCCTGGCTGCTGTGATCAAAAATGCCGAAACAGCGGCAGTGGCGCAAAACCGCACCGTATTGAAACTGAATGCCGGCGATGCTTTCCTGCCCGGCCCGCGTTTTACTGCCAGCCTGAATAACCTGGCTAACAGCTTTAGCGATGGTGGCCAGGACTATTACGATGCCATCGCCTTGCGTCAGATCGGTTTTGACGCCATGGTGTTCGGTAACCACGAGTTTGACCTCGGCCCGCAAGTGGCTGCCCGTTTTGCCCAGGTATCCGGCAGCACCTACCTTTCCAGCAACCTGAATTTCAACGCGACATCAGAATTCAGCGCCTTGAAAGCCAGCGGCAAAGTCGCCCCTTCTAAAGTCATCACCACTGCCGGCGGCCACAAGATAGGCCTGGTAGGTGCGACTACCCCGTTGTTGCCTAACATCTCTTCGCCAGGTGCGGTGAATGTGATTGGCTATGACGCCAATAATACCGAAGCACAAAACCTGCAGGCACTGATCCCTATCATACAGGCTGAAATCACCCGCCTGCGCAGCGAGCAAGGCGTGACTACCGTGATCCTCATGAGCCACCTGCAAAATGCGGCTAACGAGATCAATGTAGTGGTTCCGGCGCTGACCGGTGTTGACCTGGTGTTGTCCGGTGGCGGCCATGAGTTGATGGTAGACCCTGATGATGCGCTGATCAATGGTGGCGTAGCCGCGACTTTCACCTCACACCCGGTGAATGCAGTGGATGCACATGGCAAGACCGTGCCGGTATTGACCAGCCACTTTGGTAATCGTTATGTCGGCCAGGTGAATTTCAGCATTGATGACAATAACGGCCAGTTTGTGGCGATAGAATCCAGCAAAATGATGCGTGTTACCGGTGCTGCTGCCGATGCAGACCGTGTCGCCAGTGACGCCACCATTAAAGCCCAGGTGATCACGCCGGTGCAGAACTACATTGCTGTGTTGAATGCACAGATCATAGGCACCACCGCAGTGAAGTTGAATGGCCCCACCCACACCACTTGTGCTGCTTTGCCATGCACCTTTGTCGCCGGTGTACGTAACGCTGAAACCGGCCTGGGTGACCTGGTGGCAGATGCGATGCGTTTTGCCGGTAAAACCGAAGTCGCTATCCAGAACAGTGGCGGTATCCGTACCAATATCGCTGCCGCTGGTAATGTGTCTGTCGGTGATACTTTCAATATCCTGCCATTCACCAACCTGGTCAAACGCGCACCTGCAGTGAATGCTACGCAACTGAAAGACCTGCTTGAGCATGGTTATGGCGACACCAGCCCGACTGGCAGAGCCAATGGCCGTTACCCGCAGGTTTCCGGCATGCAAGTGATCTACAACAGTAACAACGTGGCCAGAACCACCAAAGGCACTGGCAACCGCGTGCAACGCGTGGTACTGGATGACGGCACTGTGCTGATAGACAACGGTGTGGTCGTCAACAACACTCGCAGCTTCTCTTTCACCACCATAGACTTCACGGCTGCAGGTGGCGACGGTTTCCCTTTCGCTGCCAACAACGTGGTGTTTGAAGATAGCCCGTTCACCATCACCTACCAGGAAGCCCTGGCCAATTACATCCAGTCACCAAAAGCAGAAGGTGGCCTGGGTAGATTGAGCAATGCCGATGGTGATGAGATCACGGTCAACTACTACGGTCTGGAGAACCAGTACGACAAAGGCGGCCGCCTGATAGACCTGGCCATCGCGACCAGCACCCCTGGCGTGACACGCACTGGCACTGCCAGCCGTGATGTGCTGGTAGGCACTGCTGGTGATGACGTGATCACTGGTGGCCTGGGTGTAGATACGCTGACCGGCGGCGCCGGCAACGACGTATTCGTCTACACCAGCATGCGTGACGCCGGTGACACCATCACCGACTTCACGCCTTATGCCGACAAATTACAACTCAGCGCATTGCTGGCCTCACTGGGTATTTCCGCCAATGTGGCGATCGCACAAGGCTATATCAAGCTGCTGGATGTGACTGGTGGTGTGCAGGTGCAAGTAGATAGCGATGGCGCAGCAGGCCCGGCCGCGGCTAAAACACTGGTCACCCTCAAAGGGCTGACCGCCAAACAAGTGTCTCCTGCGCGTGACTTTATTCTTTAATTTTTGCGACTTATTTTTTAGAAGGAAACTATGATGAAATCTTTGATTAAAAAAGCAGCATTGATCGCACTGTTGAGCAGCGTGTTACCTGCACAAGCGGCTATCCAATCCTGGCAAGTGTCTGGCCAGGTTGATTCCGGCCACTTCAACGGTACCCAGTACAACGGCCAATTCAGCTTTGATGACGCTGGCCTGTTGTCTTCAGGCACCGAACTGCTGAACCTGAGCAGCCTGAACTTTAACTTTGGCGGTAGCCTGTTCAACCTGGGCACACCTGCGCTGGCAGATGCCACTGCCGTATTTCAGGATGGCGTATTTACCGGTATCGAGTGGTCTGTTGATGCGACTAACCCGGCTATCGGCTTCAGCCTGATCACCGGCTGGTCAGATAGCAGCGATGCGTTTTTTGCTTATGACACCCCACTGGGTTTGTCCGGTAGCGGCAACCTGACTTATACATTGTCTGCAGTGCCTGAACCTACCCAATCCAGCCTGGTATTCATGGGCCTGGGTCTGATCGGTTACATTGTGACTCGTCGTCAGTCGAAATAGACATTTTTCTCCAGCCTGCGCAAGCAGGTTTAAATGTGCTTTAAGCCCGGGTTTATCCCGGGTTTTTTATGCGTGATTTGCGGGCAGTGTCAGCGCGCTTGCGAAACGGTTGGTTTATGAGCACATAGTGTGCACCATTCACCCGTCATTCCGGCGGAGGCCGGAAAACGTAGCGTAGCGAAGTTTCGAGGGACGGCCATCCAGGCAGGTTACATGCATAGCTTGGTTGTAATAGGATAAAGATGTAGCGCTTGCTGGAGGGTTTAGTAGGTATTTCTTTGGAAGGTTTAGTGTTTTGTTTCGGCCTTTTATTTCGCCCCTTGGCGAGTGCCTTTTCTTTGCGTGCCCAAAGAAAAGGCACCAAAAGAAAGGGCACCCTAGCATCCGCTTGTTTCCTGCGTTGCTCGTCAACGTGGGCGTCCAACGAAACTCGCCCTGACAAGCCACACAAACCGTGGCTTGTTGCGGAACTCGAACAGACGCTGGCCGACCCCTCCCACGCTGACTGCGCTACTCGGCGCGTCAGATAGGGGACCCGGAAAGGCACTACGCGGTGAATGAGGAGGGTCTTTCTCGAATCATATCCCGCTCGACCAGCGCATAAACAAAACACTGCTGGTAAGCGGGTTGTAATTGGTAGTTCTTCGGATGATTTCACTGTTTTATTTCGCCCCTCGGCGAGTTACTTTTCTTTGCGTGCCCAAAGAAAAGGCACCAAAAG
Organism: Methylophilus luteus; assembly: GCF_042676265.1. Taxonomy (NCBI): domain Bacteria; kingdom Pseudomonadati; phylum Pseudomonadota; class Betaproteobacteria; order Nitrosomonadales; family Methylophilaceae; genus Methylophilus; species Methylophilus luteus. The sequence goes on from NZ_JBHTKB010000001.1 coordinate 41,901, forward strand.
AAAGGGCACCCTAGCATCCGCTTGTTTCCTGCGTTGCTCGTCAGCGTGGGCGTCCAACGAAACTCGCCCTGACAAGCCACACAAAACGTGGCTTGTTGCGGAACTCGAACAGACGCTGGCCGACACCTCCCACGCTGCCTGCGCTACTCGGCGCGTCAGATAGGGGACCCGGAAAGACACTACGCGGTGAGTGAGGTGGGTATTTCTCGAGTCGTATCCCGCTCGACCAGCGAATAAAACAAATCAAAAACCAATACACAGTTGCTAAGCGGCCAGCTGTACATAGTGTTTCACTAATGGCCCATCGTGGTGGTGTTGACTTTGGGCCCCTATCTGACGCGCCGAGTAGCGGAGTCAAAATAAGGAGGAAGGGAGCGACTGTCTGAGTTCCGCGGTGGCCTGCGTAGTGTGCAGGCCGCTAGGGCGAGTTTCGCGACCGCTTATTTTGATGAGCAACGCAGGAAACAAGCGGAAGCTAGGGTGCATTTCTTTTGGTTACGTTTTCTTTGGGCAAGCAAAGAAAAGTAACTCGCCTAGAGGCGAAATAAAATGCTGAAACAGAACACAAAACCATCCAAAGAAATACCTACTAAAACCTCCAGCAAGCGCGACATCTGTACCCTGTTGCAACCAAGCTAAAAATTAACCTTGCCTGGATTCTGGCCTACGCCAGAATGACGAGTTGTGAAAGTGCTCACCATTTGCGCATAAACCAACCATTTCTCATGCGCAGAGCATGCTCTGAACATCTCCAGTTTTAATGATCTAACAGCCCATCAACACTCACCCTAACCACTACATTCTTTTATGAAAATTAAAAAACTAGTCCGCCTAGTCCGTTGTTAATTTCTCTGCCACATTCACTCTATAGACTTGCACCTCGAATTAACTCGACTGCGATGGATATGAAGAAGTCTACCTTTGGTTTAATAGCCAGCCTCTGTTTGATGACCCTTGCTTTACCGGCCAAGGCCGCCTGGAATTCAGACTGGGCCACCCAACAAAAAATCAGCATAGAAACCGCCAGCGTGAAGGAAGCCGTGAACCAGGCGCCGGTGCTGGTACGTTTGCATTCGGGGAATTTCGATTTCACCGGCGCCAATGTCGATGGCTCGGATATCCGCTTTATTGCTGCGGATGACAAGACTGAACTCAAGTTTGCACTTGAAAAATATGATGCGGTGAATGAGCTGGCAGTCGCCTGGGTTGTGTTGCCGCAGTTGTCCTCTGCCAATAAAGACCTGGCTATCAGCCTGTACACCGGTAATGAATCAGGCAAGGCCGCCAGCGACGCACAGGCGCTGAATGACCCTGCGCTGGTGGCACGCTTTGCTTTCTCGGAAAACGCTTTGTTGAAAGACAGCGGCCCCGGCCAGTTGACCGCCAGCGGCAATGCCACCCAGCAAAAAGCCGGTCTGATCGCAGAGAGTGCCGTGCTCAACAATAGTCCGTTGACCATCACCCTGCCAGCCGCGCCGCAATTGGCCAATGGCGCGACCTGGTCAGTGTGGCTGAAAGCGGCCAGCCTGCCGCAAACGGCGACCGTGTTCAAGACTGGCAATATCAGCCTTAACCTCGATGGCAATACCCTGGCCTTGCAGGCTGGTGCTGCCAGCACACGCGGTGGCGAATTGAAACCTGGCCAGTGGCAACATGTGGCGCTGGTATTCCAGGGCGGCCAGGCCATTCTTTATATCAATGGGCAGTCTGTTGCCCAGGTTGCCGCCAGTGATGCACAGGCGGCGGCCAGCCTGACTGTGGGTGAGGCGCTGAGTGCCGAGATCGACGAATTGCAACTGGCAGCTACGGCACGTAGCGCTGCCTGGCTGGGCTTGGTCGCGCAGTCGCAAGGGGCGGATGCCAAGCTGGTAGTGGTGACGCCTGCCGGTGAAAGTGATGCGGAAGAGGGCGGTGAACCCAATTATATGGGCATCCTGATCGACAGCCTGACCGTCGACGCCAAAGTGGTGATAGGCATATTGGCGGTGATGTTCTTTATAAGTGTCTGGGTCATGTTCAGCAAGGCGGTGCTGGTCAGCCGCACGGATAAAGACAATGCTTTGTTCCTGCAACGTTTTCAGAAAGCTTCAGCTGCAGATCTGCTGACACTGGATAAAGCCGGCAATTACCCTAACTCTACCCTGTACGGTTTGTACCAGGCTGGTTTGCGCGAGATCAGAAAGCGGGAGCATGACGGCAAGGTGCAGTTAAGCGGTGCTTCTATCGATGCGATCAAGGCGGCTGTTGATGCCGACCAGGTGCGTGAAACACAGCGTATGAACAGCCTGATGGTGTTGCTGACCATCGCCATCTCCGGTGGCCCTTTCCTGGGTCTGCTGGGTACGGTGGTCGGTGTGATGATCACCTTTGCCGCCATTGCTGCCGCCGGGGACGTCAACGTCAACGCCATTGCGCCTGGTATCGCCGCTGCGTTGCTGGCAACGGTCGCTGGTCTGGCGGTGGCTATCCCGGCCCTGTTTGGTTACAACTATCTGGCCAGCCGTGTCAAAAACATCACCATCGCCATGCAGATCTTTGTCGATGAGTTCATCACCCGCACTGCCGAACTGTACGGTAAGGAATAAGGCAGCGCGATGTCAGAAGGCGTCAAGGAAGAGAACCAGCTTTATGATGAGATCAACATTACGCCCATGCTGGACCTGGCGTATGTGTTGCTGGTGATTTTTATCATCATGACCACCGCTTCAGTACAGGGCGTCAAAGTAGAAATGCCGCATACGGTCAACTCTGCCGCACTGGCCAAGCCGCAAATGCGCGCAATCACCGTCACCAGTGACGGCAGTGTCTACCTCGATGCTTTTCCGGTCGATATGGCACAGCTGGAACAACGCCTGGCCGAATACAAAGGCAATAATCCCGAGCTGCCGGTGGTGCTGAAAGGCGATGCCGCCGCGCATTACGAAAAGATCTCCGAAGTGCTGGAGATCTGCAAACGGCTGGATATCACTGAAGTCGGCCTGGTCACCAAAAAGGTCGTGGAATAAGCATGCAAGTTCAAAACGACGCACAACCCTACGACACCATCAACATCACGCCCATGCTGGACCTGGCGTATGTGCTGCTGGTGATCTTTATCCTGATGACCACGGCAGGCGTGCAGGGGCTGACCATGAATCTGCCCAAGCCTTCCAACAAACCCAGCACCGAGAAACACGACCTCAAGATAGTGCAGGTGCAGCAGGGCGGCACGCTGACTATCAATGGCGTCGGCGTGAACATGGCCGAGCTGGAAACTCAGCTCAACCAGGCCAAGGCCATGGACCCCAAGGTCAATATCATGATCAAGGGCCAGGCACAGGCGCCTTATGCCGGGGTGATCTCGGTGATAGACCTGGTCAACCGGCTGCAGATAGAAAATGTCGGCCTGGTCACCGGCAAGATCGGGACCTAAGCCATGGCATTGCATGAACTAGATTCCGTTGACCAGCCAGCAGCACCCTCTGCGGCACGTGTGTGGCTGACGCGTGTGGCTATTGTTTTGCTGGTTGTGGCGGTGCTGGCCGCTCTCGGCTACGGCTTGAAAAAACTGTTTTCTGGCGGCCAGCCGCATAAAAAGCAGATCACCACCGTCAAGCTGCTGCCGGATACACCACCGCCGCCTCCGCCACCGCCGCCTAAAGAGCCGCCCAAGGAAACGCCTAAAGAGCAACCTAAGGAAGCGCCCAAAGAACCTGAGCCCAAGCCAGTAGAAGCGCCGCCTGCGGAGAGCCTGAAAATGGAAGGTGCAGCTGGTGATGGCCCCAGCCCGTTCCAGTCAGGGGCGGTCAACAATGAATACAAAGGCGGCGATGTCACCACCGGCCCCAGGATAGGTGGCAAAAAGAATATGGCGGCCTTTGCCTGGTTCACCGGCAAGGTGGATGCACAGATTAAAAAAACACTGGCAGCCGAGACTGGTTTGAACAAGACCAAGTATCAGGTCGAAGTCAGGGTGTTCTTGAATGCACATGGCGATATAGACCATGCAGAACTCATAGATTCCACCGGTGACAAGGAGACCGATGCCCTGATACGCAAGGCATTGGCGCACGTGGCACCACTAGGGGAATCAGCACCTGAAGATATGCCACGCAAAGTGGTGATACGGGTGACTTCACAAAATATGTCCTGACCGGGTGCGGCCGGGGTCAGCCCGGACATCGCCATGCAGTGCTCAGGCAGTTGTACAAGATAAGGGTAACAAGGGAAAGATAATGAAAATGAAAGCAAGAAACTGGGTGATCCCAATGATGGTGGCGGCCATATTCGGCTCGCAGACCGATATCGCCAGTGCCAGTGAACGTGAGTCACTGGAAGAGGTGCGGGCGACCACCATGAGCTTGATCGAGCTGCTGGTGCAGGAAGGCGTGCTTTCCAAAGAGAAAGCCGACGCCTTGCTGAAACAGGCGCAGCTGGCCAAACAGAAAGCCAGAGAAGAAGCTGAAGCGGCGGCTGTCGCTACGCCAGAAGGTGCAGTTGCAGAAAAGCCGGCTGAAGGCCAGCCTAAGGCTATCCGGGTGCAATATGTGCCTGAGCATGTCAAAAACGAGATGCGTGCCGAAATCGAGCAGGAAGTCATGAAAAAGCTCAATTACAAAGCGGGTGAACGCCTGGGTGTGCCGGAGTGGATAGATCGTATTGAATGGACAGGCGAGTTGCGCCTGCGCTACCAGGAAGATATGTTCAGCGAGAATAATGCTATCCCTGGCCTGCTAGCGTCATCAGACGTGCGTAATGTGGACGTCAATAACTCAACCGAAGACCGCGAACGCCATCGTATACGCGCACTGTTCGGTGCCAATCTGCATATCAATGAATGGCTGACCGGTGGCATCCGTTTCCAGACCGGTTTGTTGCAGACCCCGGTGACGCCTAACCAGACTGAGGGTTTTTCGCAGGGTAAATTCGTATTCGGCCTGGATAGGGCTTTTCTTGAAGCGAAACCTTATGACTGGCTGACCCTGACTGGTGGCCGTTTCGCCAATCCGTTTTTCACCAGCAACCGTATCTTTGGTACCGACCTGATCTGGGACCCAGACCTGGCGTTTGACGGTTTTGTGGCGAGTGCGAACCCGGTGATCAACAAAAACTGGAAGCTATTCTCCAATGTGGGTGCGTATCCAATTGAAGAAATTGAAAGCTCTAATACCAACAAGGCAAAAGATAAATGGTTATATGCCGCGCAGGGTGGTGTGGAATGGACTTCAAGCAACAATAGCAAGGTCAAACTGGGCGTGGCTTTCTATGACTTTAAAAATGTAGAGGGTGAACTCAACCCGCTAGGGGATCCGACCAGGTATGCGGGCACCGTGCCGCTGTGGCGCCAAAAAGGCAACAACACTTTTAGTGTCGATCGTTTGAACGCCAACCTGTGTAGTACAGGCGGCCCTTGTGGTCTGGCTTCACAGTTCCAGCTGATCAATTTCACCGGTGAAGTGGACCTGGCAGTATTCGACCCCGTACATGTGATTTTGCATGGCGCCTATGTGAAAAATATTGGCTTTGATGCACAGGAGATCGCGCGCCGTACAGGTACGCCACTGAACACTTATAAAGAAGAGAACGAGGGTTACGAGGTATCACTGCTGGTCGGTCATCCAATCATCAAAAAACTGCATGACTGGCAAGTGTCCGGCGGCTATCGCCGACTGGAAGCGGATGCGGTCATGGATGGCTTCACCGATTCTAACTTCCACCTGGGTGGCACAGATGCCAAAGGCTTCTTTATCGGTGCCCAGTATGGCATAGGTAAAAATGCCTGGTTATCCTCAAGGTATATCAGCACCGATGAGATCTCCGGCTTGCCGTTCTCGGTGGATACCTTCTTTGTCGACCTGAATGGCAGATTCTAGGAGCACGCATGAAACTGATCTCATCTATGGTGGTAGGGCTGTTTGTGCTTGGCATGCAGGCACCGCTGCAGGCGGCTGAAAAGCAGGACAAGGCAGCGAAACGCGCTGCTATCCTGATGCAGAAGATGAAGCAGGATATGGAAGCAGAAAAAACTGCACTGCAGACCGAGTTTGAACAGGAAAAGAAAAGCATGGCCGACGCCCTGAGCAACGCCAAAAATGCAGAGCGTGCGCATTCTGCCAGACTGCAGGGCCAGGCGAAACGCGCGCAGCAGCTGCAGGCTGAGGCGAGCAGGCTGGGCAGTGAAAAGGCGGCATTAAGCAGCCAGGTGCAGCAATTGCAGGCGCAACTGGCAGAACAGACGCAAGCCCGCGAAAGCGCAGAGCAGCAACTGCGCTCAGCCAAAGCAGATCTGCAAGTCAATGATGCACAGCGCAAAAAGCTGGTCAGCAATGTGAGTGCTGCACATCAGCAGCTGGTGTCGTGCGAAGAGAAGAACAGCCGCCTGTATGCCTATGGTAATGACCTGGTCGGCCTGTATGCGGATGCGAGTGCCTACCGCAAAGCCATGCGTGAAGAGCCTTTCTTTCAACTCAAGCGCGTAGAGCTTGAGAACCTGTTGCAAAGCAAACGCAGCCAGCTGATTGAAAATAAAGTTGATACAATAGTCAGCCCCTGACCTGGTAGTGCGGTGGGGGAGCTTGCGTGATTTTAACTATAGGCTGACCTGATGTCTTTTCAACTGCGATCCCTGTTCACACTGCACGAGCGGGCCAGGATATTCCCTTTTATAGGCTTTATCCTGTTGCTGGCTTGCGAGCCTTTGCTGGCTTCGGCGCTCAGCTGGCTAGAGCTACCTACCCAGGCTACTTATCTGCTGCGCACGCTGGCTGCAGTGGCGTTGCTGATCCATTACCGTCGTGATTATGTGGAGTTGTCGCAGGCACCGACTGCTTACCAGGGCGTGATCGCCATTGTCAGCGGGCTGCTGGTGTTCGCCATCTGGATATTGCCTTATCCGCAATGGATGGGCGGTTATGTGGCCGCTGATAGCAAAGCTTTACCTTTGCACGATGCGCTGGATATGTTCTGGCTGATTTGCCGCTGGACTGGCTCTGCGCTGGTGGTGCCTGTGATCGAAGAACTGTTCTGGCGCGCCTATCTGCTGCGCAGGCTGGAACAGGCTGAATTCATGGCCGTGTCACCGGCCTCAGTGGGCTATTATGCGGTGGCGGTAAGTAGCGTATTATTTGCCGTTGAGCATCAGCTCTGGTTGGCCGGGTTGCTGGCCGGGCTGGTCTATGCCAGCCTGTATCGCCGCTTCCAGGTGCTGTGGGTCGCGGTACTGGCACATATGGTGACTAATGCCGTGCTCGGCGCATGGGTGGTGCTTGGCGGACAGTGGCAATACTGGTAAATGAGTGTGGTAACATACATTGTGAACAATAGAGCATACCAAAGCTCAGGTGACGATCAGAACATAATGCTGGCGCGCTATAAACATAAGCACAATTTAGATGAATTTTATTAAAGGGTGATGATGAAAAAAATCGCATTAATCGTACCGGCACTGATGCTGGTCATGGCAGGTTGCAGCAAACACGAGGGTTCCGCCAAAGGCTCCACGCAAGTGGTGGCTAAAGTCAATGGTGATGAGATCACGGTGCACCAGCTGAACTTTGCACTTTCCAAAGCGGGCAAGATAGACCAGGCGCAGTTAAAGCCTGCTTCTGAAAAAGTCCTGCAACAAATGGTGGATGTCGAATTGCTCAAGCAAAAAGCGCTGGAAGCCAAGCTGGACCGCGACCCTAACGTGTTGCAGGTGCTGGAAGCGACCAGGCAACAACTGTTAGCGCAAGCCTATATGCAGAAAGTGGCTGCCAAGCAGACGCCGCCATCCAGTGAAGACGTCAAGAAATTCTACGACACGCATCCTGAGTTGTTCAGCGAGCGTAATGTCTATGTGATCCAGGAATTCATGGTCAAAGACGGCAACCAGCACGCCAGCGAGATCGAAGCCGGTATTTCTGCGGCCAAGAGCGGCGACGAACTGGGCAAATGGTTGAAAGACAATAATTATGTGTTCACCGCCAATGCCAGCAGAAAAGCCGCCGAACAGTTACCGCTGGACCTGCTGAAAAAACTGAATACGCTCAAAACCGGTGATACCTTGATCGTTAAAGGCCCGGATGCCCTGGTGCTGCTGTTCCTGGCCAAAGTAGACCGCCAGCCGGTCGAAGTGGATAAAGCCAAACCGGTGATCCAGCAATACCTGGTGAACGCCGGCCAGCAGACCCTGATCAAAAATGAAGTAGCCGCTTTGCGCAAAGAAGCCAAAGTCGAGTTCTTTGGCGATTTCTCAACGCTGACCCTGGATAGCAAGCCAGCAGCAGTACCAGCCACTCCGGCTGCAGCCAAAACAGAGGCACCTGCACTGCCGGCTGCACCAGCCGCACCGGTAGAGGCCGCGCCTGAGTCCGGCAAACATGATAAAGCCATAGAAAAAGGCCTGTCAGGTTTGTAAGCGCTGATCGCGTCATAAACAAAGCCCCGGCATGCCGGGGCTTTTTGTTTGGTCAGCGCTGGTTTGATCAAGACTAGTGATTGATTAAAGCAGGTGTCTGCACCAGCCTAATGCTGATGTTTCCTGCGCCATCTTAGCCAGCCGGCAAACATCAACACGGCAGGCAAGCCAAACTGGAAGCCGTTGAACAGCAGCAGCAACCAGGTTTGTTGTGAGGGTAGCAGTATGACGCTATCGCGCAATGGAGCAACCGGTAAAGTGATGGTTGGCTGGTTGTTGACCACCCATTGCAGGGTCTGCATGCTAAATGCCAGGTTGCCGCCTCTTTGCTGCTGGGCATTGCTGAAAAAGCTATTGCTGGCTATCACCACTATCCTTTGCAGCTCACCGGTAGCCAGGGTTTTTTCCAGCGCCAGCGCAATGGTGGCTGGCCCCTGTCTATCTGTTTGCGCGTTGAAAGCAGGCAGTTTTTCCGGCTGTTCAGTGCGGTAGGCAGTACTGACCCAGCCACGTTCTGCGGCGCCCACCAGCGGCATGCTGCGCCATGGGTCTGCAGGCTGCCGGTCACGCATGATGGCATGTGCCTGGTCAAAAAAAGTGCGTAGGGAGAACTCCTGAGTAGGCCCTTGCCCGGAATAGCGTTGGGTACTCAGCGCATGCAGTGGGATATCGAACTGACGGTTGGCCGGGTCTATCACCATGCCTTTGCTGATATTCAGCCCCAGGCTGGCGGCCAGCCCTTGCAGGTTTTGGCTGGACGCATCGTCTGTCAGCCACACCAGGTTGCCCCCTTTGCTGATATGCGTCTGTATGGCTTGCTGTTGCTGCGATGAATAGGGCTGCGTCGCGCCGGCGAGTACCAGCGTAGGCACTTTTTTATCAGGGCTGGAAAAGTGTTGCAGATCATCACTGCTCATCACCTGTAATCCTGCACCACGTAGCGCTTGTGCCAGATGGCTGGCGCTGCTTTCCAGTGCAAGCTCGCCTTGGCCGCTGGCGAACAGCAGGGGTGCGCGCTCGCCATGCTGCAGTTGCAGCAACACATTGGTGAAGGCTTCTTCGCTGTAAGGCAGGTACATGCGTTGCTGTTGGCCGCGATAGCGTATGATCATTTCGCCTTCTTTTTTGATCTGCTGTTCCCTGGCCAGTGCGGGGGCAATGGATGGGTCGATAAACTGCAGATGCAGCTCAGGATGTACATGCTGGTAACGTTGCACCAGTGACAAAATCGATTTTCTGAAGTAGCGGCCTTTAAACGGCGTGTTACTGCAAAAGGCGGTCACTTCTATCGGTGCCGGCAGTGATTGTACTACCTTGAGACTGGCGTTCGATAAGGTGTTGCGCTGATTGTTGGTGTGGTCAGTGATGATATTGAAGTGCCAGGCCAATGCGCCTAGGGCCAGCGTCACCAGCAATAGCCCCGGCACGACCAAGCGGTGTTGCCACAACTCGGCCGCGAGTGACAGCCAGTTTGTGGATGATCTGCGAAATTTTGTATCAGCCATAGAGTCGGTCTGCATGTAAACGGCGTATGGACAGCAGCACAAAAAACGCCGCGAACAGCACAAAGAATAAAACGTCGTAACTGTTGAGCATGCCCAGTGCGAACTGGCGGTAATGCTGCATCAGTGAAAAGTCGTGGAACAGCAGCTGGTTGTTGTCGGCAAAAAACTTGTCCAGCAACAAGAAGATAGTTAGCGCAGCCAGGCTGCCGAATGCGGCCAGCATAGGGTTGGCGGTCAGGCAAGAGACATACAGGCCCAGCGCGCTACTGGCGACCACTAACAGCCATAACCCCAGCGCGTGGGTGAGCAGGTAAGGGATATCGATTTCAGCCCAAGGCAACAGCATGACTATCATCACCACCATGGTGGCGATCAGCAGGCTGAGGTAACTGACGATGCCGAGCAGCTTGCCCAGTATCAGTTCGCTCATCGACAAGGGCGAGCTCATAAGCAGGGCCATGGTCTGGTTCTTGCGCTCTTCACTGATCAGCTTCATGCTCACCAGCGGCACCACGAACAGCATCAGCATAGAGGCCACGCCAAATACCCCTTCGGCCATAAATTGCGTGATGCCTATCCTCTGCACCTGCCATTGTGCGCTTTGCATGATCTCAAAATACTGGTTAAAACTGAGACTGTAATAGGTGCCGACGATGGCTTGGAAAATAGCCAGTACCAGCCAGCCCATAGGCGTGGCAAACAGGCTGCGTAGTTCTTTGCGGGCAAGGATCAGGATCATGCTGGACTTTGCGGAAAACTGGCGTTATAGCCCTTTGATGATGCCGAAGCGCACGGCGATATGCACCAGCTGGCCGGTGGTTTCCACCCCCAGTTTCTGCCGCACGCTGGTCTGGATATTGGCCACGGTCTTGTAGCCTATATGCATGCCTTTGGCGATCGCCGCCAAAGCTTCGCCCTGCGCGATACGGCGGAATACCTCGAACTCGCGTGGTGACAGTTTCTGGATAGGGTTCTCCTGGCTTTCCAGGTGGTACATGGAAAGGTTCTGCGCCAGCTCATTGTTGATAAAGCGTCCGCCACGCAGTATTTTTTGCACCGCTTCCAGCACCACTTCCGGCGGCTCGGTTTTGGTCACATAACCGCGCGCACCGGCCTGGATGGCGCGTGTGGCATAGATACAGTCATCATGCATGCTGAACACCAGTACGCGCATTTGCGGTTTGCGGTGCAAAATACGTTTCAGGGTCTCCAGCCCGCCTATGCCCGGCATATCCAGGTCGAGGATCAACAGCTCGGGGTGGTGTTTTTCGACCAGCAAACAGGCTTCCTCACCATTGAGGGCATCGGTGGTGACCTGGTGGTTGGCCTGCTCCAGCAATGTGCGTAGACCTTGTCTGAGCATGGCGTGGTCGTCAGCAATCATTACTTTTGCCATAAATCGCTATCCCTTACTTCTTGTTGGCAAACGTGATATTCACACATTTGTCATTGGCAAATGTCAGCTCGGCGGTGTTGAAATACTTGTTAGGCGCGTACTGGATCTTGCCGCGGTAATACCACATCTCCACGTTGTCGCCATTGCCTGCCACCGCCTGACCTTTTTCCTGCAGGATCTGGTCGGCATTATGCGGTTTGACCGCGCTTTCCTTTTTTAGCGGTTTACCCAGATTCTCCTCTACATAGCTGCGCGATTTGCCGCTGTAGGCATCGAGAAAAGGGCGTTCTTCGGTGTTGAGTTCTTTGGCTGGCAAAGATAGCGGCAAAGCCAGTGCCATCAAGGCTAACCATTTACGATGTTGCATAATCATTTACTCCTGATGCTGTGGGTGTAGGGGATGCCTGAGGCAGCTTTTTTCGCTGCACCTGCGCTAAGGGGATCAGTCCGGTGATCATGGTGCCCGCATGCAAACCGCTCATCAGCTTGAAGCTGCCCTGCTGCGACTCTATGCGTTCACGCATGCCGACCAGGCCGACGCCTTCGGTGGATTGCGTGGTATCCATGCCCAGGCCATTGTCACGAATCTCGATTTGCAGCCAGGAGGCACCCTGTCTGCTGACGATGTGGATATCCACCCAGATCTCGCTGGCTTGGGCGTGACGCGTGATATTGGTCAAGGCCTCTTGCACCACGCGAAACGCCACAATGTTGATATCTTCATGCAACACAAGGTCACTGGTATCCAGTTGCAGATGGCACTCCACTTTAGGGTTGAGTTTTTGCCAGTCGTTGACCAGTCTTTCTACTGCGCCTATCAGCCCCAGCGAGTCAAGCGCGGGTGGCCGCAAATGTTTGATCAGTACGCGTATGGATTGCTGTACATGTTGGGTATTGGAAGCGATCCTGACCGCGATGACATTGGCCTGGGCCGGCGTGCTTTTTTGCAGGGCCAGTGCGTCCATGCGTATCGCGGTCAGATACTGGCCAGTTTCGTCGTGGATCTCGCTGGCGATATATTTACGTTCCTGCTCTTGTACCTGCATGGCATGGCGGGCCAGTACGCGGTTTTCTTTCAAGGTGCGCTCCAGGTCCAGCTCCACCAGGCATTGTTCAGTCATATCGACCAGGTAACCATGTATCTGCGCGCTGTTGTCTTTTTCTGCCGGCACATAAACAAACCTGGCGCCTACATAGCACGGCAAACCGTCAGGCCTGCAGATGTGCAGCTTATTGAAATTGATTTCCTGCTGGTGTTGCAGTTGTGTCACAAACTCAGGCCAGTCGAAATCAAACAGTTTTCTGGCATTGCGCTCACTGTTGTGCGGGCGGCAGATACGGTCAAAGGCGCGGTTATGCATACCGATATTGCCATTGGTATCCAGTACCACGTTGCCGGTCAGGTCGCCATCAAACAGGGTCTTATAAAGCTGCTGGCTACTCAGTAACTGGGCTTCGGTCAACTGGCGGCGCGCTATCTCGGCATGGATCTCACGGATGCGGCGCTGGCTGAACCAGGCGCTGAACAAGACAAACACAAACAAGGTGAGCGGGACTTCATCCAGCTGTGCATATTCATAAGTCAGTAGCCAGGCAGTGACATGCTCGGCCAAATCAAACTCGGATGAAAGCGCAAACGTAAGCGCCACGCCCGTCATCACAATGAGCGTGTCCTGGGCAGAGCGGCCTAATTTGCCAAATTTTTGAATAACAGCAATCACAGGGTAGACCAGTTAGTAAGGATGCATGAGTGACAAAATGCTTCAGGAAACTTAAGAAGGGTCAGGCATCGCCGACCCGGTTAATTCAGTGCGACTTTAATTCAGTGGCACTTAATGAGCGCGACCAATACTAGTGGCACTTAACGTAGCGCCACTATAGACCACATCCAGCTCAACTGCCCCGTGAAAAATTCCCGTATATGGCCGGTCTTCAGCAATGAATTGTTGAAGCAATGATAGGGAATCATTCATCTATTGCCTTTGTTACAAATTATTAATAATTCAGGTCGTGCAGTGCGGCATTCGGGGGGGGTGTCGCAACACCACGTGAAACTCATTCTTGAGAGATTAGGAGATAGTATGAAAGTAACATCATCTGGTGCCATTCTTGGCGCTTTGGTCGGAGGCTTGTTTGCAGGCTTTTCTGGCCTGGCTATGGCCGATGCAGATCTGGACAAGCAGGTAAACACACCTGGCGCATGGCCGATCGCAACCGGTGGCTATTATAGCCAGCACAACAGCCCATTGGCTCAAATCAATAAATCCAACGTAAAAAATGTAAAAGCGGCGTGGTCATTCTCCACCGGTGTATTGAATGGTCACGAAGGTGCGCCATTGGTCATCGGCGACATGATGTACATCCACTCTGCTTTCCCAAACAATACTTACGCCCTCAACCTGAATGATCCGGGCAAGATCGTCTGGCAGCACAAACCTAAGCAAGATGCTTCTACCAAAGCCGTGATGTGCTGTGACGTGGTTGACCGCGGTCTGGCATACGGTGCAGGCCAGATCATCAAGAAACAGGCCAATGGTCATTTGCTGGCGCTGGATGCCAAAACCGGTAAAACCAACTGGGAAGTGGAAGTCTGTGATCCAAAAGTGGGTTCTACCCTGACCCAAGCCCCTTTCGTGGCTAAAGACACCATCCTTATGGGTTGTTCAGGTGCCGAGCTGGGTGTGCGTGGTGCGGTGAATGCCTTTGACCTGAAAACAGGTGAGTTGAAATGGCGTGCTTTCGCAACCGGTTCTGATGATTCCGTGCGTCTGGCTAAAGATTTCAACAAAGACAATCCACACTATGGTCAATTCGGCCTGGGTACCAAAACCTGGGAAGGCGATGCCTGGAAGATCGGTGGCGGTACAAACTGGGGCTGGTACGCTTATGACCCTAAATTGAACCTGTTCTACTACGGTTCTGGCAACCCGGCACCATGGAACGAAACCATGCGTCCTGGCGACAACAAGTGGACCATGACTATCTGGGGTCGCGATCTGGACACCGGTATGGCGAAATGGGGCTACCAGAAAACGCCTCACGATGAGTGGGACTTTGCTGGTGTGAACCAAATGGTGCTGACCGACCAGCCAGTCAACGGCAAAGTGACACCATTGCTGAGCCACATTGACCGTAACGGTATCCTCTACACCTTGAACCGCGAGAACGGCAACCTGATCGTCGCTGAAAAAGTCGACCCGGCTGTCAACGTGTTCAAAAAAGTGGACCTGAAAACCGGTACGCCAGTGCGTGACCCTGAGTTTGCCACGCGTATGGACCACAAAGGCACCAATATTTGTCCATCAGCGATGGGCTTCCACAACCAGGGTGTTGACTCTTACGACCCTGAAAGCCGCACCCTGTACGCAGGTCTGAACCATATTTGTATGGATTGGGAGCCGTTCATGCTGCCATACCGTGCAGGTCAGTTCTTCGTTGGTGCAACACTGGCGATGTACCCAGGACCTAACGGCCCGACCAAGAAAGAAATGGGTCAGATCCGTGCTTTTGACCTGACTACAGGTAAGGCGAAATGGACCAAGTGGGAGAAATTCGCAGCCTGGGGCGGTACTTTGTACACCAAAGGTGGCCTGGTCTGGTACGCAACTCTGGATGGTTACCTGAAAGCGTTGGATAACAAAGACGGTAAAGAGCTGTGGAACTTCAAGATGCCTTCCGGTGGTATCGGATCGCCTATGACTTACTCATTCAAGGGTAAGCAGTACGTGGGCAGCATGTACGGTGTAGGCGGCTGGCCAGGTGTTGGTCTGGTGTTTGACCTGACAGACCCTAGCGCTGGTTTGGGTGCGGTTGGTGCGTTCAAAGAACTGCAGAACCACACACAAATGGGCGGTGGCCTGATGGTGTTTAGTCTGTAAGTGATCACAGTAAACCTGTAGCTGTAGTGTGCAGGATGGCCGTCTGACGCAAGGATGCCCGGCCATCCTGTTCTCTCTAATGGAGAAGAAAACCAATGTTTGCTGAAGTTAAAAGAAATAGTCGCCGCTGCCTGGACGTATGTTTGACCCTGACCCTGAGTGTGCTGGCTTTGCCCGCACTTGCTGCCGATGCACTGAATATCTGTGCCGGTAAATCCGAATTACCTTTCTCCAATGACAAAAAAGAAGGCTTTGAAAACAAGATCGCTGCTGTCATTGGCAAATCACTGAATGTGCCGGTCAATTATTTCTGGTGGACCAACCCGTTAACCCTGCAAAAGGACATGCAAGAGGGCAAATGTGATGTGCTGCTGGGCACTGACCCCAACGACCCGCGTGTGCTGGTCACCAAACCCTATTACCGTTCATCCTATGTGTTCGTGACCCGTGTCGACCGCGAGATCGATGTCACCTCCTGGGACCATCCCTACCTCAAGGAAAAGAATTTCCGTATCGGTGTGATGCCGGATAGCCCGGGTAAAAACATGTTGCTGCAGATCAATCGCTTTGACGACATGTTTGATTACTTCACCGAGATCCAGAATTTCCAGTCCACACGTAACCGCTATGTGCATGTAGAGCCGTCACGTCTGGTGAATGATGTATCAAGCAAGCACCTGCATATGGCCATGCTGTGGGCACCTGAAGCCGCACGTTATGTGCGTGCCTCGGAAGTGCCATTGAAGATGGTGAATGTGGAAGACAACGCCAAAAAGACCAATGGCGAAAAGATCCCCATGCATTACAACGTGGTGATGGGTGTCAGCAAAACACGCCCCGAGCTGGTTGAAGCGCTGAATGGCGTCATCGATAAACATGGGGCTGAAATCACCGCCATCCTCAAGGATGAAGGTATTCCTCTGCTGGCCCTGCACTGAATCACAATCCTGATTAATTAGTTTTTGGAGTTTGAATTGAAAGAATCTCAACAATCTCAGTCGCAGCCACTGCCGTTGCGTCGTGTGAAACAACAGCTGGCGATGGCGTTCGGTATCTCCGGCCTGGTCATGGCGACCTTCTTTACCGTGGCTTGTGCCAAGGATGACACGGCTGCGCAAGCAAGCAGTACCAGCAAGAGCGCGCCAGCCAAAGCGGCGCTCAAGGACGGGCCGGCCATCGAGTTCCGCGGCACACTGTCTGGTGATGTGCTGGATATGTCACCTATGGAAGGCGAGACATTCACCGCAGAAGCCAAGCACTTTCTGGCCACCGGTGAGAACCCGTATAGCGGCAACGAAGAAGAAGTGAAAAAAGGCTACACCATTTTTTCTACTGCGTGTTCTGGCTGCCACGGCCACCTGGCTGAGGGCAAGTTAGGGCCGGCACTGGCTGACGATTACTGGACCTACCCCAAGAATGAGACCGATAAAGGCATCTTTGAGACCATTTATGGCGGTGCTGCCGGCATGATGGGGCCGCAACAGGGTCGTATGACCGTCGATGAAATATTGCATGTGATCGCCTGGATACGCCATCAGGCCGAAGAAAACGTCAAGAACGGCGGCGCAGCACCACACGGTTAAACCCATTATCGGATCGTCTGGCTGGTGGGCGGTCTGTTAATTGAAAAACAATACACCAGCTAATTTGTGATTAAGGAGAAAGTGATGAAACACGTATTGACATTACTGGCAGTGGCCGGAGTGTTTGCAGTGTCAAATCAGGCGCTGGCTTACGACGGTCAAAGTTGTAAAGAGCCAGGTAACTGCTGGGAAGCCAAACCCGGCTATCCGGAAAAAATTGCGGGTTCAAAATATGACCCTAAACATGATCCGGTAGAACTCAACAAGCAAGAGGAATCCATCAAAGCGATGGATGCACGCAATGCAAAACGTATTGCTAATGCAAAGTCCAACGGCAATTTCGTGTTTGACGTGAAGTAATCTTAATTCCCCCCAAAAGAGAGCGCTGAATGGTTGCGTGAAGGGGCAAAGTGCCAGGCGCACGGGACGCCGAAACCTGCCGGTCGAACAGACCAGGGTTTCAAGTGCCGCGCCAGCTTGCAGTTTGCACGTATAGCCAATTGTTCAGTGTTTTCCAGACTGGTCACCTTGTTGTGCCCAGTTTCAACCTCCCTGGTATGTGGCAGACCGGTGTCGATTGCAGCTAGTCGGCAGTGGTCTGTTTCATCCTGAATCATGGATAGTGTATGGAAAATAAAATCGAATTAGCCGCCTGGCGTGAACGTGCGCTGGCTTTTGAACAGGCACTCAACAGCGTCGTGGTCGGCATGGCTGAGCAGACGCGTGCCCTGACCATCGCCATTTTTTCACGCGGCCATGTCTTGCTCGAAGGCGATGTAGGCGTAGGCAAAACAACGCTGTTACGCGCGGCGGCGCAACTGCTGGGCGGTGGCTATCAACGTATTGAGGGTGCCATAGACCTGATGCCCAGCGATTTTCTTTACCATGCCTATATCAATGAGCAGGGCCAGGCCGCCGTCAAACCCGGCCCGCTGCTGCAGCATGACGAGGCGCTGGCAGTATTTTTCTTTAACGAGATCAACCGTGCCCGCCCGCAGGCGCATGCCTTGTTCCTGCGCCTGATGGCTGAACGCTCTGTCAACGCCTTTAACCGTGAATACCATTTTCCGCACCTGACCGTGTTTGCTGACAGGAACCGCCTGGAAAGGGAAGAAACGTTTGAGATACCGGCTGCCGCGCGTGATCGTTTCCTGATGGAGATCCCCGTGCACGCACCGGATGCGCGTGAGCTGCAGCGGGCATTGATGTTCGACACGCGTTTTTATGATGTGGATCTGTTGATAGAGACCTTGCCCGCCGGCCTTACCCCTTACAGTCAGTTGAACCTGGTGGCCACCACCATACAGGCTTCAGTGCGGGCTGAGATCGCCCTGCAGGAATATGCGGTCGATCTGTGGCGGGCGCTGAAAGATCCGCTGGCAGCCGGAATCCAGTTGCCAGATGTGGATATGTCACGCTTGCTGGCTGGCGGTGCCAGCCCCAGGGGCACCGCCATGCTGATGCGCAGTGCGCGCACGCGTGCCTGGATAGAAGGCCGCGATTATTTAACCCCGGATGATATCCGTGCCGTGTGGCCATATGTCATGACCCATAGAGTGTTTTTCAACGGTGCCTATGCCTTGCAGCACGCGCGACTGGCGCCGCTGTTGTTGCAGGCGGTCCTGGATAAGGTGTCTGCGCCTTAAGCCTGGCGGCAGTCTGCGTTTACTTTTATGGCTATCCTGTCAGCACCTACTTCATTTACACCCGAGATGACTGCGGCTTCATCGCAGCTGCACGCCGGTTTTGAGCCGCGCCAGTTTTTTTACAATATCAACTGGCGTTCCAGGACCTATCACGCCGGGGCTACCCTGACCGGCCACCACGGCAATGGCAGTGATTTTGCCGGTTTTGTCCCACTGCTGGCGTGCCCGGACCCGAAACGCATAGATATACGCGCCAGTGTGCGCACCGTGCCCAGGCAGTGGCTGGTGCGCACATACCTGGAAAGAGCCGCGGTGCGCGTCTATGCCATCATCGATGTCTCCAGCTCCATGTTCTTCGCCGGCGAAGCCAATATGCGCCAGCAGGTGACCGAGTTTGTTGCCTCGCTGGCCTGGTCTGCCAACCGCCAGGGTGATGCCTTCGCCATGCGTGGCGCAGACGATCATGAACAAGCGGCCTTGCAGTTGTTGCCCAGTTTTCAGCCAGGGACGGCACAGGCAGTGGCCCTACAGCTCACCGCCTACTGGCAACAGGCTGCAACCACGGCTAGCGAGTATGGCCGCAGTGCCAAGGCCATACCGGAAACCATGTCGTCGCTGGGGTCGCAGCGCGCGCTGGTGTTGCTGCTATCTGATTTCTACTGGCCTGAAGCCTTGCTGCAACAGACCCTGCAAGCCGGGCAGCATCATGATGTGGTGCCGGTGGTGCTGCGCGACCGTACCGCGACGGCGGGCTTGCCCGGCTTTGGCTGGGCACGCCTGCGCGATATGGAAAGCGGCGAACAGCGCAGCTGGATGTTGCGGCGCGGCCTGCATCAGCAGATAGACCAGCATGACCAACAGCAAAAACAGGCACTCAATGCACGGTTTTTAAAAGCGGGTACGCGTTCACCATTGTGGTTAAACCCGGGCTGGCGTGCCGAAGAAGTGAGTCGTCATCTGATGGAGAGCATGTCATGACTATGGGCTCGCATGCCATGTATAGGCAAAAACAAAAACACAAATTCCTACTGGTTTGCAGCCTGCTGTGGCTGGCGGGCATGCAGGTATCGGTGGCTGCCAGCGCTATACAGCCGCGCGCTGAAAGCTATACCCGCGAAACCGATTACACCCTGGGCAGTATCGCGCGGCAACATATCAGCGTGCATGTACCGCCCGGTTTTGAACTGGATGCGTCCAGCTTGCCGGCGCCGGCGCAGAATGAAGCCATAGAACTGAGAGAAGCGCACTGGACGCATACTGACAGCAAAAACGAGCGCCTGATACAGCTAGTGATAGCCTGGCAGATATTCGTTGCCGGCGACACGGTCAAGACCCTGCCACTCAAGAACCTGCACCTGCAATTCAAACGCGAGCAGCAGCGTCTGACGCTGGATGTGCCGGCGGACAAGGTCATTGTTTCCAGCCTGCTGCCGGCACGTATCGATGCCGAGCACGTCAAGCTGTATGCGGATGCGCCATTGCCGCAATGGCCGTTAAACAGGCAATTGTGGCAGCTGGCGGGCTGGCTTTCTGTGCTGGCTGCCGGCCTGGTTTACTTTGCCTGGTATCTGGGCTGGATACAATTGCCACAGGAAAAACGTATGCCGTTCAGGCAAGCCTGGCGCGCCATACGCAGCTTCAGGCACGACCACGACCAGGCACGCAGGCAAGCCATGCGGCTGATCAGCCGTGCGCTGGACCAGTTTGCCGGTTATACCGTCACCGCTGAAAACCTGCCGCGGCTGCTGGCCAGCCATCCAGCCCTCACGCCTTACCGCGACCTGTTGCTGGATTTTTACCGGCAGCTTGAGCAGACTTTTTTTGCCGGTCAGCCGTTGTCTTTGTCACTGCATGACTTGCAGCAGCTGGCCAAACGCCTGAGCCAGGTGGAGGTCTCCTGACATGTGGCAGGAAAGTGCGCAAAGCGTAGTGCTGGCTTCTGGCTGGAATGAGCACTGGGGGCTGATGGATCTGTGGCCATTGCTGCTGCTGCCACTGGCGGTGTTGCCCTGGGTATTGCGCGGGCAGATGGATTTTCCGCACCCGGCATTGCAAGGCCTGCCGGCAGACCCGCTGGCGGCCTGGTTGGACAGGCTGTGGAAGATCGCCCTGAGTGTGGCTATCCTGAGCCTGAGCCTGGCGCTCACCGGCCCTTACCTGAAATCTCAATATGCGGAGAAAGTAGGGCGCGGCGCGCATGTGATGATAGTGCTGGACCGCAGTGCCAGCATGAACGAGCCGTTTGCGAAGAAAAGTGACGATGCGCAAGCGCGTGTGCCCAAGATGGAAGTCGCACGCAAGGTGCTGAAAACGCTGGTGGCACAAGGGCACGATGACCTGATGGGCATGGTCACTTTCAGTACCTCGCCTATCCTGGCAGCGCCGCTGGGTAATGACAGGGCATTTGTGCAGGCGGCGCTGGATGCTACCGAAGCCGGTGGCATGGGCTTTACCGCGGTGGCACGCGGCCTGGGCATGGCACTGGATTACTTTGCTGACCAGCCTGTGACCGGCGCGCGCGCCATGGTGCTGGTGTCTGACGGCGGTGCGCACCTGGATGGCAAAACGCAGGATATGCTGCGCGCCATGTTCATGCGCCAGAAAGCCTCGCTGTACTGGATCTACCTGCGCTCGGAGAGCGGTGTCAGCCTTAAGCAAACCCTGGCAGAAGGCGAGAATATCGATGCCTATCCGGAATACGCGCTGCATGAATACTTCCAGACCCTGAATGTGCCTTACCGCGTGTATGAGGCTGAAAACCCACAAGCGGTGATGGCGGCAGTGCGCGATATTTCCACCCTGAAAAATAAACCGACCCGCTACCTGGAACCGGTGTCGCGGCAGGATCTGAGCCAGTACGCCTATGGTCTGGCGTGGCTGGCGGTGGTGTGCTTGATAGCTTTGTATGCATTGGAATTGAAACGGTGGCAGGCATGAATATAAAACTGGCAGGGTGGCTGCGGCGTGGCGTGCTGTGGGCAGGGTTATTGAGTTTGATCGCGCTGGTGATGCTAGTCAGGCAAGCCATCGCTATGTATCAGGCCGAGGTTTACAGAAGCAGTTTGCAGCCACATGTATTGATAGAAAATACGCTGATGGGTGCCAACCAGACCCCGCAGGCCTTGTTTGCCAATGCGGTGTTTTATGACAACCAGGTCAAGCCCGAGCAGGCATTGTCGGCCTATGCCGCACTGATCAGCAAGCTGCCTGAAGGCGACGCCTTACGCCAACAGGCCTATTTCAATTCGGGCAATATCTACCTGCGCACGGCCATACGCTTGCTGGAACAACGTGGCCTGCCTGCCTGGGACGAAGCGGGCCCGCTAGTGGCCCTAGCCAAGGAAAGCTATCAGAAAGCCTTGCGCGTAGAGCCGGACTGGTCCGAGGTGAAATACAACTACCACTTGGCATTGCGCCTGGCGCCGACCACGCATGGCATGTCCGGCCCGCAGCAATATGAAGACGAGCAGATCAAAGCCGAACAGGAACCCAGCGGCTGGCCAGCCATGCCGGGAAACCCCAGGGGTATGCCCTGATGTGGTTGCGTTTTTACCGGGCAGGTCTGGCAGTGTTCAAGCGTCTGGCGGGTGGCGAAACTTCCAGGCTGCAGGTGTGGCGCAAATTGTGCCTGCTGGCGGCCCTGGTGTTACTCAGCATCATCCTGTTCAGGCCACACCTGATGTTACCCAATCGCGTCTATGACTGGTATTTCGTGCTCGATATCACGCAGAGCATGAATGTGACTGATTACCAGCTGGCTGGCAAAAGCATCAGCCGTTTGCAGATGGCTAAACAGAGCATACGCAAAACCTTGTCGGCTTTGCCTTGCGGTTCACGGGTGGCGCTGGGCATGTTCACCGAGCGCAATGTGGTGAATGTGGTAGAGCCGGTAGAAGTGTGTGCCCATTTTGCTGCGCTGGACCAGACCGTGGCCAGCATGGATTGGCGCATGGCCTGGGCGGCGGATTCGTTTATCGCGCATGGTGTGTACCACGCACTGGAACAGGCACCTAAGTTAGGCGAGCAGTTACGCGTCATGTTTTTCAGCGATGGCCAGCAAGCGCCGCCTGCCAACCCCAGATACATGCCCAGCTATGCCGGCAAGCCAGGCGACGTGCAGGGCTACCTGGTAGGCATGGGTAAACCGGTGGCGAGCAAGATCCCCAAACTGGACGAAAAAAATGCGGTTTCCGGCTACTGGGAACAAGAGGAGGTGCAGCGCTACGGCAACTTCGGCATGGCCGAAACGTTGTCGGTGCTGGCGATGGAACAAGGCCAGCATGACCGCAATGCCGGTCACGGCCCCAGTAGCGATCTGCTGAGTAATGCGCACCTGTCGGCGCTGGATGAACAGAACCTGCAGCGGCTTGCTGACAGCACTGGCCTTAACTATGTGCGCCTGGAACAGGCCGGGCAAAGCAGTGGCTGGGCGACCGGCCTGGGCATGACCGCCTGGCGCTGGGCCGATACCGACCTCAGGCCGTGGCTGGCGCTGCCGGTTATCGCCTGCTGGTTGCTGTACCTGCTGCTGAGCTTTGCAGGGAGCAGCAGCCTGCAGTGGCTGGCGCGACGCTGGTCTGCTGTCCGCAAGTCTGTTAGCGCTCAGGCAGTGCGCCAGCAAAAGATTTCGAGTAAGCAACACGTTTAGTTTTTTTGACAAGGAGCAACAATGAAGTGGTCTTTATTACTGGTAGGGTTGATAAGTGCAAATGCCTGGGCGCATGGCCCTACACCGCAGAAAACCGATGAAGCTGTGCAGGTGAATGCCGCGGCAGACGCGGTGTGGAAACGGGTCAGCGCCCCTTGCGGCCTGGCGCAGTGGCACCCGCAAGTCAGCGCCTGCGTCGCTGTGAACGAGAAACAGCAAAAAATCACCCTTAAAAATGGCAAGCAGCTGCTGCAAGAGATAGACGAAGTGTCGGCCGCCGAGATGACGGTGTCTTACCGGCTGTCTGGCGATATAGACCTGGAAGCGCTGCCTGTCAGTTCGCTGAATGGCAAGATCAAGGTCAGCGCCGATGGTGGCAATGCCAAAGTGAGCTGGACCGCCCGCTACTACCGCGCGTTTACCGGCAATGAGCCACCGGCTGGCCAGGATGATGAATCCGCCAAAAGTGCAGTGGATACTTTTGTCAAAGAAGGCCTGCAAGGCTTGAAAGACGGACGCCAGAACGCCGCTGCCGCTGGCAACAGCGGCTGGCGCAAGAAAGTCTGCGTCGCCATGCGGCCGGTGTTCAAAACCCTGGGCATTTCGGTGTGTGCCTGATTTAGCATGTGCCTAACCTGATATGTGTTTAAGTCGGCGGGATCAACCATGGACGTGAATCTATTCAGAAAATGCTTGCTGACGCTCATGGCCATGGCAGCCTGTCAGGGTGGCTATGCGGCTGCAGAAGAAGCCCCAGTCACGCTGGTCGAAAGTCCAGTCACTCAGGCCGAAAGTTTGGTCACGCTGGTGGAAACCGATGATTCCCTGTGCCTGGCACATGGCGGCCAGCTGATCTTAGTCAGGCTGACCGAAGCTGCTTTGAACTCGGCGCAAGCAGCGGTAGAGGTTTGGCAAGTCGAAGTATGGGTAGACAGATGGTTTATGCAGGTACAAACCGCTGACCATACTAGACATGTGCTGACCGCTGAAACACCAGAGCAGGAGCTGGGTTGCTCGCAAAGCCTGGCAGGCCCGCAGCACTGGACGCTGGGTGCCAGCAAACGCCTGCCGGTGGCGGGCGCTACTATAAAACCGACTTCGGGCGTCTCTATACAACCAAAGGAAACACCATGACCACAGCAACCATACCCGCCACCCTGCTGCGCATAGACAGCCAGGCGCAGTTCAACCACTGTGTCACTGAGCATGAATTCCTGCTGGTCTTGTTCAGTGCCAGCTGGTGTGCACCCTGCCAGCCGTTCGCCAAAGTGTACGCCGAGGTAGCCGCCCAGCACCCAGAGTTAATGTTTGCCACGGTAGATATAGATACGGCGACTGACCTGGCGGGCAATTTCCAGGTCACGCAAGTGCCCGCGCTGATGGTGGTGCGTGAGCGTATCGTCATTGATATGGCCAGCGGTGCCATGCATGCGCATGAACTCACCCATCATGTGCAAATGTGGCAGGCGTTCGATATGACAGCTTTCTCAGCGCATTTTGAGCAGAAAGCTATCGTTGAAAATCATGGCTGAGAATTAGGGTTTGTTGCACAACCTGTTCTTCTCTCAAGGTGCTGATCATTCCCGTATCAAGTGTGAAAAATTCCCTGTCCATTGCAGGACGCCCTCTCAAGCCCCTGTTTAAACAAAAGCCTACCATTTGCTGATACAACCACGATTAGAGCAGCCTGTGGCGCAGACATTGAAAGCCTTGTTGTTGTGCGTGCTGGTCTTGTGCATGCCGCTGTGCGGCAAAGCTGCAGATTACGCTTATATCACCAACCAGGGTGCGCACACAGTCTCTGTCGTCGATCTTCAGCAACTGAAAGTGGTGAATACCATCGCAGTGGGCAAGGCTCCGGTGGGGGTTGCCGTGGATAACCGCAATCAGCTCGTGTATGTGAGCAATGTGGAAGGGCATTCGCTTTCTGTGATCGATATGCAGCGCCAGCAGATCAGCCACAGCATCGCTTTGCCGATTGCGCCAGTAGGGCTCACGGTGAGCAAAACAGGCGAGCAGATTTATGTCGCGGACTGGTATCACGATCATTTGCTGGTCGTGGCCGCAAAAAGTGGGCAGGTGCTGGCGCAAATACAGGTTGGCCGCGCGCCCGGCGGTATGCAACTGGCGCAGGATGATGCCACCTTGTATGTAGCCAACCGGGACAGCAATGATGTCAGTGTGATCGATACCCGTACACGCCAGGAAGTGCAAAGAGTCAAAGTCGGGCAGCATCCTTTCGGCCTGAGTTTAAGCCCGGATGGTAAGCAATTATTTGTAGTGAATGTGTATTCAAATGCCATCAGTGTCATAGACACGGCGACTCACAAGGTGGTGAGCACATTGGCAGTCGGCGAGCATCCTTATTGCGCGACGACAGACAGTAAGGGACAGTATTTATATGTCACTAATACCGGTGAAGATAGCGTAACAGTGATAGACCTGGCCAGCCACAAGGTGATACGCAAGATACGCGTGCCGGGCACGCCAGAGGGCATCGCCTACGATGCAGCGCGGCAACAAGTGCTGGTGGCAAGCTGGATGGACAATGTGCTGGCGGTGATCGATGGTCAACGCCTGACGTTAAAGCCATCGATAGAGGTTGGCTCACAGCCACGCGCTTTTGGCCAGTTTATAGGCAGCGTTCCCTAGTTTGTCTGGACACAAAAGACTTCAGTGGCTGCAGCAGCCGGCAAGGCGAAAGCATTACAAGCAAGCGTAGCGTCGGGAATTATTCCCAGATAAATCGGGAAGCATGCCGCTATTGGTTAAAAACCTGAACGCATAAGATGCAACTATCAATTTAAATTCTGAATTTGATTGATTTGCATAAAGTATATCTCCATGTTCAGGCCGGTTGTTGCAGCAACCGGCCGATTTTTTTTAAGGATGCTCTATGCAAAAAAAACTACAACACAGCTTGATCGCCAGTGTATTCGCCTGCTTCTGTTTACCGGTATTTTCCCAGCCATTTGCCTATGTGCCGAATGAAAAAGATGGCACCGTGACTGTCATTGATACGCAGACGGATGTGGTGGTCAAGCTGTTGCCAGCCAAAGGCAAACTGGGTAAAAAAGTCCAGGCGGCGGCCATGCATCCCAGCAATCAGAAACTGTATGTGGTGGTGCGCGATAAAAATGCGGTGGCTGTAGTCGATACGCAAAAAAACAAGCAAACCGCCCTGATCAAGGTGGGCGATGAACCTGAAGGCATAGACATTTCACCGGATGGCAAACTGCTCGCCGCCTGCCTGGAAGAGGAAAATGCCGTCGCCCTGGTCGATTTGCAGACCAACAAGGTCAAACACACCATAGCCACCCAGGGCAAAAACCCCGAACATTGCGTGTTTTCGCCGGACCAGCAATGGCTGCTGGCGAGCAATGAAGAAAGTAATGATGTCGATGTGATCAATCTCAAATCACTCAAGTCCGAACACCTGATCGCCGCCACCAAACACCCGCGCGGAGTTGGTTTCAGCCCGGATGGTCAGTGGGCGTATGTGGCCAATGAAGCCGCCAGCCTGCTGGAGATCGTGTCTACCACAGACTGGAAAGTGCAGGCCAATATCAAGGTCGGCTTACGCTCCAATGGCGTCAAGGTCAATGCCGATGGTAGCCGCATCTACGTCAGCAATGGCGGTGACCATAATGTGAGTGTGATCAATAGCGCCAGCCGCGAAGTGATCGCCACGGTAGCGGTTGGCCAGCGGCCATGGAATATGGCGCTGACGCCGGATGGCAAAAAACTGTATGTCGCCAATGGCCGCAGTAATAATGTCTCGATGATTGATACCGAGACCAATACCAAACTGAAGGATATTGCGGTGGGTAATTTACCGTGGGGTGTAGTGATCCATTAATCTGCTTGTACAGCGAGCCAGTTACTTTGATGCGTTATGCAAGAAATGCATCAGAGTCACCAATGCCTTTTAATGCCATATCCATCAAAAACGGAGTCTGCCGAGATCAGTTGCAGACCTTCTACTTTGACTTGAGCGACAAGCAGCCGGTCAAATGGGTCTTTATGGCAAGTTGGCAGTGTTTCGGTCAGATAGAGATGATCAATCAGAATGGGTAATACTTCAAAGCCATTGTCTGCGGTGTAAGTGGCAAAGAAGTCTGAGACTGCTTGGCCGAGTTTGATTTTTCCTAACCCGGCTTTAATGGCTAACTCCCATGCCGTAGCGGCGCTGACGTATTTGATGTTTTCGGTGTCATAAATAAACTCTCTGGCCACTTTACTTAACTTTGGGTTGTCACTCACCCACCACAAAAATACATGCGTATCTAATCACAGGCGCATTAGATGTATTCCTCAAAACCTGCAGGCGTGGCATCAAAATCATCGGCGAGATAGAGAATTTGGTGCTTGCCGGTCCCCGGCCGTGGTGTTTTTGGTTTGTCCGGCAAAATCGGGGATAGCCTTAGCAAGGGTTTGTTATCTTTCGCAATGATGATTTCTTCGCCCTGCATGGCTTTTTTAACCAGGCTGGAGAAGTTGGCTTTGGCCTCGGCAATATTAAACTGCGTCATCGCAAGTCTTCCTGCATAAAGTTGGTGTTGGTCATCTTAATATGGCCACATTGGAGATTTCAATCTTGTCAGGAGACTCCCACTAAGCGTGCATGAGACGTTACAATCGGCAACTGATCATGTGCTAACAATTTTTTTCTGTAGCTATGAGTAGGGAGAAATTCCCGAAAGTTTTTAGTGAATTCACCTTACAATCCTTTGAGCATGATGAAATCCTTCAGTTTACAGTTCAAACTCAACCTGACTATTACCCTGTTGCTGATCGGGTTGTTGCTGACCTGGGCAGTTTCAGTAGTTAAAAATGCACGCGAAGATGTACTGGCCGAAGTAGAGTCCACCACCAATCTGGTGATTCATTTGCTGGATGCTGAAATCGCGCACTATATGACTGATTTTGGCTGGCTTAACCGCGACGAAAAAGGGGCGATCAATATTTTTCGCCTGGATGAGCTGACCAATATCCGGCATTTGAAAGTGGACTTTTTTGATCCCAGCGGTCATTTGCGTGAGTCTAACCGCTCTACGCGCGAGGAGCATGAGGGGGAAGACCCGCCGACCTGGTTTGTGAAATTGCTGGATATTTCCAGTGTGCTGAATGAACCCAAGCGTAAGAATATTATTTTGAACGGACGCTTTATCGGTGAGCTGGTGATCACGCCAGACCCCAGTTTTGAGTTGCGTGAGATCTGGGAAGATACTTCCGGCCTGCTGGCGATCGTGGGCTTGTTTGGCTTGAGTGTGCTGCTGTTTGTCTACTGGATGGTGAGAGCGACCTTCAAGCCGGTCAAGCAGATCATTCAGGGCTTGAACCAGATCGAGCATGGTGAATATCAGAGCCGGCTGCCTAGCTTTGAGCAGATAGAACTCAGTGAGATCAGCGACAAGTTCAACCGCATGGCCAGCACGCTGGAGCAAAGCATACGCAATAACCACAGGCTGACGCAGCAGATCATACACCTGCAGGAAGAAGAGCGTAAAAAGCTGGCGCGTGACCTGCATGATGAGATTGGACAGTATTTAACAGCAGTGCATATCGATGCCAGTGCCATGGTGGCAGCCAAAAAGCTCTCTGTCGCGCGCGAAAGTGCCACCGCCATCGCACAGATCACCAGGCAGATGATGTTCACTATCCAGGATCTACTGGCCCGCTTGCGTCCACGCGTGTTGGATGAGCTAGGGCTAAGCCTGGCGCTGGCCGAGCTGATACACCACTGGCATGACAGAAACCGCAATATCATGGTGGTGAACGAGATATCCAATCAGCTTTCGCAACCGGATGAGTCAGTGGCGGTGACGGTTTACCGCATATTGCAGGAGTGCCTGACCAATATCAGCAAGCACGCGGCCGCTAGTCGGGTGACGATAGTGGTGAGCGATGCGGAGCAGGGTTTATATATGCGGGTAGAAGATGATGGCCGCGGTTTTGATGCCTCTCTGCCCAGCCGGGGTTACGGTCTGGCTGGCATGCAAGAGCGGGTAGAGGGCTTGATGGGTAGCATGAGCATCAGCAGTGCGCCCGGGCAAGGCACGCGCATAGAAATACGCTTTCAAAACACCGAGAAATTTAAAGAAGAGAGACTTAGAGGTGCCGCACCATGACCGTTAAAGTTGTTTTAGTCGATGATCACACTGTCGTGCGTTCAGGCTTGCGTCGGCTACTGGAAAGCCACAAATCAATAGAAATCGTGGCCGAGGCGGATACCGGCGAAATGGCCTACCAGATTTATGGCGAAGTATCGCCCGATGTCGTATTGATGGATATTTCCATGCCGGGCATGGGTGGGCTGGAGGCTGCCAAACGTATTTTGCAGCGTTATCCGCATGCCAAGATTGTGATTTTTTCCATGCACGAGGCAGTCTCTTTTGCCGCGCAGGCACTCAAAGCGGGTGTCAAAGGCTATGTCACTAAAACCGGCGTCGCTGATGACTTATTGCAAGCCGTGCTCGATGTCTCCAAAGGCCGCACTTTCCTCAGCCAGGACGTGGCGCAAAAAGTGGCGCTGCAAACCCTGATAGGCGAGAGTAATCCTTTACAGCAGCTGACCTCACGCGAGTTCGAAGTGTTTCGCTTGCTGGCAGAGGGTAAAAGGGTGGAGGAGGTGGCAGATATGCTCAAGATCAGCCAGAAAACCGTCGCCAATTACTACACGCTGATCAAGCAGAAATTGTCGGTCAACAGCCCGGTGGAGATGGTGCGCCTGGCCATGAAACACGGCTTGATCGATGCAGAGTGACTGCAGCCTGTTTTATCCTGCATAACCAAAGTTCCCACATTTCCTAAAGTGATCTGGCCACTTCTTCTATCATAGTCCGTAGCCAGCGATGCGCCGGGTCATGCCGGTATCGCACATGCCAGGCCATATCGATAGGGAAAGTCCCCAGGTCCACCGGCGTAGGCAGAATCTTCAGCCGTTTGTCGCCCTGCAGGCGACGGCAGATCTGGCTGGGGAGTGTAGTGCAATAATCGGTAGTGGCGATGACTTCCGGTACCGAAAGAAAATGCGTGACTGACACCGCGACTTCACGTTTGAGGCCATGGCGATCCAGGGCCTGGAACAAGCCTGCGCGCATTTTTCCGGGTGGCATGACATTCACATGTTTCATTGTTTCGTATTGCGCCTTGGTGATGGTGTCGCCTATGTCGGGATGATCGCTCCTGACTACACAAGCAAGGCTGTCATCCATCAAATGTTGCACCACCAGGTTGTCAGGCGGGTCTACAAACCTGCCCATGACCAGCGCAGTCGTGCCCGAGATCACGCCCGTCTCGGCAAGATCATTCCCATAAGGCGTTATCCGTAATTTGATTCCTGGTGCCAGTGCTTGCAACCTGGCGACCACGGCAGGAATCAGCACGTATTCCACATAACTGTTTGGTGCAATAGTGACCAACATTTCCGAGTGCATGGGGTCAAACGCTTGTTGACCGAAAACCAGGCCATCCAATTGAGCAATCGCTTCCATGATCACAGGCGCCAGCTGTTCCGCTTTTGGCGTTGGTTGCATGCCATAGCGCTCGCGGATGAACAATGGGTCGTGCAGGATATCCCGCAGTCTGTTCAGTGAGTTTGATAATGCCGGTTGCGTGATGCCCAGCCGGTCAGCCGCGCGGGTGACGCTGCGCTCTTGCATCAGTGCCAGAAACACGCGTAACAGGTTGAGGTCGTAACGCATCTAGTTATTTCATATATGAATAACTGAAATATACATAATAAATTTCATAAATGGAATCAAAGCGTTCATTATTCCATCACCAACACAGGTAAATACATTTTTAATCAAGACAGGAGCACTCATATGAATATATTGATCGTACTCACCTCGCATGACACCTTGGGCAATACTGGCCGTAAAACCGGATTCTGGCTTGAAGAGCTGGCCGCGCCTTATTACGCTTTTAAACAGGCCGGCGCGCAACTGACACTGGCTTCCCCTAAAGGCGGGCAACCGCCGCTGGACCCTAAGAGTAATGAGACTGCGTTTCAAACCGACGATACCAGACGGTTTGAAAATGACGCAGAGGCTACCCAGGCTTTGGCGAATACTGTGCCTTTGCATTCAGTTTCACACCAGGCATTTGATGCAGTGTTTTATCCAGGCGGTCATGGCCCGTTATGGGATCTGGCCGAAAGCCAGGACTCCATCGCCCTGATCGAGACTACACTTGCCGCCGGCAAACCAGTCGCATTGGTATGCCATGCGCCAGGTGTATTGCGTCATGCCAAAAATGCGGATGGTGGCCCACTAGTGGCAGGTAAAAAAGTCACCGGCTTTACTAATTCTGAAGAAGCCGCGGTGGAGTTGACCGATGTGGTGCCTTTTCTGGTGGAAGATGAATTAACCGCAAAAGGCGGCCATTACTCTAAAGCTGCAGACTGGCAGCCGTATGTGGTGCAGGATGGTTTGCTGATCACCGGCCAGAACCCGGCTTCGTCAGCGCTGGCAGCCGAAACGCTGGTTCACTTTTTAAAAGAAGCACAGTCAGCATGAGTGCCTATGTGGTTATGATGCGTGAAAAAACCACGGATCAGGCTGAAATGGATATTTATGCCAGCCAGGCCCCTCTCGCCCGCGAGGGGCATTCGGTCACGCCGCTGGCAAGATATGGCGCCCTGGATATTCTGGAAGGTCAGTCATTTGAAGGATGCCTGATACACCGCTTTCCCAGCATGGCAGAGGCCCAGGCCTGGTACCACAGCCCCAAATATCAGCAGGCAGTGCAACATAGGCATCAGGGAGCGCAGTATCGGGTATTTATCGTAGAGGGGCTTGATGCTTAAGCCTTAAGCCTGTTTAAGGCCATGACCTGTCAGCTTCAGTTGACTTGCAGCAACTCGTCCCAGCGCGTGGTGTAGCGCGGGCTCATCATTTCCTGCTTCATGCGCCAGGGCTGTTTAATTTCAGCCTGTTTGTGTTTTTGCACGCCTTCACTGGCGAGTTTAATGGTGGCCCTGCCCATTTTTTGATTGATGCTGTCTATGGTCTGCATCAGCCGTACCGACTTGTCATGCGTGTCAGAAATCTCAAACATGTCTTGCTGCTGACCCTGCGCGGTGGCCAGTGCGCCCAGTGAAATGCCCGCTTTCATATAATCATAGCCCGGCCGGTAAATCTGTCCCAGTGCCTTGAATGCGGCTTCAACCAGGCGCATGCTGCTATTGGTCGGCGTATGCAAGTCTATGTTGAAACCATTATCGTATTGCTGCCCGGCGTCGCGGAACGGGCTGGTGCGGATATAGACATGGATAGATCCGGCAAACAGCTGGCGCTGGCGCAGTTTTTCACCTGCACGCGTAGTCAGCAGGGTGACTGCTTCCTGCAAGGTTTGCAGGTCACGCACAGTCTGGCCAAAACTGCGGGTGCTGAGTATCTGCTGCTGCGGGCCGCGTATCTGTTCCAGTTCCAGGCAAGTGGTGCCATTCAGTTCACGCACGGTTTTTTCCAGCACCACACTGAATTTACTGCGCATGGTCGCGGCGTCGCTACGTTTCAGGTCATAAGCGGTGAAAATCTCAAGCTCATGCATTTTTTTGCTTAATGCACGGCCTATACCCCAAACCTTGCCTACCGCAATCTCACGCAAACTGGCATCTACATCAGTTTCAGGCAGTGCATTAAAATTGCACACACCATTTAAAGCCAGCTGTTGTTTAGCGCAATGATTAGCCATTTTTGCCAGGGTCTTGCTGCTGCCTATGCCTACGCATACCGGCAGACCAGTCCCTTGCAGCACGGTTTGCCTGAGCTTTTGTGCATAGTCAGTGAGGTCAACATGCGTGAATCCGCTCAAATCCAGAAACGATTCGTCTATTGAGTAGATCTCCTGCAATGGACTGAATTGACGCAAGATAGACATCACGCGGTTGCTCATATCCGCGTAAAGCGCATAGTTTGATGATAAAACAAACACATTTTCCTGCTCGGCAAACTTGCGGATCTGAAACCATGGTGCGCCCATCGCGATATCTAATGCTTTCGCCTCTGCACTGCGTGAAATGACACAGCCATCATTGTTGCTTAAAACAACCACCGGCCGGTTACGCAGCTTGGGGTTGAACACACGTTCGCAGCTGACGTAAAAATTATTCACGTCCACCAGGGCGATGACGCGCGTTGCCGGCTGTTGCAGGTTTGCTGTCTCTATTTGCATGAGGGTCGTTTCATGAAATTCTTTAAAGCTTGTTCATGGTCTGCAATAGCATGTTTTTTAAACCCCGGGCCGATAATACTTACACGAACCAGACACGGAGTCGGTTCGAAAAATCAATTAAGGAGATCAACATGTGGACTAAACCAGCTGCTACAGAAATGCGTTTTGGCTTTGAAGTGACCATGTATGTGATGAACAAGTAATCTGTTCTGTCGTTCAGAAAAACCGGCCGCCACTGCTTGCATGGGGCCGGTTTTTTATTGCCTGAAACGCCTGAACGAGCCGGTCACCACACCCCATATCTCAAACTGCATTGGTTCCTGGATCAGGATAGGTGAATATTTGCCTGAGGAGTTGGCCGGTAGCAATTTGGGGCTGCCATCTTTTTGTTTCGCCAGCGTTTTGATGGTGAAGCCGCCATCAATCATGACCAGCACAATATCGCCTACCACGGCTATTTTTCCTTTATCTACCACCGCCTTGTCGCCTGGCATCAATCCCGCTTCTATCATGGAGTCGCCCTGTATGGTTACAAAAAAAGTGGTGTCAGCCTGGTCTATCAGGTATTCATTCGGGTCTAGGCGGCCTTCTATATGATCATCCGCTGGTGAAGGAAAGCCGGCGGGTACTTTGGATTCAAACAGCGGCAGTCTGATGCTGTGCAAATGCGGTGCTGGTTGCGTAAATACTGCTACAGGATCCAGGTTTTCTCTGGCCTGGTTAAAACGCTGCTTTTTTGCATAAGCTTCTATCAGGCTGCTCACCACAGGTTTCTGGCTGGCAGGGATACGGATAACGACTGTTTCCTCCAGCCGTGTGGTCGACCCAGGCTTGCGCCCAGCGCCTGGTCTTTTACCGCCTTTTAGTTTTTGAATTTGATTGCTAATTGATTAATTGTAACAAATAATCAAACTGGCGTAAGTGATTTGTCTGGCATTTAGCACAACTTAATTCTTTGCTGTTTTCAATCGCTGCTGGCAGAGCTGAAGCGGCTTTTGCTAATGGAGTTGCGCCAGGCTAGCAGTTATACTATTTTGCTTTGTGATAGCTGGTGCAGGTATGGAGTGGATACAACTTTTTATTGAGCAATACGCTCTGTTTTGCCTGATAGGCGTGGTGGTGGGTGTGTTGTCCGGTTTGCTCGGCATAGGCGGCGGCATCGTGCTGGTGCCCATGCTGCATGCCATCCTGATGGCAAAAGGCTTTTCGGCGGATGTTGCTTTTCATATGGCGCTGGCGACTTCTATGGCTTGCATAGTTTTCACCTCGCTTTCCAGCATAGCCGCGCATCATAAGAACCAGAATATCGTCTGGCCCTATGTGTGGGCCATGGTGCCTATGGCATTCGTCGGTTCGCTGCTGGCTACCCTGGTGGCGATACATCTCAATGCGCTTTATCTGACGCTGTTTTTTGCCGCTTTTACTTTTTATGCGGCGACGCAGTTGTTTCTAGACCGTAAACCCAGCCAGCACAAAGTCCCCGGTAAGGTGGAGATCAGCCTGGTGGCAATGCTGATAGGCGTGATCTCGGCGCTGGTGTCTATAGGCGGCGGCACCTTGACTGTGCCTTACCTGGCCATGCGCAATGTGTCGGTAAAGCAGGCCATAGGAACTTCGGCAGTGCTGGGTTTTCCTATCGCGCTGGCGAGTACGGTCAGCTACCTGCAGGATGCCATCCGCCAGTCTGCCCATGCGCCGGATAGCTTTGGTTTGCTCTACCTGCCAGCCATCATGCTGATCGCCCCGTTCAGTGTGTTGTGCGCCCCGGCGGGGGTGGCGCTGACCAGGCGGTTGCCGGTCAAGGTGTTGAAGCGCATCTTTGCTGTTTTCCTGATGGCGGTGAGTCTCAACTTGCTGTGGTCGCAGCTGGCCTGACTTCACAAGCTTGACTTCACAAGCTCAACTGGGCAAGCGTCAGGCAACAAAAAACCCGCCATTAGCGGGTTTTTGTTACAGCTTAAACTTATAGTTGATATAAGCGCTGATTACTTGTTCATGACGTACATAGTCACTTCAAAGCCAAAACGCATTTCAGTAGCAGCTGGTTTAGTCCACATGATGATCTCCTTTTGGTTGTTAAGTGCATCTCAGTGATGTACTTGTATGACTCCCACTATACGCCGGTGTTTCAAAATGACCCTGAGGCGATCACGTAAATCCTCCTCATGATTTTACGTAGTTTTCCGGGTGGGGCGATTGTAAAAAGTCATGCTTAATCGCAGCAATGGCAAAAAAACTGACATCAATCTGTAATACAATCAAAGCAACCGATTAATCACCTGAGTGTATGTGCATGCTGATTCAAACTGTAGCGACCCAACCATTTGCCGACCAGAAACCCGGTACTTCCGGCTTACGTAAAAAAGTACGCGTGTTTCAGCAGGCGCATTACCTGCACAATTTTGTACAGAGTATTTTTGATACCTTGCAGATCCCCGCTGATGCCATCCTGACCGTAGGCGGCGATGGCCGCTTTTATAACAAAGAGGCGATACAGGTGATCATCAAAATGGCGGCAGCCAATGGCTTTGCCAAAGTGCTGGTCGGCCAGAACGGTATCCTCTCTACCCCGGCGGCGTCGAATATCATCCGAAAATACACGACCTTCGGCGGTATTATTTTATCCGCCAGCCATAACCCTGGCGGGCCTGACGATGACTTTGGCATCAAATACAACACCAGCAATGGTGGCCCGGCCCCGGAAAAGATCACCGATGCCATTTTCGCCAACAGCAAGCAGATCAGCCATTACAAGATAGCCCCTGAGTTGCCGGAAGTAGACCTGTCTGCCGTAGGCATTACTACGCTGGATGGCTTTGAGGTAGAGGTGATAGATTCGGTCAGTGACTATGCCGACCTGATGCAAAGCATGTTTGATTTCGCCGCCATCAAGCGCTGGCTCGCAGCCGGGCATAGCCTCAAGTTTGACGCCATGCACGCGGTGACTGGCCCTTACGCCCAGGAAATATTCGTCAACCGGCTGGGTGCGCCGCCAGACAGCCTGATGAATTGTGTAGTCTCGGAAAATTTTGGTGGCGGTCACCCCGACCCTAACCTGACTTATGCCGAAGACCTGGTGAAAGTCGCCTATGGCCCGCAGGCGCCGGATTTCTCGGCGGCGTCGGATGGCGATGGTGACCGCAATATGATACTAGGCAGTCATTTTTTCGTGACGCCTTCTGACAGCCTGGCGCTGATCGCGGCCAATGCCAGACTGATCCCGGCCTATGCCAGTGGTCTGTCCGGTGTGGCGCGTTCCATGCCGACCAGCGGCGCGGTTGACCGCGTAGCTGCCAAACTGGGCATAGATTGCTATGAGACACCCACGGGCTGGAAGTTTTTCGGCAACCTGATGGACGCAGGTAAAGTGACCTTGTGCGGTGAGGAAAGCTTTGGTACCGGCAGCGACCACGTACGTGAAAAAGACGGCTTGTGGGCGGTGCTGTGCTGGCTGAACCTGCTGGCCGCCACCGGTGAAAGTGTGGAGTCACTGGTGCGCAAACACTGGCAGCAATATGGCCGCAATGTCTATTCGCGCCATGATTATGAAACGGTACCGACCGCACCGGCGCAGGCTGTCATGCAGCATATCAAGCAGCAGTTTGCCAGCCTGCCAGGGCAGGTATTTGGCAGCTATACCGTCAACACTGTCGATGACTTCAGCTACACCGACCCTATCGATGCCTCTGTCAGCAACGGTCAGGGCTTGCGTATCCTGTTCGTGTGCGGCTCGCGCGTGGTCATCCGCTTGTCCGGCACCGGCACCGAAGGCGCAACCATCCGTGTCTATCTCGAAGCCTATACCGAAGACCCGGCCCAGCAGCAACTGGATGCGCAGGACGCCCTGGCGGAGCTGATCACCGTCTCGCACCAGATCTCGCAGCTGCCGCAATTGACCGGCAGGCTGCAACCTACTGTGATCACTTAACCATGGCTGCGCAGCACGCGGGGGTTAAACACATGCTTAAAAAAACCATATTTTGCCCGGTTTTATTGGCGGCGGCTTTGTCGGCCTGCGGCATCAACCCGGTGACTAAAGAGCGCGAGTTCCAGTTTGTCTCGCAGGACAAAGAGATACAGATAGGCCAGCAGAATTACAGTCCTGCGCGCCAGTCACAAGGTGGTGATTACATACTGGACACCGAGCTGACGCGCTATGTGCAGCAGGTAGGGCAAAAACTGGCAGCGGTATCAGACCGTCCGGACCTGCCGTATGAGTTTGTAGTGCTGAATGACTCTGTACCCAATGCCTGGGCCATGCCAGGCGGCAAGATCGCGTTTAACCGCGGCCTGCTGTATGAGCTGCATAGCGAAGCCGAATTAGCGGCAGTGCTGGGTCACGAGATCGTGCATGCGGCGGCACGCCACGGTGCCAAAGGCATGGAGCGGGGCATGTTCATGCAAGGGGCGATGCTGGCGGTAGGCCTGGCTACGCGTGATTCCAATTATGCCAATATGGTGGTGGGCGGGGCGCAACTGGGCGGCCAGCTGATCACCAGCAAGTATGGCCGCGATGCCGAGTCTGAGGCCGATACTTATGGCATGAAATATATGAAGCTGGCTGGCTATGATCCGGCAGCGGCGGTGACTCTGCAGGAAACCTTTGTCCGCCTGAGCGAGGGCAAACGGCAGGATTTCATCAGCGGCCTGTTCGCCAGCCATCCACCTTCACAAGAGCGGGTCGACGAAAACAAGCGCACGCTGGCTGAACTCGGCGCAGGCGGCGAGATGGGCAAACAGGTCTATGCCGAAAAAGTCAGCAAGCTGATGGCGACCAAGGAAGCCTATAAAGCGTATGACGAAGGCAAAGCCGCGCTGCAGAAAGGCGATGCCGACAAGGCAAAGTCTTTAGCCAAAAAAGCCATCAGCATAGAACCTAAAGAAGCCAGGTTTCAGGAGTTGTTAGGCGATATTGCGCTGACGCAGAAAAACACCACCGAAGCGCTGGCCTTGTACGACAAGGCCATACAGTTGCAGCCTGACTATTTCAAGCCTTATGTGCAAAGCGGTATCGCCCTGTTTAATGCAGGCAAGAAAGAACAGGCAGAACCTTTCCTGAAAAAAGCCAATGCTTTGCTGCCAACTGCACCCGGTTATGCTCTACTGGGGCAAATAGCCGAAGGGCGTGGCGAAACTAGCCTTGCCTTGCAGCATTATCAGTTGGCCGCCAGCTCTGATTCAGACATAGGTAAGGAAGCTGCCGGCCGTGCCATGCGCATAGACTTGCCGCGCAATCCGGGCCGTTACCTGCCCTCAGGGCCTATCGCCGATGATACCGGCCTGGTGTATGCCGCAGTGCAGAACAACAGCAATGTGGCGGTAGGCCGCGTGCAAGTGCGCATGCTGCAATACGATAACCGTGGCCGCCTGGTGAACCAGAGCCGATCCATGCTGATCACCGGTGGCATCGCACCAGGCGCGCGTGGTACTGTAGCCACCAGTGTGCGCATACAGGATCAGGCTGCATTACAGTTTTTCCGCGTGGTGGTTGAGGGCGCTGAGTTGGCACGCTAAGACAACTTAAGCGTGTTGCTGAACCTGAAACAGGGTATGTTGGCAATATGGCCTAAGAATTCAAAATCTGATAATGTTTCGTTAGATTGGGTTAACCAATCATTACTTAAATAATTTGAAAGAATAATAATGAAAATAACAAAAAAATTCCTAACTACGGTGTTTGTAACGTTATCTATCCTGGTCTCCGGTTGCTCAACAATGCAGGATGTTGTCAAAGTCAAGCAAAGTGGTTCTGAGGGAACAACGAGGAATTATGCAGTCACCGAAGCGCAAGCTTGGGAAATTGCAAAAACAGTGTTCAGATGGGAAGGGGCTGATGCTATCGAAGAGCATCGTGATCAGCACTACATGCTGACAAGTAGTGGTGTAAATCTGGTTTCATGGGGTGCCGTCATGGGGGCATGGGTAGAGCCTGTGAAAGATGATGAAACAAAGGTGACGGTGGTGACCAAGCGTCGTGTAACAGTGAATGTTGCGACTACATTAACAGAAACAACATTCCATAAAAGATTTGCACAGGCAGTCAGTATCGTCAAAAAAGGCCAGCCATTACCTTCAGAAGCACCGTAATTTCCGATGATGTAGCGCTGCGTGGATAAGCCCACGCAGCCACCCGGTTATATACCTTCATCGGCGTCAACTCATATCCTGTATTGATGTGATCTCAAGGATGGCAGGTTAGCTTGAGTCCATGCTAATTTATTTTTGTGATTGTCTGCTCGACGCCATCTTTTATCGTCATGACCCCGCGATAAAGCCTGACATCCATACGCCCCAAAAAGCTCATTCCCAGTAATGCGTCACCTTCCAGCCCAGGTGTAATCGTAGCCGCGACATCGTTTGCCACTATGCCGCCCAACTGCACCGTTTTTAGCCTGACCAGATAAGAAACGGCGTTGCCGTTGGCAGTATGCGTGTTGATCGCGTCGGTGCTGACCAGCCCTAGGCGGTCAGCCACATGCTGGGAGATGGCCACGCCAGTGGCGCCGGTATCCACCAGCACGCGCACGCGTTCGCCGTTGATCAGGGCTTCGGCGCTGTAATGCCCATCCGGCCCGCGTTTCAGGGTGGCGACACTGAGTTTGCCGACCTGCTCCAGCGTGTTGGGATGCTGTACTCTATCTACCAGCAGCCACACCAGTGCGGCCAGGCCCAGCCAGAGCACGATATAGAGCAGGCTTTGGCCGCGAGAGCGGTAGCGTTTGGGTATTTGTTGAGGATCAGACATGCTCATTGAATGGTGACTCAAAATGGAATTTTCAAGTCTGGTCTGGCATTCAGCAATAATTCTTTAAACGTCTGCTGTATGCGCAGCAAGGCATTTTCATCATCGGCTTCAAAGCGCAGCACCAGCACCGGTGTGGTATTCGAGGCGCGTATCAAGCCGAAGCCATACGCATACTCCACGCGCAAGCCATCAATGGTGATCACCTCTGTCGCGCCCGGGAACTGGGCCGCCTGTTGCAATTGCTCTATCAAAGCGTGCGGCTCGCCTTCACGCATGGCTATCTGTAGTTCCGGGGTGTTGACGCTGTCTGGCAAGGCTTGCAGCAAGGAGCTGGCATCGGCCACGCGACTGACGATCTCGAGTAAACGTGCGGCGCTGTAGAGGCCATCATCAAAACCGGACCAGCGCTGCCTGCCCTGTTTGCTATCGTTAAAAAACAGGTGCCCTGATAACTCGCCACCAATCGCGGCACCGGTTTCGCGTATCTTGGCTTTCATCAGCGAATGCCCGGTTTTCCAGATCACCGGTTTGCCACCATGCTGGCTTATCCAGTGGCGTAAATGGCGGCTGGACTTGACATCGAATACCACGCTGGCAGCGGGCTGCTGCTTGAGCACATCGGCCACAAACAGCATGAGCTGGCGGTCGCTGCGTATGATGTGCCCCTGTTTGGTCACCACACCCAGCCGGTCGCCATCGCCATCAAAAGCCAGGCCTATCTCGGCATCGCCACTTTCCAGCCTGGCGATGACATCCTGCAGGTTCTTGGCTTCTACCGGGTCAGGATGGTGGTTGGGGAAATGACCATCTACCTCACAAAACAAAGGGTCTACACTGCAGCCCAGTGCTGCAAATAAAGCGGGTGCATAAGCACCTGCCACGCCGTTGCCGCAATCGATGACCACACGCATGGGCCGCGCCAGCCGGATATCGGCCACTATCGCTTGCTGGTAGGCAGGGTATATGTCATGGTCGGAGCGCTGGCCAGGCTGGTCGCTGTAATGAAACTGCTGCTGTTCTATCTGCTGCCTGAGCGCCTGTATGGCGGCGCCGGACAGCGTTTCACCACCCAGCACTATTTTCAGGCCGTTATATTGTGGCGGGTTGTGGCTGCCGGTCAGCATGACGCCGCTGCTGCTGTGCGGCAAATGGCAGGTGGCAAAATACAGCATGGGCGTGGTGACCATGCCCAACGCAATGACGTTGACCCCTGTTTTGAGGATGCCCTCAGTGAGGGCTGCCGCCAGCGCCGGGCTGGATAAACGTCCGTCATAAGCAAGGTATAGCGACTGCTCGCCACGGGCGTGCACCTGTGACCCCAACGCCAGACCTATCTGGTAAACAATGTCAGCTGTCAGTGTTTGATCGACAATGCCACGGATATCGTAAGCTTTGAAGATAGAGCCTGGCAGCGTCATTGCAGCCATTTATTCGGCTTCTTCTATCCAGGCCAGTTGTATGCCTTCCAGCACTTTTTCCCCGCAACGCGAGACATCATCATCAAAGCCATCCAGTGCCATCACCCACTGCATGAGATCGGTAAAGCGTATGGTCTTGGGGTCTATGTCCGGGTATTTGTCATACAGTTCTTCAGCGATGCGCTGGCTGTCAGTCCATTTCATTTTTTGCTCTCGTCCAATACTATATGCTTTAAATTATAACCGACTGCTGCGCTTGTGACTCGCTAAACGACACGCTTTGACAGAATCTTCCTACAGCCTTGTCAGACTGGCTGGACTGGTCATGCTACCTGAGCATGGCAAGATGTTGTCATGAATGATCAATCAACAAACAATCCCGTAGACCAGCCGTCATCCGCAAACAGACCCGTGCGCAAGATACTCGCCTGGCTGGCTGGCATTTTACTGGCACTGATAGTCATCATCGTCTGCTGCGAGCTGGCCGGTTGGCCATTTTTACGCCAGCCGCTGCAGGATTTCACCAGCAAGACATTAAAGCGCGAGGTGGTGATAGAACGCCCGTTCCATCTGCAATTGCTGGGTGGGCTGCGCCTGCAGGTCGGGCATCTGAAGATCTCCGCGCCTGAAGAATTCAAAGTGCCTTATCTGGTAGATGCGCATGGCCTGGATCTAAGATTGCGCTATCGCGACCTGCTAGAGCTGCAAGAAGGCCAGGCGTATCGCATCAAAACCATACGTGCCGAGCAGCTGGATGCCTATTTAAAGCGCGACAGCGACAAACATGCGACCTGGGATTTCGAGCTGGATGATAGCGGCCCCTCACGTCCTTTCCCGTTTATTGAAGAGTTATCGGTGAGCAAAGGCCAGGCCAGTATTAATGACGCCGTGACTAAAGCCACCCTGACCGCTACCTTTTATACCGAAGAAGGCGCGCATCTCAAGACGCCGGAATCCAGCGTGAAAGTCAAAGGCGAGTTTGGCAAACGCCCCTTGCAGGGTGAACTGGTCACCCAGGGTTTTCTGCCGGTGGCTACGCAAGGCAAAGATTCTGCGCCCATCAACTCCAAAGGCTGGCTCAAATATGGCGCGGTCAATTTCAAGTTCGATGGCGCGGTATATGATCTGTTCGGCAGCCAGCGCGTGAAAGGCAAGCTCAACGTCGATGGCCCTTCATTAGCCGATGTCGGTGACCTGCTGGACCTGGCTTTTCCACGCACACCACCATTCAGGATAGCGGCCGGCATTGAAAAAAATACCGATCAATGGAAAGTGAATGTCGCGGATGCCAAGATAGGGCAAAGTCAGCTGGCCGGGCAGTTCGTTTATGACTATGGCGATCTGAAACCCAGGCTCACCGGTGACGTCAAAGGTCCATTATTGGTGCTGGCCGATCTGGCCCCGGCATTCGGTGCGCCTGTAGCTACCGCGAAAGGCACCAGCAATAAAAAACCGGGCAAGATTTTCCCGGATGAGTCGCTGGACTTTGCCAGTTACGACCGCATGAATGCCGATATCAAGATCCACTTTGATGCGGCTGACCTCGGCAGTGTGTTCAAAGAACGTATCTCGCCGCTGGACTTTCAACTCACCTTGCAGGACCGCAAGCTCACCGTCGCCAAGCTTTATGCCGGTACTGCGCAAGGCAGCCTGTCAGGGTCGCTGTTGATCGATGCGCCAGAAGCCAGCACAGCAGCGCAAGCTGAAAATCCGCCGTTACCCAAGTGGGATATCCAGCTGGCATTGAAAAATATCCAGCTTGAACAATGGCTCAAGGTCAAACCCGAGGACAGAGCAGCCAATCAGGATAAAGACAAAAAACAGGCCAACAAGGATGCACCGGCCTATATCACCGGCGAGCTGAATGCCAGGGCCAAACTGCAAGGCCAGGGCCGCTCTACGGCCGCATTATTGAGATCGCTGGACGGCCAGCTGGCGTTGATGGTGCGCGATGGCGAGATCTCGCACCTGGTGGTAGAAGCGGCCGGCCTGGATATCGCGCAAAGCGTGGGCCTGCTGTTAAGAGGCGATCACTCTATCCCCATGCAATGTGCTGCCATGGGCTGGCATGCCAAGCAGGGGGTGCTGACACCGGAGGCGGCCCTGATAGATACGCCGGTGACCACGGTTTATATACATGGCAATATGGACCTGGGGCAGGAACAGTTCAACCTCAGGCTGCAGGCTAACCCGAAGAATTTCTCGCCGTTCACCGTACGCTCGCCTATCCTGGTGACTGGCCCGTTTGTTGACCCTGCCGTGTCTATCAGCCCTGGCCCTATCGCTGCCCGCGTGGCCGGCGGTGTGTTGCTGGCACTGGTGACACCATTTGCCGCCATTCTGCCTTTTCTGGACCCGGGCAGCAGTGAGTCGCAGCAAAACAACGGCTGTCAGGCCACACTGAAGCAATTGCAGCAAAAGAAATAAGCAGCTGGTTTAATCAGCTGCCTTGCTGAGGGCCATGCAGTTATCATTTGCATAGACCATCCCAGGTTTTCACTCAGGCAGTGAAGTACCCGATTTAGTTATATTCTGTATTTGCAAG
Organism: Methylophilus luteus; assembly: GCF_042676265.1. Lineage (NCBI taxonomy): Bacteria > Pseudomonadati > Pseudomonadota > Betaproteobacteria > Nitrosomonadales > Methylophilaceae > Methylophilus > Methylophilus luteus. Next base: position 85,824 of record NZ_JBHTKB010000001.1, read on the forward strand.
AAAGCAAACATAGCCTAAGCCAAACAGATCATTTTCATGATATGTTTGGCTTATTTGCTTATGGGTCATCATTCCAGCAGGCAGCAAAGCAGAAAATTAAAAAATAACTAATAAAAAGGTACTCGGAAATGATTCTTGGTATTGATCTTGGCACTACAAATAGCCTTATCTGTTATCTCAAACAAGGCGTCCCGGTCGCTATCCCCAACGCAGCAGGCAAGTTTTTAACACCCTCAGTGGTAGGCGTTGATGATGACGTCATGCTGGTAGGCGCCGCTGCCAGGGAGAGGCTGTATAAATTCCCGCAGCTGACCTCGCACTCGTTTAAACGCCTGATGGGTTCTAAGCAGTCGGTCAGGTTGGGCGGCAAGCAATATAGCCCAGAAGATTTATCCGCGCTGGTTTTACGTGCATTGAAGGCCGATGCCGAGATCTACCTGGGTACTGAAGTCAAAGACGTGGTGATTTCGGTGCCAGCCTATTTCAATGAGAGCCAGCGGCGCGCAACAAAAGTGGCCGGTGAACTGGCCGGTCTCAATGTGCGGCAACTGATCAACGAGCCCACCGCAGCAGCCTTGTTCCATGGCATACAGGATTATGAGACCGAAGCCAAATTCCTGATCTTTGATCTTGGCGGCGGCACTTTTGATGTCTCTATCCTGGAGAAGTTTGAAGGGGTGATGGAAGTGCGTGCCACCGGTGGCGACAGCTTTCTTGGCGGTGACGACTTCACCCAGGTGCTGGTAGACCTTTTTGGCAGCAAGACCGAGCTCAGTGCAGCGCAGCTACACAACCCAGCCATAGTGTCAGCCATCCGTTTTGTGGCAGAAGATGCCAAACGTAATTTCAGTGAGCAAAACCAGATCAGCATGCAAGTGCAGGTGGCTGGCGAGCTAAAATCTGCGCTGATCACCCTGGAAGAGTTTGAAACAGCATGCAAGGGGCTGTTGGAAAGGTTGCGTACCCCGATTGAACGCGCACTGCGCGATGCACGCTTGCGGGTGGGCGACCTGGATGAGCTGGTGATGGTAGGCGGTGCCACTCGCATGGGCCTGATACGCAAGCTGGTGAGCCAGTTGTTTGGCCGCTTGCCTGCGCGCTATATAGACCCTGATCAGACCATAGGGCTGGGCACGGCGGTTTGCGCCGGCCTGATAGCGAAAGATATTGCATTCAATGAGATAGTATTAACCGATGTGTGCCCGCATACGCTGGGCACAGAAGTGCTTGATTATGATCAGCAAAACCAGGCCATAGGCCTGACCTTTTTACCTATCATAGAGCGTAATACCATAGTGCCCGCCAGCCGCGTGCAGACGGTGGTGACCAGCAATGATGGCCAGACCCAGCTCAGTATCCGCGTGTTTCAGGGTGAATCGCGCGATTGCAGTAAGAACGTGTTACTTGAAACGCTAGAGCTGGATATCCCGGCCAGACCCAAAGGCGAGATTTCCGCTGCTATCCGCTATACCTATGATATCAACGGCATGCTGGAAGTCGATGTCGATGTAGAGAATGCCGGTATCCATAAAAATCTGGTCATCAGCAAACTGGCCGGCACTATAGATGCGGAAGAGATCGCAGAGCGCCGGAAAGTGCTGGCTGCCTTGAAGGTGCATCCGCGCGATCAGGAAGAGAACCGCTATCTGCTTGAACGTGGTGAGCGCCTGTATGAACAATTCCTCGGTGAGCGCAGGGACCATGTGCGTTTGCTGTTGACACAATTCATAGCCGTCATAGAAAAGCAGGACCCGCTGGAGATACTGAAAGCGCGGGAAGCTTTTTTGCGTGCCCTGAACTCCCTGGATAGAGGCGAGGTTTGGTAAGGCTATGATGAGCACCGATGTTTACCAGATACTCGGCATAGATAGCAGTGCCGATAGCAAGGAGATCAAGCGCGCCTATGCCAGGCTGATCAAACAATTCCGCCCCGACACCCACCCGGTGGAGTTTGGCAATATCAGGCAGGCATACGAGATCGCCAGCGCGCAGTATCTGCATGATCTGGCCAGCCAGCCGCAAACGCGGGACGATCAGGCTGAACCTGCGCAGCCAGCTGGGCATGCAGCAGTTGAATATGCGCCAGCCGAGCAGGGCCAGCTAGCCGACCCTGAGCCGGTTCCGGCACCGCCTGTAGCCAGGGCGGAACTGCCGGTGATGGAATTCCTGGTCCAGCTGTCTCAACTGGCAGAGCGCCATGAAGAGCAATCGGCCCAGCAGCTCACGCTGGCGTTTTTAGGGCGATTAAATGCTTATTCGCTGGATGAGTGTTCACAGATAGAGCTGGAGATCCTGAACTGGATCTTTACCTTCCGTCATCCCTTATTACTGACATTTATCGAGCTTGACCGCTATTACCGCTGGACTGAAACGCAGGGTTTTTCGCTGCGCGAGTTTAGCCCGGGGGAAGTCGCATGGCTGCAAGACTTCAGGCAGCTGGCGTATGATTATCAGCAAGCGCTCAGTCAAAAAAACATCAATCTCAGCACAGTGCATAGCCGGCTACCCGGTTTTTTATTATCCAAAGCTGATATCGCGCAAAGAAAGCAGTGGCAGCGTCGCTGTGATGAGCTCAACCTGGCTGCCTTGAAAACATATTTCAAGCCGCCGCCGGCATCCAGTTATGCCATCACCAGAGAAGATATCTTTTTCTCATTGTTCCCGGCCGGCATTGCCTTGCTGCTAGCCTCGGCCACCAAGCTGGATATCGTTTCCTTTCTGGTGGCCGCGCTGGCATTCCTGGTGACGCTGGCAGCGCGTGCTGTCGTGATTCCGGTGTTGCGGCTGTTGGTCAAATACAATCAGGTCACCTACAGACTCCGCTACTTCATTTATATTTTTGTGGCTATGATGTTTTTTCATGGCGCGGATTATGTGTTGAAGGAGACCGCCGATAGACACAGTATGCAAAGGCAGGCACTTAACAGCATGCAACAACCAGCACTGCATGACGAATCACCGGTCATCTGCAACCAGCAGGAAAAACGCGAAGCCCCGGTCTACCCTGACGAATCACGTCGACTCGGTGAAGAGGGTAAAGTGAAAGTGAAATTCCATGTCGATATGAGTGGTGCCGTTATCAGTGCTGAAATCATGGAGTCCAGTGGTTTTGAACGGCTGGATAACGAGTCATTAAGAGCGGTCAGACGCTGGTGTTTTGTGCCACCTAAACGTGAGTTTTACATGGTTGCTCCGTTCTCATTCCGGATGGACTCTCCAGCTGATCACATGGGGTTTTGAATCACAGCGAACGCAGGCAAAAAAAGAGCCCAACCGAAGTTGGGCTTAGGGAGCGATTTTTGGAGATACGCTTACGAGTTGTATTTAGCATAAGTTGTGCCAGAATATTAATATCAATATAAATCAGTGACCTAGCAGGGTTTTAAGTTTTTTTGCTTGTTGCCAGGGCCACAACTGTTTTGTAATACGCACAGCTTTGGTGCGCCATGAGCAATGCTGGCGCACAGCGATCACCAACTGGTCTGCTGTTCCTGCCGGCCAGAATGATGCAATCACCCTGACTCAAGGCCTGCTTGCCATGGCAGTCTGCACAGCAGAAAAGTGCAGCGATGGTCGCATCATGTTAAAATCGCGCTTTAATTTTTATATCAACGGAAACTTGATCGTCATGTTTAGCTTTTCAAGAAACTTAAATGCTGCCGACCCGGCGTTAGCCCAAATGATCTCGCAAGAGGTTGAGCGTCAGCACCAGCACATTGAATTGATCGCTTCAGAAAACTACACCAGCCCGGCAGTGATGGAAGCGCAAGGTTCGCAACTGACCAATAAATACGCTGAGGGTTACCCTGGCAAGCGTTTCTACGGTGGCTGTGAGTTTGTCGATCAAGTTGAGCAGCTGGCGATCGATAGACTGAAAGCCTTGTACGGCGCTGAATACGCGAACGTGCAACCGCACTCAGGCTCACAGGCCAATCAGGCCGTGTATTTCTCTATCCTGAAACCAGGCGACACCGTGATGGGTATGAACCTAGGCCATGGCGGTCACTTGACGCATGGTTCTCCAGCCAACCTGTCTGGTAAATTATTCAATATCGTGCCTTATGGCCTCAACGATAAAGAAGAGATCGACTATGACGAGATGGAGCGCATTGCGCTTGAATGCAAACCTAAGTTGTTGATAGGCGGTGCCTCTGCTTATGCGCTGCGCTTTGACTGGGCACGCATGGCTGAAATCGCCAAAAAAGTCGGTGCTTATTTCATGGTCGATATGGCGCATTACTCAGGCCTGATCGCCGCCGGTGTTTACCCTAACCCGGTGCCACATGCTGACTTCGTCACCTCGACCACGCACAAGACACTGCGTGGCCCACGCGGCGGTATCATCATGGCCAAAGCCGAGTTCGAGAAATCCATCAACTCCAATGTGTTCCCCAGCTTGCAAGGTGGCCCGTTGATGCATGTGATCGCCGGTAAAGCCACCGCTTTCCTCGAAGCCGCGCAGCCAGAATTCAAGGTCTACCAGGAGCAAGTGCTGAAAAACGCCAGCGCCATGGCCAAGACATTGGCAGAGCGTGGCTTGCGCATTATTTCTGGCCGTACCGAGTCGCACGTGTTCCTGGTCGACCTGCGTCCTAAGAACCTGACTGGTAAGGCGGCTGATGCCTACCTGGGCCAGGCGCATATCACTGTGAACAAGAACGCCATCCCTAATGACCCGGAAAGCCCGTTCGTTACTTCCGGTATCCGTATCGGTTCGCCAGCCATCACTACGCGTGGTTTCAAAGAAGCTGAAGCCGAGCAGGTCGCGCACCTGATCGCTGACGTGCTGGACAACCCGGAAAGCGCCGAAGTGATTGCGGCAACCAAGGCCAAAGTACATGCCCTGGCGGATAAATTCCCGGTTTACGGCAAGTAAAAGCAGCCTGACAGGCTAGATATGAAGTGTCCGTTCTGCGGTGCTGACGATACACAAGTGGTGGATTCCCGTCTGAATGAGGAGGGGAACTCCATCCGCAGGCGCAGGCGTTGCCAGGTGTGTGACAAGCGCTTTACCACCTACGAGACGGCAGAGCTGCATCTGCCGCAGGTGGTGAAACAAAACGGCACGCGTGAAGAGTTCAAACGCGAAAAGCTGCGCCTGTCTTTTACCCGGGCGCTGCACAAACGGCCGGTGCCTACCGAGTATGTAGATAAGGCGCTGGACAGGATAGTGCAGAAGATACTGGGCCTGGGCGCGCGCGAAGTGCCTGCGCGCCTGCTGGGCGAAACAGTGATGCAGGAATTGAAACAAATGGACCAGGTGGCGTATATCCGTTTTGCTTCTGTCTACCGGAGCTTTTCGGATGTAGATGATTTTCATACCGCCATTCGTGACCTGGACAACTAACCGGTAACAAAAATAACCCTAAAGGTGGGCGCATGAAACTGATCAAGATCTCTGCGATTGTGCTGTCGGTGTTTACGCTTATACTTACCATCGTATTTTTTACCTGGTGGGCCTTTAAAGACCAGGCGGTGTTTGGCAGCGAGAAGTTTGACCAGACACGCTGGATAGAGCTCTCTAACACTGTGCAAAAAGATTGCCGGCGTGGGGACATGGCTTATGACCTTAAAAATCATATTCTTATCCGTGGTGCGCAGAAAGAGGCGGTGATGGCATTGCTGGGCCGCCCCAGCCTGGAGGACGCCAATGCGCTGGAATATGATCTTGGTAAATGCATGCATGTGTATCACGCATTGCGGATTTATTTTGATCAGGAAAGTCGGCTGACGCATAGTCAGATATCATCGCATTGAACTAGCTACCTCGGATAGGTAGCTGCGCAACTGGTAGACGCTACATTAACCCGTCATTCCGGCGTAGGGTGTAGCAGGGGTTTCTCTGAGCATGCTCAGAGCCTGCGAAACGGTTGGCTTATGCAGAAGCCAACGCGCCCTGCAAGGGAGAATCCAGGCAAGGTTCATTCATAGCTTGGTTGCAACAAAGAACCGTCATTGCACTTTCTATGAAGTTTTAATCGGTAATTCTTTGGATGGTTTAGTGCTCTGATTCGGCCTTTTATTTCGCCACTCGGCGAGTTACTTTTCTTTGCTTGCCCAAAGAAAATGTAACCAAAAGAAAGGGCACCCTAGCATCCGCTTGTTTCCTGCGTTGCTCAGCTTAGGACTTTCGTCCGTTGCTTTGCCGGACTTAGGCATAAGCGGTCGCGAAACTCGCCCTGACAAGCCACACACTGCGTGGCTTGTTGCGGAGCTCAGACAGTCGCTCCCTTATTTCTTATTTTGCCTGCGCTACTCGGCGCGTCAGATAGGGGCCCGAAGTCAACACCACTACGCAGTTAGTTGGGTGAGCTTCCTTACATTGCATCCCGCTCGACCATCGAATAAAACTAAGCATAAGCAAATACACCCTTACTAAGCTGACCGTAATGATAGTTCTTTGGATGGTTTAGTGCTCTGATTCGGCATTTTATTTCGCCCCTCGGCGAGTTACTTTTCTTTGCTTGCCCAAAGAAAATGTAACCAAAAGAAAGGGCACCCTAGCATCCGCTTGTTTCCTGCGTTGCTCGTCAAAATAAGCGCTCGCGAAACTCGCCCTGACAAGCCACACAAACCGTGGCTTGTTGCGGAGCTCAGACAGTCGCTCCCTTCCTCCTTATTTTGACTCCGCTACTCGGCGCGTCAGATAGGGGACCCTGAAAAGCACTACGCGGTTAGTGAGGTAGGTCTTTCTCGCATCGTATCCCGCTCGACCAGCGGAAGAAAACAAATCAAAAAATACACAGTTGCTAAGCGCCCATTGCACTTGGTGGATTACTAATGGCCCATCGTGGTGGTGTTGACTTTGGGCCCCTATCTGACGCGCCGAGTAGCGCAGTCAGCGTGGGAGTTTTCGGCCAGCGTCTGTTCGATTTCCGCGGTGGCTTGCGTTTTGTGCAAGCCGCTAGGGCGAGTTTCGTTGGACGCCCACGTTGATGAGCAACGCAGGAAACAAGCGGAAGCTAGGGTGCATTTCTTTTGGTTACATTTCTTTGTGCAAGCAAAGAAAAGTAACTCGCCTAGAGGCGAAATAAAAAGCTAAAACAGAGCACAGAACTATCCAAAGAAATACCTAATTACAACTTCCAGCAAATGCGCCACTTCCCTACGCGTACCGCACAGGTCGCGCAAGCAAAGAAAGATACCTCGCCTACAGGCGAATAAGATTCAATCGAATAACTTGTTTCCTTCCAACGATTACAACAAACAAAAGCCCGCCCATGCGAGTTTTTTTGTATCATCTAACTATGCAATGGACAACACAAGATATTGAATGGATGTCGCAAGCGCTCCGGCAGGCCGCGCTTGGTTTGTATAGCACCTCACCTAACCCGCATGTAGGCTGCGTGATCGTCAAAGACGGTCAGTTAGTCGGCGCAGGTGCCCACCTCAAGGCCGGTGAGCCGCATGCCGAAGTGCATGCCTTGCGCCAGGCCGGCAGCCAGGCCAGAGGGGCTACTGCTTATGTGACGCTGGAGCCTTGCAGCCACTATGGGCGCACGCCGCCGTGTGCGCATGCGCTGGTAGAAGCGGGAGTCAGCCGTGTGCTGGTCGCCATGCAGGACCCCAATCCACTGGTGGCTGGCAAAGGCATAGCTTACCTGCAGGCGCATGGCGTTGAGGTCAGCGCCGGTTTGCTGGAAAGCCAGGCGCAGGCACTCAACCCCGGTTTTGTGCTGCGCATGACGCAGCAACGGCCTTATGTGCGGCTCAAGGTGGCTGCCAGCCTGGATGGCAGGACGGCGCTGGCCAATGGTGTCAGCCAGTGGATCACATCAGCGGCAGCACGGCGCGATGTGCATCACTGGCGCGCGCGCAGTTGCGCCATGCTGACCGGGATAGGCACGGTATTGCATGATGACCCCTCACTGACCGTGCGAGATGTGGCCAGCACCAGGCAACCGTTGCGTGTCATCGTCGACAGCCAGTTGCGCATGCCGTTGACGGCAAAAGTGTTGCAGCAAGGGCACGCCCTGATCGCCTATGCAGCGGCAAGCACACCGGCCGCACAAGAAAAACTGGCACGATTGCAGGCACTCGGTGTCCAAACAGTGGCATTGCCGAATGGCGCCGGGCAAGTGGATATAACTGCCTTGCTGCACACGCTGGCACAGCAGCAGATCAATGAGGTCATGGTAGAGGCGGGGGCGGTGCTCAATGGCCCCATGCTGCAAACCGGCCTGGTGGATGAATTGCTGCTTTACTATGCGCCCAAGCTGATGGGCAGTGCTGGCCTGGGCATGTTTGCCTTGCCTGATTACACCGCCATGTCGCAATCGCTGGCGCTGAATATCGTGGATGTCAGGCATTTTGAGCAGGATATACGCATACAGGCCAGCTTGCGCTGAGACCCGCTTTAACCCTAATTTATGAATTAACACCATGCTGATCGATACCCACTGCCATCTGGATGCACCTGAATTTGATGTTGACCGCGAAGCGGTGTGGCAGGCCAGCCTGCAGGCGGGGTTGCGCGCGGTGGTCATCCCCGGGGTGACGGCAGACACGTTTCAACCTATCATGCGCTGGTGTGCAGACCACCCGCAAGCGGTATTCGCGCTGGGCTGGCATCCCTTGTTTGTAGATCAGGCCCCGCAGACTGCGCTGCAGGACTTGCAGCAGACCATAGAACAGGTGCTGGCAGGGCCGCAGGCACATCAGTTAGTCGCCATCGGTGAGATAGGGCTGGATTTCTATATCACGCGCGACAATGAGGCGCACCAGGTGGCCATGCTTGAAGGCCAGCTGCAACTGGCCAAGAAATTCGAGTTGCCGGTGATCCTGCATGTGCGCAGTTCCATAGATACCGTGCTCAAGTATCTGCGCAAGCATGACATACATCAGGGCATTGCCCATGCCTTCAATGGCAGTCGCCAGCAAGCCGATGCCATGGCGGCGCAGGGGCTGAAAATGGGTTTTGGTGGTGCCATGACCTGGCCGCGTGCCCTGAGGATAAGAAAACTGGCTGCCGAATTACCGGTGGAGCACATCGTTCTGGAGACAGATGCACCAGATATTCAACCGGTCTGGATAGGACATCAGGCTAGAAATAGTCCGGATCAATTAAAAAGAATAGCTGAAGAAATGGCATCAATTCGGCGCATTGAAATTTCGCAACTCATTGAAATGACAGGTAAAAATTCTTTGCAAGTTTTTCCTAAATTAGCCCATTTATGCACATGACTTAAAGTGACACATTAAGAATGTGTCGAAAGTGTTCAATTATAGTGCTGCTAAATAAGTCATTGATTTTAAAGGATAAAAAAATAGATTAAAAAATGAACTTTTGGAAAAAACCCTTATAAATTGGTAAGTTACGCTTTTAAGACACAGCAATCCACAAAGTTATCCACAGTTTTTGTGGATGGAAAATTCAGGCTTAGTCCTACAAAAAAATGCAAGCGCTTTTACACACATTTTTGTAAATAAAAATAAACCGTACTGTTTTTGAATTCATGAAAATCAACCACCAGCATTACCGTAGCATCTGGCGCGATGCGCAGTCCGTGCGCATCATAGACCAGACCCGATTACCGTTTGCGTTTGCAGTCGAACGCCTGCACACGCATGAGCAGATGTGCCATGCCATACGCAGCATGCAGGTGCGTGGTGCGCCACTGATAGGTGCCGCTGCTGCCTATGGCATGGTGCTGGGCTGTCAGCAGCAGGCAGATGAGCAGACGCTGCAGAATGTCGCTGCACAACTGCTGGCCACGCGGCCAACAGCCGTTAACCTGGCGTGGGCGCTACAACGCATGTTGCAGCAACTGCTAGCGCTCCCCCTAGAGCAGCGGGCGCAGGTGGCGTGGGCACTGGCACTCGCCATTGCCGATGAAGATGTGGCGCAGAACCAGGCCATAGGTCAGCATGGCCTGGCGCTGATACAGCCGCTGGCGACGGCGCATCCGCAGCGCGCAGTCAATATCCTCACCCATTGCAATGCCGGCTGGCTGGCCACTGTGGATGGCGGTACCGCGCTGGCGCCCATTTATGCGGCGCACGATGCCGGGCTCAGCGTGCATGTGTGGGTGGATGAGACGCGGCCACGTAACCAGGGCGCTAGTCTCACCGCGTGGGAGCTGGCGCAACATGGCGTGCCGCATACTGTCATCAGCGATAATGCCGGTGGGCATCTGATGCAGCATGGCCAGGTGGATATGGTGATCGTCGGTGCCGACAGGGTGACGCGCAATGGTGACGTCTGCAACAAGATAGGCACCTACCTGAAAGCGCTGGCGGCCCATGACCAGCACATCCCTTTCTATACGGCGGTGCCTACGCCTACCATAGACTGGCAACTGGCAGAGGGTGCCGGCATAGCGATAGAAATGCGCGATGCAGACGAGGTGGCCTATATGCAGGGGCAGGATGACCAGGGACAGTTGCAGCGGTTGCGCGTGATCCCGCATGAAAGCCCGGCCTTGAACCCGGCTTTTGATGTCACGCCAGCCAGGCTGGTCAGTGGCCTGATCACCGAGCGCGGCATAGTCACGCCGCAACAATTACCCACTTTAGAGGCCAGCCTATGACCACCCCCGCCCCGGCCACGCAGCTATTACATGCCGCCCGTGAACTCACCCGCCTGGGCCTGAATAAAGGCAGCTCGGGTAATGCCGGCATCCGGCTGGCTGATGGCTTGCTGGTGACGCCTTCCGGCGTGCCGGCCGAACAGTTATCAGAAAACAGCATGGTCTACATGCAATGGGACGGCACGCCGGAACCCGGCAAAAAACCTTCCAGCGAGTGGCGCATGCACAGAGATATCCTGCATGCGCGACCAGAAGTGAATGTGATCGTGCATTGCCATAGCATGTTTGCGACCACCATTGCCTGCCTGGGCCGTGATGTGCCGCCGTTTCATTACATGATCGCGGTGGCGGGTGGTGACAATATACGCTGTGCCCCGTATGCGCTGTTTGGCACACAAGAGTTGTCGGATAGCGCGCTGCCAGCCTTGCAAGAGCGCAAGGCCTGTTTGCTGGCGCACCATGGCATGCTTGCCCTGGGGCAGGATGTCGCACAGGCGCTGGCTATCGCGGTGGAAGTGGAAGACTTGTGCCAGCAATACTGGCGTTTATTGCAGCTAGGTGAACCGCCCTTGCTGAGTGCAGAGCAGATGCAGCAAGTGCAGGCGCAATTCAAAGGCTACGGCCAGTGGCGCCGGTAAGCCCAGCGGCCGCTGCCTGGCTAAGGCTTGGGGAAGAGCGCCAGCGTGGTCAGGCGCAATAGTTTGGCTGGGTCACAGATATACACATCGCCATGCGGCTGACCGGCGACCGGCGCAGCCAGAATAGCTTCAGGCGGCGCATAGCACTTTAATAACACGCCGCCGGACTCTACCGCGTTCAGCCCTTTGGCATAGCTGCTGGCGCTCTCTTCGGCCGGCGTCCAGCAAAAGCCTATGGCATTCTGGTCAAACAGAAACCAGCTCTCGCCTCTATACAGGGTCAAGCCCTCGGCGGCATATCCCGGCAAGGCGGCTTTCAGCACCGCCAGCACCAGTGCATCATCCCTGATCCTGGCGCGTATATCGCCGCCATAGGTCAGCCACAGCGCTTGCAGCTTGTCTTTGGCAAACATGGAATCATCATCGACCGCCGCTAGATAAGCGAATGTTTCGCGCCATAGCGCGGCATCGGGCGTGTTGACGTAAATGCCGCTGCAAAATTGTTTGGCGAGTGACTGGACAGAGTGTTTAGGCATGCGCGGTTCTAGTTGCTGCTTGCTGAGCACTTACCTGACCCATACGCCGTCCACCAGTTTCTCTTGTGGTTGAAACTGCTGCTTGTAAGTCATTTTGTCGCTGTCGGCTATCCAGTAGCCCAGATACAGGTAAGGCAGCGCCAGTTGCCTGGCCCACGCTATCTGCCACAGTATGCTATAGGTGCCATAACTGGCTTTGTCGCGGGTGTCGTAAAAGGTATATACGGCAGACAGCCCGTCTGCGACCAGGTCTATCACACTCACCATTTTGAGCATCTGTTGTGCATCCCTGAATTCGATCATGATGCTTTCAACATTGGTTTGGCACAAGAACTGCTGGTATTGCGCGGCTTCATCTTCGGGCTCGCCTGTATGCTCGGGGCCGTTGCCATGGCGCTGCTTCTGATAGGCGTGATACAAGGCGAAGTGTTCTTCGTGATAGCCGGCTTCTATGATGCTGATCTGCAGGTCTGCATGCTTTTTCAGCGCACGTTGCTGGCTGCGCGTAGGCGTGAATTCGGACACCGGCAAACGCACCGAGATGCAGGCATTGCATTGCTCGCAATGCGGACGGTAAGCGAACTTGCCACTGCGCCTGAAACCTTGCTGGATCAGGCCGCTGTAGACATGGGCGTCGACCAGGTTTTGCGGCGTGGCGATCAGGCTTTGTGCCAGCTTTTTAGGCAGGTAGCCGCACGGGTAGGCCGTGGTCACATAAAACTGCAGTTTCTGCAGCGAGGCATCGGTAGGCAGCGTCATGGCGAGACCCTCATTATGGCAAGACCATCATCATGGCGAGACCATCATCATGGCAATGCCAGGGTAGAGGCGGGCGTGTGGTGCAGGTCATTCATCGTTTCTATAAAGCTGTCTCTAGTGATTTCATAAGCGCCGAAACTGGCCAGCAAAGGCGTGTGCATCTGGCAATCTATCATACCCACTTGTTGGCTGTTTAGCCATTGCACCATATGTGCAAACGCCACTTTTGAAGCATTGCTGACATGGTGAAACATGCTTTCGCCATAAAACATACGTCCTATCTTGACGCCATAACAACCGCCGACCAGGGTGTCGTTTTGCCAGGCTTCTACACTATGCGCATAACCCAGCTCATGCAGCGTACTATAGGCCTGCGCCATTTCTTCGCTGATCCAGGTGCCGTCCTGGCCGGGGCGGGCGGTGTTTGCACATGCCTCTATCACACTGGCAAATGCCGTGTCTATGCGGATCTCGAACAACTGCTGTTGTATCACTTTGCGCAGGGAGCGGCTGATGGTGACTTGCGCCGGAAACAATACCATGCGCGGGTCTGGGCTCCACCACAGGATAGGCTCGCCGGGGCTGAACCACGGGAATATGCCGCGCTTGTAGGCGGCCAGCAAGCGTTGTGCGGTCAGGTCACCACCGATAGCGATCAGGCCGTTGGGTTCGGTGAGTGCCTGTTGCATAGGCGGGAAGGGCGTTTGCTCATCCAGGATCAGCACTGGCCCGCCTGGTAACGGGTAATAGCTATCTTGCATAGACGGTATCAAAGAGATGCATTATCAACGGGTGCATCCATTCTACAGCCTTGTGCGCCGCATGGCACTGATATGCATGCTGCATGGGCGGCTGCGCTTTTCACCTGGGCGCTAAAGGCACAGGGCAATATCAGCCAGTCAGCCGGTTTGTTAAACAGATGTGAACTATCAGTTTTTTTTGAAAAAAATGATTTCAAATCAATCGATTAACGCGTAAAATGCGCAATCCTCAAGCACCCCCGGTCACTCGCGTGGAAACTTACACTTCCCTTACTGCCAAACCTGTCAGCAGTTATCGTCCTTATTGGGCCAAACGCTTCGGCACCGCCGCCATGCTGCCTATGAGCCGGGCCGAGATGGATGAGCTGGGCTGGGACAGTTGCGACATCATTCTGGTCAGTGGCGATGCCTATATCGACCACCCCAGTTTTGGCGTGGCCCTGATCGGGCGTCTGCTGGAAGCGCAGGGTTTTCGGGTAGGTATCATCGCCCAGCCGGACTGGCAGTCGGCCGCCGCATTCAAGGCCCTGGGTGAGCCCAATCTGTATTTTGGCGTGACGGCAGGCAATATGGATAGTATGGTCAACCGCTATACGGCTGACCGCAAGATCCGTTCTGACGATGCCTATACGCCGAATGCTGCCTCGGACAAACGCCCTGACCGCGCCGTGCTGGTCTATTCGCAGCGCTGCAAAGAAGCCTACCCGCATGCGCCGCTGGTGATAGGCAGTATAGAAGCCAGCCTGCGCCGCATCGCGCATTACGATTACTGGTCGGATAAAGTGCGCCGTTCTATTCTGATCGACTCCAAAGCGGATATATTGCTGTACGGCAATGCCGAGCGCGCCATTATTGAGCTCACGCACCGCCTGGCGCGTGGCGAAGATATCAGCGAGGTACAGGATATCCGCGGCACCGCGTTCATACGCAAATTTGTGCCAGACGAATTCGTTGAAGTACCTTCCACACGCCTGGACCGCCCCGGCGTGGTCGATAAACACGAAGACCCCTATGCCATGAAAATGGGCAAGGCAGACGCGAGTTGTGCCACTGATGACAAAGCTGCTGATGGCGCGAGTGCCGCACCGGTGATCAACCTGCCGCTGCCGCTCAAGGCAGCCAAAGTGCCGCGTGACCGCCAGGTGATCCGTATGCCGTCTTATGAAGAGGTGGTCAGCGACCCGGTGATGTACGCACATGCTTCACGCGTGTTGCACCTGGAGGCCAACCCCGGCAATGCGCGTTCACTGGTGCAGCGGCATGGCAACCGTGAAGTGTGGCTGAATCCGCCGCCTATCCCGCTTACCACCAAAGAGATGGATTACGTGTATGACCTGCCATATGCGCGCAAACCGCATCCTTCTTACCAGGGTGCCAATATCCCGGCCTGGGAGATGATACGCTTCTCGGTCAATATCATGCGTGGCTGCTTTGGTGGCTGCACCTTCTGTTCTATCACCGAGCATGAGGGCCGCATCATCCAGAGCCGCTCTGAAGAATCCATACTGCGCGAGATCGAAGAGATACGCGATAAAGTCGATGGTTTCACCGGCGTGATCTCAGACCTGGGCGGCCCCACCGCCAATATGTACCGCTTGTCGTGCAAGTCAGAAGAGATAGAAAAGAACTGCCGCAAGCTTTCCTGCGTCTACCCCGGCGTCTGTGAAAACCTCAATACCGACCATAGTGCGCTGATCCAGCTCTACCGCAAGGCGCGTAACCTGCGCGGCGTGAAGAAGATACTGATAGGCTCAGGCCTGCGTTATGACCTGGCGGTGAAATCGCCGGAATACGTGAAAGAACTGGTGCAGCACCACGTGGGTGGCTACCTGAAGATCGCGCCCGAGCACTCTGAAGAAAACGTGCTCAGCAAGATGATGAAACCAGGCATGGGTGCCTATGACGAGTTCAAACGCATGTTTGAGAAATTCAGTGCCGAAGCCGGTAAAAAGCAATACCTGATCCCGTACTTTATCGCCGCCCACCCTGGCTCTACCGACGAGGATGTGCTCAACCTGGCGCTGTGGCTGAAACGTAACCATTTCAGGCTGGACCAGGTGCAGACCTTCACACCTACGCCTATGGCCATGGCCACTGCCATGTACCACAGCGGCAAAAACCCCCTGCGCAAAGTGACGCCGGATTCAGAAACGGTGCCTGTGCCCAAGGCAGGCAATGTGCGCAAATTGCATAAAGCCTTTATCCGCTACCATGATCCGCAAAACTGGCCCATGCTGCGCGAAGCGCTCAAAAAAATGGGCAGGGCAGACCTGATAGGCAATGGTAAAAAGCATCTGATCCCGGCCTACCAGCCCGCCGTGTTAACAAAAATCGTGCAGTCGGATGGCAGCCGTTTCGTGCCTAAAGCCATGCCTAAAGGCTTTAACCAGACCAAAAGTTTTGCCAGCCCGAAAAAAGGCCCCGGCGGACGCAAGCACTAGTCCTGGCCGCTGGCTGGCAGCGCATGGTTGCTCAGCTAAGGTCTACCCTGGCATCAGTCAGGGTGGGCGGGCGGTAATCAGCCTGTGCCCGCCATTTTGCCTGCACTGAAGCATCTACCGTCACATTCACCGCGGGGATCTTGTCCTGGTTCACTGCATAAGGCCGGTAGACCCGGCCATCGCCTTTTTTGAATAGTCCCTTGAAGAAGCCGTACAAGCCATAAGCAAAGTCTTTATATGAATCAGCCGGCTGGCTCAGGTAAGCATCCACCAGTGGCGCATAGGGTTTCAGCTTGAGACCGGCAGCGCGCGCTTTATCCAGCATCCATGCCAGTGCAATGCCAGCCAGCGGGTCTTTGCCATAACCACCACCTACATTGGCATGTGCACCTATGAACCAGCGTTGCTCCACCATGGTGTTTTCCGGTTTTTTGTGGCCGTCTTCGCTGGTCCACATGGCCACGTTGTAGGCTTCGCGGTGTTCATCCAGCGCCATGGCGTGATAGGCATAGGAGACGATCTTGGACAGCTCGGTATCATGCCAGGAATACAGGCTTTTTTCAGAGATCATAGTGCCTGGAATGCCCAGCGCGCCCACTGTGTCCCACACGCCTATAAAATGCACGCCGACTTCATTGCTATAGGTTTGCCTGAAAGCCAGGCATTGCTCGCCGTCCGGTTTGGCTGATTTGTCTCTATACAGTTTCTCGGCGCGTTCTAACAGGTCCGGCGTGCTGGTTTTGAGCAGGCCGCATTTCCTGATCAGGCCGACTAGGCTTCTGGCGGTATAAGCGCCACGGCTAAAGCCGAATATCCATATCTCATCGCCGGCCTGGTGGCGTTTGACCAGCCAGTCATAACCCTGCAACAGGTTTT
Source organism: Methylophilus luteus (assembly GCF_042676265.1). Taxonomy (NCBI): domain Bacteria; kingdom Pseudomonadati; phylum Pseudomonadota; class Betaproteobacteria; order Nitrosomonadales; family Methylophilaceae; genus Methylophilus; species Methylophilus luteus. Next base: position 102,364 of record NZ_JBHTKB010000001.1, read on the forward strand.
TGCTCAGGCCATAACCGAATAAGCCGCCGCGCAGTTTGCTGCCGGTAGAAGTGCCCACGCCGGGCTCATAAAAAAACCGCTGCTTTATATCGCCATCGTCTTCTTCTATCAGGGTCGATAGCTGATACACATTGGTGATGTCTTCGGGGTCGTTCCAGGTGCCGTCAAACAGCACGATCAACCGTTGTTTGTTTCTCATCCTGCTACTCCTGTCAAAAATAGTGTGCCGGGCAACGCTGCCGCGTGCCGGCGGTGTTTGCTAATTGCAATGGTGGGTGCGGGTAACAGGCTAGGGTCATGGCAGTCGCCCCGGTTTTAATGGTTATTATGTAGCTGCATGGTAGCGCTGTAACAGCAGAGTGACAACCCTGTGTATATGGGGGCTGATGATATACAAGCAGAAAGGCAAATGCCGCTTCTCTATCAGGGCCATTATATGAGAGCATGTTGACAGGCCTCTGGCCGGGCTCACCCCGCGAACCGCGGTCATGCATGTAAATCAATAGGGAGTTGTAGATGCGCTTTATCTGCTTATTCATCAGCCTGTGTCTGCTGTGCAGCACTCAGTTGCAGGCAGCCGAAAAAAGCCTGTTCTGGCAACTGCAGTCGCCAGCCGGGCAAGTCAGTTATTTATTCGGCACCATGCATACCGATGATAACCGGGTGACCGATTTTTCGCCTGCGGTGTTGCTGGCCCTGAAAAGCGTAGATAGCTTTATGCTGGAAGTGGCAGAAACGCCCAAGCCCGAACTGTTGCGCATGCCGCAAGGTGATTTAAAACAACTGCTGACAGAGCGCGAGCTGGATCAGGTCGCTGCGCTGGCAGACAAGCATGTGATGCCATTGGCGACAGTACTGCAAATGAAGCCCTGGCTACTGGCGGTGATATTCGATCTGCCCAAACCGCAAACACCATTTGCGCAGGATTTTCTGCTCAAGGCCAAGGCGGAAGAGCTGGACAAGCGTATCCTGGGGCTGGAAACGCCGCAGGCACATTTTGCCGTGATGGATAGCCTGAGCCTGGATGAACAGTTGCTGATGTTGCGCGCAGTGCTGAAACGCAGCGAGACGCAAAAGGAAAAGGATTTTGAGCGGCTGATGCGCGCTTATCTGTCGGGCGACGCCGAACGCGTGGCGCATATCGATGAGGCACTCACCGGCGGCATTTTACCGCCTGCATTGTGGCAACGCCTGCGTGTGAAGTTACTCGATGAACGCAATGTGGGGATGGCCGCATTAGGCATAGCCCGGGCGCAGCAGGAAAAGGTGTTTATTGCGGTGGGGGCCGCCCATCTGGCCGGGCCGACCGGCTTGCTGCAGGCGTTTAAACAGGCGGGTTTCAAACTGACGGCGATCAAGAAATAGCCAGGCAAGAAATAACCAGGCAGTCGTATCAGGCAGCTGCTTTTTTGGGCTCAAGTTCGCGCGCGATTTTGCTGATATGCGCGACAAAATCGGCATCTTCACCGACCAGTAAGCGCGGCAGGTGCTGGCGAAAATCTTCGCGGCCGCACCACTCACGCATGTAGTCTTCCCATGACATCCAGCGGCGCAGCGCCTTGCCGCGCATATCCTGGTCGTAAGCCAGCAGATAAGCGCGTTCAAATAGAGAGATCAATATTTCGAACAGCACCAGCTTGCGCTCTTCCTGTTCGCCGGTCATGGCTTTGGATTGTGAAAGGGAACGTAATTGCAGATCGGGGTTGGCCATCACCAGTTTGAGGAAGTCGGTATAGTTATCAGCCAGCAGTTGGTAAACCTCTTCGTCCTCATTCTCACGTTCTTTACGCTGTTCCAGCATAAAGGTAAGAATAGCCAGCGGCAAGCCCACCACCGTGACTATGTAACTGAGCAATTCCCAGGTTTGAATATTCATGTTGTGTCACACCGCCAGAAAGTGCGTGTGTATCAGTTAGTAACGCCTGCGCGTTGCTGTATCACTTCCATGCACTCATCAAACTGCAATGATTTGTCAAAGAAGTATTCCACACCCATATCTCGCGCCAGGTTGCGATAGTAGCTATTGCCATGGTTGGTGAGCATGACGATATCGGGTGTCTTGAACGGGAAATCCTGCTGCTGGGTATGGCGCACCACGTCAAAACCGGTGCCTTTGGCTAATTCTATGTCCAGCACCACCATGTCGTATTCGCCTGTGTTGAGGAAATTGATGGCTTCGTCACTGGTGGTGGCGATATTCTCTATCGCCAGGTGCTCACAGTCGTGCAACATCTCGACGATGACATCGCGGATCAGAGCAGAATCTTCAACTAACAATAATTTATACATGAGCATTAGCCATTCACAACCCGGTAAGCATGGTATGAAATTTCATTTTGTGTGGCTGAAAGTCGCATGCCTGCAGGCTGACGCCTGAAGAGCATGCTCACTGAAGCACCGCGGTCACTAGTTGAGTAAACCATACTTGATCGCATAGTAGGTTAAGTCAGCATTCGACTTCATGGCCATTTTTTCCAGGATACGGCTGCGGTAAGTGCTGACGGTTTTAATGCTGATAAATAACTCGTCGGCAATTGCAGTCGGGGTCTGGCCGGCAGCCAGCTTTACAAACACCTGGAACTCGCGGTCGGATAAAGTCTCGTGCAATTGTTTTTCTGAAGGGTGGCTGAGCTCGTTGGTCATCAATTCAGCCAGCTCGGCTGAAATATAACGTTTGCCCGCTGCAACCGTGCGTATGGCCTGTATGATCTCGTCAGAATCGGCATTTTTGGAGAGGTAACCTTTACAGCCGTTACGCATCAGGTTGAGCGCATACTGGTCTTCGGCATAACCGCTAAGTACCAGCACCGGCAGGGTAGGGGATACATGCTTGAGTTCATGCAGGGTGTCGACGCCGTTCTTGTCCGGCATGGAGATATCCAGCACCATGGCGTCAAACTCTTTTTCACGCACCAGTTGTATTGCTTCTGCCCCTGAGCTGGCTTCGCCAGTCACTTGCAGATCAGATTCCAGTTCAATCAGATTACGTAGACCATCGCGTACGATACTATGGTCATCCACCAGAAGAATTCTTTTCATTATAATTTTCTCGTTATCGGGTTGCAGAGCTTACAGCATCAGCACGGTCTGCTGGTGCAGGTTGGTCCACTTTTGACTGATCATCTTGTGGCTGATCATCCGCCAATTCGGTTCTAAACAGTTTCCAGTCACTACTGATTATCGAGATCGAGCTCGCAAACAGCGTTTTTTTCTGCCAGACCTTGCGCACGGCAAAATAGGCGATCACACCTATCAGCGCCGGTATCGACATCGCGACCGCCAGGATCAGTGTGCGATTAGGATGTTCCCATAATAGCGAGAACAACCACATCAATCCAAGTAATCCGGTAAAAATAAACATGGAGAATACCACCAGTATACCGATAATACTGGTGGCTAACCGTTCGGTCTCCCCCTGAAAATCCTGCTTGATCTGTTTTGCACGCTCTTCGGTATAGTCTGCAACTTGATGGCGCAGGTGCAACAAATTATCTGTCATAGACGTTATTTTCCGGTTGAAAAATAACATGGTTGCAAATTTAAGGAGGTTAACCCACATACTTTTCCTTACTTACTTAATCACGACGCTTGTTGCCCAACAGGTATCCTAGCAGCAAACCTACACCTGCGGCTACCAGTACAGTACCCAGTGGGTGATCATGCACTGTGTCAGCAGTGCGGTCTTTCAGGCTATTGTAGGTCTCGCTGAACTCTTCTTGTACATGGTCTTTGACACGGTGTGCACCGGAGCTGATCTTGGAAGCGATAGAAGAAGCGCTTTCCTCATTGGTCAGACGGTCTATATTGGTCTTCAGGGTGCGGATCAGCTCCTTCGCTTTGTCCTGAGTGGTGTCGGCAGTGTCTTGCACCGCTTCCAGCAAGTCGTTGGCAGTGGTTTTCACCTGTGCTGCGATATCCTCAATGGCCTGGTCAGACTGTTGTGCCAGACGATCTGTCGTTTGTTCTACATTGTCTTTTGAAAAATTAAACATTATGAACTCCTATGAATTGTGATTACGAATCAAAGAAAACACTCGGTTAATCTGGCCAGCGTTAAGCTAAAGCTTGAATAACACTACCAGTTAGAAAGCCATGCGTAGACAAGGTTTCATTCATCTGCCCGCTGTGTTTTCTACATGGAGCCATGTTACGCATTGCCTGGCGCACACCCTATCAGCTGGTCACCTATATACAAGTCAGAATCGTCTGACAAAGCGCATACACGCTTGCGGCTTGTATCTATGCATTGCTGATATAGGCTAACACCGTTATGATGTACTCAATAATTTATTAACCAGTACAACATAAAAAACGGGTGTCTGTATTGCGGATTTAACACATCCAGCATCAAATAATTGCCATGCAAAATATTAGAGTTTATCTTATCGCGCTGCTTGATCGGATGGAAAAGGTCGGCGAGACCTTCGGCGGGAACACAGTGGCATTATTAACCGTCAGTCTGGTACTGGCTGCCGCCATGCTGGTGTTCAATGACAGATTGATCGTCAACACCAGTGAAAAGACCGATGACCTGACCACACTGGATAAACTGATCACCGAGACCTGGCAGACGCGCGCCAACCTGGCCATCGCAGAGAGCGCACAACGCGGCTACCTGCTGACCCGTTCCGACGCCTATTTCCGCCCTTACGATGAAGCCACCGGCCAGATCACCGCGCATATCCACAATATCAACAAGCTGCTGGACCGCACCAATCTGACCAGGCATCCTGCCATCCAAACCCTGATGACCGAACTGGTCAACAGCATAGCCAAAAAGTCGGCCGAGATGAGTGTGACCATGGATCTGGCCAAGAAACGCCAGTTTGACAAGGCGCTGGCAGTAGTCAAGCTGGATTCAGGCATGAAGGAAAGCCGTAATATACAGATGTTGTCGCGGCAGTTTGAAAAACAGGTGCTCAACTACCGCGCTGAGCTGGCGGATACGCGTAATAATACGCGGCGCATGATGCGCTGGTTCGTCATGGCCTGCCCGCTGATCTTTGTGTCACTGGTGGTGCTGGTGATCAAACGTCTATTGCGCGAGCTGGCCGAAAAAGCCAAGTTGCACGAGCGGCTCACCAATGAAAACACCGAATACGAGCGCAATATACAAAGCCTGCGCACCAAGCTGCAGGGTGAGGCCTTGCAGGCGCAAACCAATGTAGAGCGCGAGCGCTTCCAGTTATCCAGGGAGTTGCACGACGAGCTTGGTTCTTTGCTGACCGCCATTAAAATGGATATTTCCTGGGCCATCAAGCATCTTAAAGATGACCTGCCGCAAGTCACGGAGAAACTGAAAAAAACCAACCAGTATCTGGACCGCAGTATCAATTTCAAACGCGAGATCGTGCAGAACCTGCATCCTTCCATGATCAAGACCTTCGGTCTCAATGCCTCGCTGCAGAACCTGCTTGATGAAGCCGGTGGCCGCAACCAATGGCAAATGGATGTGATCATGCCCGAGCGTGAATTGCTGATCAATGAGACCCTGAGCCTGATCATCTACCGCGTGGTGCAAGAAAGCCTGAACAATTGCAGTAAATATGCCCAGGCGACCAAGGTAGCCGTGCATCTGCTGCACGATGATCAATATATCAAAGTCGAGATCGTCGATAACGGCATAGGCTTTGACACCAGCCACCTGAATAACACCTCTACCGGTATTAACGGCCTACGCAACCGCGTCGAATCTATCGGTGGGCACTACGAGATTTTCAGCTCACCACAACAGGGCGCAAGCACGCGCGTGCTCTTGCCCTACCTCAAAGAAGAAGCGTTGTTTTAATAATTCTTTACATTTGTTGTTTGTAGTCGTATTCTGACACTGATTTCAGTCATTTGACGACTGACCGGCTTTACTCTCATCTTTATCATGGCAACACATGACACCACAACTGAATGTGGGCAACTAAATAAGAAGAGTAAAAGGAGACAACATGTCAATTACAACATTCAAGCAAGCGACTATTTTTGGTGGCTTGTTAGCAGCAACTATCACTTTGAACGCTTTCGCATTTGACCTTAACGAAGTTCAAAATGGCGATAAACCATACCTGGAGCAGTTCAATTCTCTGGACAAGAATGCCAACGAGACCCTGAACTGGTCTGAAGCCAAAGCTGACAAAGGCGTCAAGCAAAAAGATTTTAAATCCTTTGACACTGACAACGATGGCAGCCTGACTTATGAAGAATATGCCGAATTAAAAACCAAGACCGGCCAAAAAGCCGTTAAAACGGCGATGTCTGACAGCTGGATCACCACTAAAGTGAAAGCACGCCTGCTGGAAGAAGAAGCCTTGAAATCATTGAAGATCAGCGTAGAAACGCATAAAGGCGAAGTATTGCTGAGTGGCTTTGTTGCAGACTCCACCCTTAAATCCAAAGCTGAGGAACTGGTTTCCAGCGTTGAAGGTGTGAAATCTGTGAAAAACGCTATCGTAGTTAAAGGTTAACCAAAACACCCTTTGCAAGCTACGTACCTCTCCCAAAGAAGTAGCTTGCTCTTTTTTTTCGGTGGGCTGTCCAAAGAAACACATGTGTTGACGATTCATCCTCGACGACCTGGACAGCCTGCCATCTAAGCAAAGGAAGCATCATGAAAAATACTAAATTTTATATGACAGCTGGTGCACTTATTTCATTGTTATTGAGTGCGAATGTGAACGCCGCATTGCCTGGTGCAGAACCCATGTACAAGTTCTTGCCTAGCGACACCGTGGTTCAGAACGTGAAAACCAATCTGCAAAGCCACGGCATAGACACTACCAACCTGCAAGTGGATTCAGATGCCAAAGGTGTGGTGCAATTGTCCGGCCTGATCGCCTCTAAACAGGATGCCGAAGTGGCTACCCAGATTGCCAAGCAGTCAGACGGTGTATATGCCGTACTTGGCCAGTGGCGCTATGAGCTGGCACCGGTGCCGGTAGATTCTGATGCTGCCCAGGAAAAAACCTCAGCTGCCAGCGATGGCGGGGCGGCAGCGCAAGCTGAAACACAATGAACAGATCGGGAGGGGCAGCCCTCCCGCGGTTCTTCCAAACAGGAGCTGATGCTGTTGGAACACCATATGTCAACCGGGTTTGTGCTCGACCTGGTTGACCTGTCTGATAAAAAGTAATTGCTCGGTGGCAAAGCCCATCTGCTTTGCCTGTGCCACTAATTGCGCTTTGACTGCATCATCAAGTTGGGGCGTGCGTGACAATATCCAAAGATACTGGCGACCGCTACTCACCATTGCATAGCGGTAATCAGCTTTTCCCATCTCATGTCGGTCCGGTTCTGTTTCCCTGTCTAGTGCCAGAATATTGTATTCGCCATAAAACGGCCTGAAAAACGATACTTTCAGCTTGCCGCTACGTTTGCCATCTGCCTGTGCGGCATCTACGAATTGAGCGGTGCCAACCGCCTCATGCCATTCTTTTTCCTGTATATCAAAACCACGGTTGACCACTTTGATGCTGCCATCTGCTTGCAGGCTGTAATGCGCGGTGACTTGTTGCAGGCCTTTTTCAAAAGAATTACCCAGCCTGGCGATCTCATACCATTTGCCCAGATACAGCTCTGGGTTAAAGCTACGTACGATGGCCTGCTCTGCCTGGGGTGGCATGGGTTCTGAGCAGCCTGCCAGATTCAGCATGACCAGTAAAAAAACAGCGCCATTTCTCAAGACTTACAGGTTTCTCAAGGCTGACAGGTTTTGAATATTCATAAATTAATTTAATAATAAATATTAATCTAGCGTTTAAAATACCACTATTTTCAACACAGCGGTTTAATTAAGAAAATGAATAAGTTTTTGAATATGTGCGTATTGGCTGGCCTGCTGGCCGTTGTTTCAACCCCGGCCCTGGCGGATAACCTGGAAACTGGTTTGGGTGGCGGACTGGGTGCAGCTGCAGGTACCGCAGTCGGTGGTGTGCTGGGCGGCAGTACCGGTGAGATCGTCGGTGGTGCAGTCGGTGGCGGTTTAGGCGGTGCAGTCACCACCGGGCGTGCCGGTAAGACCGGTGCCATTATTGGTGGCGCGGCTGGTGGTGCGACCGGTGCAGCGGTAGGCCGCAAAGTCAGCGGCACCACCGCAGGTGCAGTGATAGGCGCGGGTGTAGGTGGTGCCGGTGGTGCGGTGATAGGTAAAGAGATAGATGAGCCTGACCCGTATGTCAAACGCTACCGTGGTAAAAAAGGCAAGAAGCATGGCCATGGCCGTGGCCATCATAAACACGACTAAGCCGGACTGCATAAACAGCCGGGCTGAATGACGCCCGCAGAGCATAGCGGGGTGTTGAGCCAGGCTTTATAAAGCAGTCGGGGCTTTTATCTAGTCTGGCTAGTCAGGCGAGGCCAGTTTCAGGCCTATGATGCCGGCGATGATGAGTAGCAGGCTGATGATACGCAACGGCGACACCGGCTCGTTAAACAGCCAGATACCTAAGATCACGGTGCCTACCGCGCCTATGCCTACCCAAATGGCATAAGCGGTGCCTACCGGCAGTGTTTTGACACTGATGCCCAGTAACCAGACACTGATCACCATTGCGGCTATGGTCCAGAACGAAGGCCAGAAGCGGCTGAAGCCATCAGTATATTTCAGGCCTATGGCCCAGGCGGTTTCAAACAAACCGGCGATCACCAATATCAACCAGGTCATTACTTTCCTTTGTCTAAAATGCAGCTGATTAAATGCGCTTATGAATTTCTTAGTCTCTAGCGCAATGTCAGGGCTTGAGCGCCGCCAGGTCTTGCTCTGATAGCCAGCGCCATTCACCAGGCTGCAGATCTTCGGGCAGCGCCAGGCGGCCGATTTTAATGCGCTTCAGATACTCTACTCGGTTGCCCATGGCGGCGATCATGCGTTTGACCTGGTGGTATTTACCTTCTGCAAGCGTCATATGGATCACGTTTTCTGAAACACGGCTGACTTCCAGCGCGGCTATGGTCTGTTCCTCGTCTATCAGTTTCACGCCTGCCAGCAGTGTTTGCAGGTCGCTGTCGCTGACCGCATGCTTGCAGGTGACGGCATAGATCTTTGGCACATGGTGTTTGGGCGAACTGACCTTATGAATAAACTGGCCATCATCCGATAACAGGATCAGCCCGGTGGTGTCTTCGTCCAGCCTGCCTATACATTGAATATCGCGTTCCACCAGTGGCGGTGGTAACAGCGAGTATATGGTCGGGTGAAACTGGGTTTTGTGCGAGCATTCGTAATGTGCCGGTTTATGCATCATCAGATAGCTGTGTTCGCGATATTCCCAGGCTACACCATCAATAGTGAAGTGCAGGTTTTCAAGCGCGAACAGTGCGTCAGGGTCGTTGCATAGTTCGCCATTGACGGTGACCTGTTCGTTGATGATGAGGATACGGCACATTTTGCGTGTGCCAAAACCTTGCCGTTGCAGTATACGTTCCAGATCGAGTTTTTTAGCCATGGCCGCAATTATACGCGAATCCCGTAGCTGGCTTGCTTTGACTGGTTTTAGCCGGGTTTTGGCATAGTGCGGTTTGGCGGCCTATGGCTGTCATGCTGGCCCCGACTCACGTACAATGCCGGCATGGCTTTCAAACACATCACTTCCCGCGATAATCCCGTTTACAAACACTTGCGCAAGCTGGCCGACAATGCACGCGAACGCAAAAAGAGCGGGCTGACCCTGCTTGAAGGCGTGCACCTGATAGAAGCCTACGTGCAGACACAGGGCGAGCCGCAGCTGATGATCATTCCTGAAGGTAAAAGTAGCCTGGAAGCGACTGACCTTATGCAGCATCTGGTGGACGTAGATACCATCATGCTACCTACGCTGATGTTTGCCGATCTGGCACCTGTCACCAGCAGTAGCGGCATCATGGCGCTGGTGCCGGTGCCTGAGATCGCTGTGCCGGCGACCGTGGATTTTGCCCTGTTGATAGAGGATATCCAGGACCCGGGTAATCTGGGCAGCATGTTGCGCACTGCGGCATCTGCCGGGGTACAGTGCGCCTACCTGACCCAAGGTTGCACCGATGCCTGGTCACCCAAAGCTCTGCGTGGTGGACAAGGCGCGCAGTTGATCTTGCCGCTGGTGGAGAATGTAGTTGCGCGCGAAGTGGTGCAACAGTTTGGCGGGCTGACGCTGGCGTTGACCATGCAGGGCGACAGCCTGTTTGCGCAACCATTGCGCGAGCCGGTGCTGTTTGCTGTCGGTAATGAAGGTGCCGGCATCTCGGCTGCACTGCAACATGCCGTGCAACGTTGTGTCAGCATCCCTATGGCGCATCAGGGAGTGTTGGCGCTGGAATCACTGAATGCTGCCGCGGCCACGGCGATCGCCCTGTTTGAGTGCAGGCGCCAGCGCACGGCAGCCTAAATTCAGCCGGCACTAAACGTGTGCCGGGCAGTTGCCTGCATTGCCTATATATCAGCCTGCCGGCTTAGTGCGTGATCTGGTGGTCATCGTTGCCGTCGAATAAAGCCAGCGCTTCCTGTTCATCAACCACATACTGCTTGTTGCAGAAATCACATTGAATCTGCACGCTGCCTTGTTCTTCGAGGATGCTGCGTACTTCGGCCAGGCCCAGCATTTGCAACATATTGGTCACCGTGGTTTGCGAACAGCTGCAAAAGGCGCGCACCGGGCGGCCCTCAAACAGGCGTAGATCTTCCTCGGCAAACAGGCGTTGTAACAGGGTGGCGGTGTCCAGCTCCAGCAACTCGCTGTCGGTGATAGTCGCAGCCAGATGCTGGATACGGTTCCAGCAATCGAGATCAGACTCCTGTTGCTGCGGAAGTTTTTGTACCAGCAGCCCGGCAGCGCGGTCGCCCTCAGCCGCCAGCCACAATCTGGTGTCTATCTGCTGCGAGCGCAGCATATAGTTTTCCAGCATGCTGGCGATGCTGTCACCTTCCAGAGGCACTATGCCTTGGTAGGGTTCGCCATCTTCAGGCATCAGTGTGATCACCAGCTGGCCTTGTTCCAGCCACTGGCTCAGGTGGTCGCCCTGCAATTCTTCATGTACTTTAGCCGTGGCACGGATATCCATTTCCGAAGTGCACTCCACCACCAGCAATTGCAATGCGCCCTTGCTCTGCAATTGCAGGATCAGTTTGCCCTGCATCTTGAGGGTAGAAGTCAGCAGCACGCTGGCAGCAGTGAATTCGCCTATGACTTTTTTCAGCGCCGGCGGTAAGTGCTGGTGCTCAAGTGCGGTGTACAGGCTTTGATCCAGGTGTACACAGTTACCGCGTACTGCGGACTGTTCGAAAATAAACGGGTGTAGCTGGTCTTGCGGAGAGTGTAGTGTCATGCAGACATTTTACCATTGATGGCCAGGCTTAGTCGTGCTGCACGGGTGGGATCTGTGGCAATCGCCAGTGTGATATGGCCCATTGCCAGATGGCATCTACAGAGTAGCGATCTACATTATCCGGCAGCGTCTGCTGCAAAAATAGCAGTGCCGCGATCAAGGTAGCTTTGACATTGTCGGCAGGCAAGGCTTGCGCCAGCGTCTGCTTGCTGAGTTTCTGGCCGTCGCCATTGGTGACCAGCGGAATATGCGCATATTGCGGTGTGGGGTAGCCCAGCAACTGTTGCAGGTAGATCTGGCGGGTGGTCGAGTTCAACAGGTCCGCGCCACGCACGATATGGGTCACCCCTTGCAAGGCATCATCCACCACCACTGCCAGCTGGTAGCTGAATACGCCATCTGCCCGTTTGAGCACGAAGTCACCAATGGCGGATGCCAGCGCATGTTGCTGGTGGCCCTGTATCGCATCGCTAAAGCTGATAGGCGCCGCCTGCGTTTTCAAGCGCCAGGCGGCCGCGGTGTCCGCCGCAACAGCATGCCTAAGGCAGGTGCCAGGATAAATAGCGCCTTCTATGCCCTGCCTGGTGCTGGAATCAGCGATCTCCTTGCGTGAGCAAGTGCAGGCATACGCTAGTGCCCGTGCCTGCAGTTGTTGCAGCACCTGCTGGTAAAGCGCACTACGCCGGCTCTGGTACACCACCTCGCCATCCCAGGCAAAACCATAGGCTGCCAGGGTGCGCATAATATCGTCACTGGCACCTTTGATAGTGCGCGTGCTGTCTACATCCTCAATGCGTAACAGCCACTTGCCGCCACGTTGCCTGGCGTCGCAATAGCTGGCGACTGCCGCCACCAGCGAGCCAAAATGCAAAGGCCCGGTGGGTGAGGGGGCAAAGCGGCCTCTGGTCATTTATTGCGTGGCGTAAGGAGGAATATGCCAGGACAGCAGTTGCCCGCCACGCAATTGCAAATGGCAGGCCATGCGTTCCAGCCCCTGGCTGGAAACATCAAAACTATAGGTGCGCAGTAATTGCATGCGGCCATTGCCATCCCTGGCAAAGCCCACGCGCGAACAGGCGACTGTCTCATCTAGAAACTGCAACTGCCAGCGCTCGGCGAGTTGCCGCCCCAGCTTGAGCGCGATCTCGCGCTTGGCAACCGAGTCTATCCAGAACCAGGCGCCAGCGACCATCAGTGCCAGTAATAACCATTCAGCCATTTGCTCTCTCCTGTAAACCGGAGCCGCTTTTCAGTGTATGATGCCAGTGAGTCAGTGCCAAAATCTCATTCCTTATTTTCAATTCAGTACAGTGTGCCATGAGTTCATCACGCGAAACAGACGCAGTCCAGGCTTATTATAATTTATTGCATGGCAAGGGTGCGGATGCCGCCATTATGGCGCATCGCGATGCCGTACTTAGTGAATTGTGCCCAATGCTGGAAAATCAAGACTGTAGCAGTGCAGTTTATCGCAAGGCGGTCGATGATTGCCTGGAAGACAAGCCGGCACAGCAATGGCCAGAGCTGCTGACCATTATCCGCGAGTTTTACCCTTTCTGGCGTGGCGATGTCAAAGCCATCATGCAATATGCCGACACGGTAGGCTTTGAGTTACACCTGATAGGCTGGCAACCGGCAGTCATAGACCTGCAATCAGTGTGGCCGGCATTGCAGGCCGAAAAATTCGCTACTTCTGAACTATGGGCGCTGAATGGTTATGTCAAAGCGCTGAAATCCATGGAGCAGAAGCCTGAGATGGATATAGAAGTGCGCACACGCATGGCCAAGCTCATGCTGCTGCGTATGCGCGACGCTCCATTGTCCGAAAAGAACGCCTACCGTATCACTGCCGATGCGACCCTGCCTTTATTTAACCTCAAACATACCCGGCATATCTTTCTCAATGCCGTGCGTGAGTTTTATTATTTCTGGGCGGCCCACCCGGAAGCCGAACTGATGTTCAAACAATTGCAGCCCTCAGAGATCATGTGAGCTGTGAAATCTACTAATTTGCACTAAAAAAGTGCAATGCACTCGCATGAGTTCAATTTTGGTGCATTTTTCTGCCCGGTCAAAAACAAATTCCTTTTAAATCAATCATATAATAATGGTCTGATAATTGCTTAACCACTGCGAATTTTAGAAAAAAAGGCGTGCCTGCGGGCAAAACGCCATTCATTAAAATATTATTCGGAGAGCGAAAATGGAAGCATTAGTGTCAGCTAATGACGTCTTGTTTGTATTGCTGGGGGCCATCATGGTGCTGGCAATGCATGCCGGTTTTGCATTTTTAGAAGTCGGCACCGTGCGTCAGAAAAACCAGGTCAATGCACTGGTCAAAATCATGGTGGATTTTTGTGTGTCTACCATCGCCTACTTTTTCATTGGTTACAGCATCGCCTATGGCATCAACTTTTTCAGCGGTGCAGATGTATTGGCCGCTAAAAGTGGCTACGAGCTGGTGAAATTCTTTTTCCTGCTTACCTTTGCCGCGGCGATTCCCGCCATCGTGTCCGGCGGCATAGCCGAACGCGCCAAGTTCAATCCGCAAATGGCGGCTACCTTTCTTATCGTCGGTTTGGTCTATCCGTTTTTTGAAGGCATAGCCTGGAATAATCATTTCGGTTTCCAGGATTGGTTAAAAGCCAGCTTTGGCGCCGGTTTCCATGATTTTGCCGGTTCCATCGTCGTGCATGCCATGGGTGGCTGGATCGCACTCGCCGCCGTCATTCTGTTAGGCGCCCGCAGTGGCCGCTACACCAAAGAGGGCCGCTTGCATGCTTATCCGCCTTCCAATATCCCTTTCCTGGCGCTAGGTGCCTGGATACTCACGGTCGGCTGGTTCGGTTTTAACGTCATGTCTGCGCAGGCGATACAGAATATTTCCGGCCTGGTAGCTGTCAACTCGCTGATGGCATTGGCCGGCGGTACCCTGGCGGCCTTGATCCTGGGCAAAAATGACCCCGGCTTTGTGCACAACGGCCCGCTGGCTGGCCTGGTCGCCGTCTGTGCCGGTTCAGATGTGATGCACCCGCTGGGCGCACTGGTCACCGGTGGCGTGGCAGGTGCGATCTTCGTCTGGGCTTTCACCATGACGCAAAACCGCCTGAAAATCGATGACGTGCTCGGCGTGTGGCCGCTGCACGGATTATGCGGCGCCTGGGGTGGCATCGCCGCCGGCATCTTCGGCAGCGCCAGCCTGGGTGGTATGGGCGGCGTCAGCCTGGTCAGCCAGTTACTAGGCACCGTGGCCGGCATCAGCATCGCCGTGGTCGGCGGCGGCCTGGTCTATGGCTTGCTGAAAGCGCTGGTAGGCATACGCCTGGATGCAGAATCAGAGTTTGATGGCGCAGACCTGAGCATACATAAGATACCATCGGTGTCGGCTGATTAGAGATACCATCAGTGTCGGGTGATTAGATATTTCGTCCGTCTCTGGCGATTAGCAATCAAGCCTGTTGCCGCTGCACACAAAAAGCCCTCAATGCAAATTGAGGGCTTTTTGCTTTGCTGTCACGCCAAGCCGTTGTTCTATGCTGCGGCTGTCCAATCCTATGTCTTTTCATCTTGGGCACTGCAGCCATGTGCCTGCATGCGGCCGTGAGTTTAGATACAACAAAGCTTTAGCAAGTGATTGGCATATAACTTGCGGATTAATCACTTGTAAATTAATTATTCATAGCCCATTGATTAAGCCTTGTATCGCGTGCACGCGCTTCAATGGGCATTACAGTAATTCATTTTCAATCCAAAAAAGTCATGAGATTTCCGGCGCATTAACTGTGTTTTTATAAACAGTATGTTTCTGGTGAGACAAGAAATTGCTCATTAATAAACATCCGTTTTTGGCAGGAGATTTCAATTGCAGATCAAAACTAAAGAATAAGGCTTAGGTGAAATTGTGGATGACCAGGAATATGAAAGACTCAAGATGACCGCTTACCAGATCATCAAGGAATCAAAAAATGTGGATCAGCTAAAGCAGGCATTGGCGTTTATTTTGCCGGTCGCGCACCAGATGGATATTGACGAGACCGCCAAGGTTTTAGGCTTTTCCAATAATTGGGTGTCGCAGTTACGTTCGCGCTTTGTGCATGGCAAGCCCTTGAAACATGCAGCGCGTGGCGGACGCCATCACGCAGTGATGAGTGTGGAGCAAGAACGCCAATTTGTTGTGCAATATCGGCAAAAAAACCAGCTGCATCAGCAACATATAGACGCCAAACTGTTGAAAACAGCGCTGGAGAACTACCTGGGAAAAAACATCTCGACGTCCTACGTTTACAGCTTTATCCGGCGCAATAAAGAGCTGTTGCAGCAGGCCAGTCTCAGCGCTGTTTAAATTGAAAGTACTGCGCTACTTGTAAATTAACTGGTGACATTCTTTTTGATTTGTAAGAACTGTTGAAAATATGTTTGGCACGTGAATTGCCATCTCTCCCTGCAATGATGCAATTAAAAAAATTGCACGCAAGCCAGTTTTTATAAAAAGTAAGGGAAGAGAATGTTATTCAAGAAGAAACGCTCACTCGCGTTCAAACAGTTCATTACCAGTGCCACCATCCTTAATTTCATCGTAAGCACCAGCGCATTCGCAGAGGAGCAGACACCAGCTGACAATAATGTCAGCGAGGCCATCAACAAGCAGGAGGTAGGCGTGGTTGATGAAAATCTGGAAGAAAACGATAGCAGTAGCGATGGCGACAGCGAGCTCAGCGCAGTGGTGGTTAAGCGCAAAAGAGTGAAGACCGTGTTGCCTAAAAGACCTAGCGCCTCTGTCTATGGTACAGATACTTCAGTGCTGGATACCTCGCGCTCTGTGTCGCAGATCTCGGAAGAGCAATTGCAGCGCGACCCGATCAAAACTGCGGATGACCTGGTGAAATATGCGCCAGGCATTACCCGCAATGGCGGTCAGAACGTTTCTATCGCACCTTTGATCCGCGGCCAGAACTCGGAGATCTTCCAGGATGGCCAGCGTACATACAATGTACGGCATCCATTCAACATGAATGCGTTTGAGTCTGTCGATATCGTGGCCGGCCCGCCTTCGCAAGTTTTTGGCCCCAGTTCACGTAGTGGCGGTTATGCCAACTACATCAGCAAGAAGCCTGACTTTGAAAAACAGCGTAGCCAGGTGAATGTGCAGCTGGGTACATTGATCCCCAGTGGCGATTCCTATTTTTCCGGCAAGGTGACTTACGATACTACCGGCCCTATCAATGACAAGCTGGCTTACCGCGTCAGCTTCACGCCGCAGCGCTCCAACGATTATTACAAGAATATCAGCAACGATTTTAATTCGGTGTATGGTGCCCTAGCGTGGAAGCCTACTGATAATGTGCGCATAGACTGGAATGCCAGTTACGATGACTATTATGATTTCAATGTCACCCACGGCTGGAACCGCGCCACCCAGGACTTGATCGATAAGGGTAAATATTATGCCGGCCGGGCCACGCCTATCATCAGTAAAGTCGTTGGCGGCGTCACGCAGTACTACTCGCCGGTTTATGCCAATGGTAGCCCTAATTCACAGGTGGTGGGCTGGCAACAACGTACACGTAACGCCCAGGGCCAGTTTATCGCCGGTGCCAATGTGGCGGCACCGTTCACCACGCCAGGCCAGGCCGGTACTGTGCGTGGCTGGGTCTATGACCCGACGCTGGCCGGCAATGGCCTGACTTCACTGTCACGCTCTGATTTCTCCAACCCGGATGACGAGAACACCGCCAAGCGCGCCACTTCGCAGTTGCGGGTGGCGGTGGATCTGACGCCTAACTGGTCTATCCTCAACAGCAGTTTTTTCCAGTATTCAAAAGATACTACCGATTCTGTTGGCAGCTTTCTTGCGCAATTTGAAGACAAGATCTTTGATGACCGCTTTGAGCTCAGAGGCAAAACCAACTTCGACCTGTTTGGACTGGACATCCAGGACAACAGCAATACCGGTGTTTCTATCCGCCACGAACGCTTTAAATCACTGGCAGCTAATAACAGCTTTACGGTGGCGCCTTATGACCTGACTGCGCCGTTGTCGCTTAAATCACCTGCCGGTTTATATGGCTTGCCGGTGCCTGGCGGTTCTGGTTCATGGATAGGCACTGCCGGTGTGCCGCAGCTCTCCAGTTACTTTGGGTATCTGAACCTGCCACGTATGTACCCGGCCGGGGGCGGGCTGTATTCTGAAGTCGGCGGTTCACCCGCCAGCGGCGGCGCGGTGTATACCGGCGAAGGTAGCTGGACCAGCACCTCGATATTCACCCAGCAGAATATCTCTATCAATAAACGGGTAGGCTTTAATCTGGGTTTGAATTCAACGCATATCAACGCCAAGATCAAGAACCCGCTGGTGATCACGCCTGACCAGGAGCGCAGCGATGAGCAGAACTTTGTACTGCCTAGTGTGCAAGCGTCGGTGTATGTCAAACCGCTGGAAAACACCACCATTTATTACACCTATGACAGGTCGTATGCTTTAAACACCGGTGGTTTTGCCGATGTGCTGACTTGGGCACCGTCCGGCAACACACTGAATCCACTGGCGTTTGAAAGTCTGAGCGAGTTGCGCGAACTGGGCATCAAGTCTGAGCCTATCCCGAACAAGCTGTTCTTGTCATTGGCCGGTTACCGCCAGACGCGTGATCTTAGCCCGGATACTTCAGGCAATATTACCTATCTGGAAGTGAAAGGCATTGAATCTGCCATCCGCTTTCAGGCCACTGACCGCCTGAGTTCGGGTGCCAACCTGTCATCTATCAATGCAAGGTTCAGCAATATCTCCTACCCGGCAGGATTTTTCTCGCCAGTGGGATTCGTCGCCGATAACGCGACCGTGTTTGCTGATGGTAACTCGCTGACCAGGGCGACTGCACCGGGCTCGATTTCTGCGCCTGCCATCCCTAAATATTCAGCCAATGCATTTATAGACTATCGCCTGCCTTCCGGGCTAGGTGCTGAGCTCTCTGGCTGGTGGACCAGCAGCTGGTATACCAACATCGCGCGTACCGTCAAAGTGCCCAATGAACACAACCTGAACCTCACGCTGTATTACCGCCAGCCTAAGTGGGATGGCGCGATCAGGTTCCTGAATATCACCAACCAGAAGAACTATGTGACTGGCCTGACCGGGGGTACTTCCGAGTTCATCACCCCGACCGCACCGTTCGCGATCCAGGCGACCTACGCTTATCGTTTTTAAAGAGCGCGGTTGAAGAATCAGCGATTAATCAAGTTTAAGCAAGAGGAATAAAAAAATGGCAGTGAAGATTTTATGGTATCTGACAGCACCCGATGGCCCGGTGCCATGGGAGGCAGACGGACGCTGGAATACCGGGTTTGAGCATTTGCAGCAGCTGGCTGGCACCATAGACAAACTGGGTTACTACGGTGCCTTGCTTGCCACCGGGGTGGACGAGGTGCACACCCTGACCGCCGCCATGCTGGCGACGACCAAACGCATGAAGTTCGTGGCGGCCGTGCATCCGGGGCTGATCGCGCCGGCTAAACTGGCGCAGATCGCCCAGACCATAGACCGCTTTTCTAATGGCCGTCTGATCTATAACGTGATTAACGGCAATGATGGCGTGCTGCCTTCGCTGGGTTTTCATATCAAGCATGATGAACGCTACCTGTTCAGTTATGAATACTGGGATGCCTTCCGCAAGGTGTATGCCGGAGATAGCAGCGGCTATGACGGCCAATATATCAAGATCGCTCCCAAGCCTTCGCCCTTGCTCACTCCCAATCGTGGCCAGCAAAACCAGCCTTTGCCCAATATCCCTTTATGGGGCGCAGGCACCTCGGCGCCCGGCGTGGAACAGGCTGCCAAGTTGCTGGATGTCTACCTGAGTTTTGCCGATAAACCGCATCTGTTAGGCGAGAAGTTCAAACGCGTGGGTGCAGAAGCCGAGAAAAAAGGCAGAAAACTCACTTTTGGCACCCGGCTGCAAATCATCGTCCGCGAGACAGAAGAAGAGGCCTGGGAGTATGCGCAGTATCTGGTCGATCGCACCTCGGTGCAATACGCCAAAGATTGCATCATCCGTCAGCTGCCGCCAGGCGAAACGTTTGAAACTTTCAAAAGCGATAACCCGCAAGTGCAGAAAAATATAGAAGCAGTGCGCGCCGGCTACCTGCCTAAAGCGAAAGATTACGAGATTTACCCGAATATCTGGACTGGCCCGGCCCTGCATGGCTTCAATATCGTCGCCCCGTTGTCAGGCACTACCCTGGTCGGCAGCGCCAAAAATGTGGCAGCCAGGATCAAAGAGTTTGAAGCGCACGGCACGCATGCCTTTATCTTGTCCGGCTGGCCATTGATCGAAGAAGCACAGCGCGTCGCCGATCTGCTGTTCCCGCTGCTGGATCTGGATCATGGCTTTGAGGTGCCGCTGTTATCTCCGGTGCGCAGGGCTAGCTACCCGACACGCGGCGAACGCAATCAGTCACTGGATCAACAGGAGGCAGCATAATGAGTAGTGAATTATCCAGGAGAGGTTTTCTGATCCAGGGGGCGGCACTGGGCGGTAGCCTGCTGCTGGGTGGCGGCTTGCTGACCGCTTGCTCTGACCAAAAAGCTGCCAGCAGCACCTACACCCGCTCCACCACCCCCAGACATGGTGGCAGGTTGCGCATGGGCATTATCGATGGCAGCAAGGCCGGCGATCTGGACGCGCATAAACCCACCACTTCGAGCGCGATCATACGTGGCTTTGCGCTTTACAGTAAGTTGTGGGAGTGGGGCGAACACATGACGCCGGACCTGGCGTTGGCCGAGGAGGTCGAAGTTAATGACGATGCGACCTTGTGGACCATACGGCTGAAAAAAGATCTGGAATTCCACCATGGCAAAACCATCACTGCCGATGACCTTATCTACTCGACCCGCAGATTGTCCGACCCCGAGCTGGCCTCGCCTTATCTGGGCTATGTGAAATGGATAGACCGCGATAACCTGGTCAAGCTGGATGAGCGCACGGTGCAGATCCCCATACGCGGTGGCAGTGGCCTGCTGTCGCTACCTGACGCCTGGGTGAACTTTGGCGGCATCGTGCCGGTGGATTACCACCCGGTGACCAATCCGGTCGGCGCCGGGCCGTTCAAACTGAAAGAATTCGTCCCCGGGCAACGCTCGGTATTCACCCGCTTCGAGAATTTCTACAAGTCCGGCCAGCCCTATCCGGATGAACTGGAGATCATCGATTTCAAGGATGAGTACGCACGTATCTCGGCACTGCTGAGCGGCCAGATCGATATGGCGAATGGCGTGGCCCCCGAACAGGTCACCGCCTTGAAAAACAACCAGGCGATACAGGTGATCACCAACCAGACCCACGGTTTCCAGTCCATAGACCTCAACCTCAGTGTAGAACCGTTTAAAGATGACCGTGTCAGGCAGGCTTTCCGTCTGATGATAGACCGCCAGGAAGTGATAGACCGCGCCCTGGCTGGTCAGGGCCGCATCGCCAATGATATCTACTCGCCATTGGACCCTACCTTTAATCACGGCATCGCCCAACGCCCGTACGACCCCGAGCAGGCGCGGGCGCTGATCAAGCAGGCCGGATACGAAGGCCTGACCGTAGAGTTGACCGTAGGCCCCGGCCTGTCTGCCGTGGCTGGCGGTTCGCCGGTGGCGCAGGTGTTTGCGGCGCAGGCCAAAAAAGCCGGCGTCAACATCAAGATCAACCAGGTTGATGCCGCCACTTTTGGAGGCCCCAAGCGCACTGACTGGCAATTAAGCACCAATAGCCGCCTGGGTGGGGAGTTCCTGCACACGGCAGCCAGTGTCGATAGCTTTCTTTCCAGCGCCAATAAAACGCACTTTCACGATGAGCGCTTCGATACGCTGTTCCGGCAGGCGATCTCGACCAAGAGTCTTGAAAAACGTACGCCACTGGTGCATGAAGCCCAGCAGATACAGCACGACAAAGGCGGCCTTATCATCTGGGCCTATGTGAATACGCTGGATCTGGCCTCCAATGCCGTCGGCGGCCTGCAGGCTGAGCGTTCACATTTTCCTACCTGGCGCTTTGACAAGCTATGGCTGAATCAGGCGGTTTAAAACACAGCATGCAAAATCTGGAACTGAAGGACGTTACACCGGCCTCGTCTGGCCAGGTTGAAGCCGCGGCAACAGCCGATCTTATCGACCTGACGCCGGCGGCTGCAGCGGAGACAGCCCGGCAAGCGCCGGTAACAGAAAATGGTTCAGCCGCTAAACAGGCGAAAAAAAGTTTTTTTTCATCCTATTTATTCAAGTGGATAGTCAAGCGCACCCTGTCCAGCATAGTCGGGCTGTTTGCCATTTCGGTGCTGGTGTTTATCGCCACCCAGGCCTTGCCCTCAGACCCGGCGCGCGTGATCTTGGGACCTGAGGCTTCAGAAGAGGCGATTGAGACACTGCATCACCAGTTAGGGCTGGATCAATCGCTGCTCAGCCAGTACCTGCACTGGATCACGCCAGCGTTGCAAGGCGATTTTGGGGTTTCCATAGATTCCAAAATGCCGGTCGTCAGCCTGGTGGCAGGCAAGGTGAACAACA
The DNA here is from genome assembly GCF_042676265.1 of Methylophilus luteus. NCBI lineage: Bacteria > Pseudomonadati > Pseudomonadota > Betaproteobacteria > Nitrosomonadales > Methylophilaceae > Methylophilus > Methylophilus luteus. The sequence continues at coordinate 124,193 of NZ_JBHTKB010000001.1, forward strand.
CACTAATACTGTTAGGGTTCACGCTGGCGCTATTGATCCCGGCCGCCTTTGTCATCGGCATTTACCTGGCCTTGCATAAAGATGCACTGCTAGACCGGGTGTCTATCTCGCTGCTGATCTTTGTCAAAGCGGTGCCCAGCTTTGCCATCGCCTATGGCCTGGTGATGTTGCTGTCTACCCTGGTATTCAATATTTTTCCGGCAGTGTCACTGATACAGTCCACCCAGCCCATCTGGGGCCAGCTGGAGTTCATGGTGCTGCCCATGCTGACCCTGGTGCTGACCAGTCTGCCTTACCTGGTGCGGCTGATCAGAGGTTCATTGATAGAAGTGTTGCAATCCGATTTTATTATTTCTGCGCATCTGCGCGGCCTGAGCAAGACACAGGTGATCTGGAAATATGCCATCCCTAACGCAGTGATCCCCACCATACAGGCGATCGCGCTGATCGCCAGCGTGTTGCTGGGTGGTGCGCTGGTGGTCGAGGTGGTGTTCGCTTATCCAGGCATAGGCAGCGCACTCAATGCAGCGGTGGATATCCGCGATATCCCGGTGATACAGGCGGTGGTGGTGTTTTTAGCTTCTGGCGTGATGGCGATCAATCTGCTGGCCGACATTGTGACGGTGTTATTGACCCCTAAACTCAGGACTGCCTGAAACAACAAACCTATACATAGACAAATAGCATGCGCGCACTTAAATCCTTTATTGCCAGCAGTAACAGCCAGATCCGGCTCGGGCTGTTACTGACCCTGTTTATCCTGCTGGTTGCCCTGTTGGGCCCATGGTTTGCGCCTTACCCGGCGCAGGAGATGGTGGCCGCCAGATATAGCGGGCCGCAGTCTGCTGCCTGGCTGGGCGCTGATTACCTGGGTCAGGATGTGCTGTCGCGCGTTTTGCATGGCGGCATTTCCATCGTCTGGATGTCTGTGGTCTCGTCATTGCTGGGCTTGGGTATAGGCATCGCTTTCGGGCTGGTGGCCGGTTTTTTCAAGCACAGGACCGACCAGGTCATTATCTGGATCGCCGATATTTTCCTGGCCTTTCCGCACCTGATACTGGTGTTGCTGGTGGTCTCCATGCTGGGCAGGGATAAATGGCTGATCGCCATCACGGTGGCGATCGCCTTCGTGCCTGGCGTGATCCGCCTGACGCGTAGCCTGACGCTGTCAGTGTCCAAACATGAATACATAGAAGTCGCAGAAATGATGGGCTACCCGCATCACCAGATCTTGCTGCGCGAGATACTGCCTAATATTTTGACGCCGCTGCTCATTCACCTGGGCACCATGCTGTCATGGTCAGTGGCACTGCTGTCCGGGCTGAGTTTTCTTGGTTATGGCGTGGCTCCGCCAGAGGCCGACTGGGGCCTGATGGTCAATGAGAACAAAGGTGGCCTGCAGATACAGCCATTCTCCATTCTGGTCCCCATCGTGTTGATCGCGGTATTTGCCTTGGGCGCCAATCTGCTGGCCGAAGGCCTGGGACGCAGGTTCTCGCGCATCAGCGAAAGTGGTCAACCTGCAGCAGACGCGAACGAGCCTGCTAAAACTGAGGGCAAGGCCTATGCTTGATTCAGTGCAGCTTCAGCCAGCCCTCAGCCCGGCACTGCAGGTCAAAGACCTTGCCGTCGGCCTCAGCGATGGCACTGCCATAGTTTCCGGCATCAATTTTGAGGTGCAGGCAGGGCAGATCCTGGCACTGGTCGGCGAATCTGGCTCGGGCAAAACCACGATCGCTACAGCCCTGCTGGCGCATACCCGCGCTGGCGCACATATCAGCGCGGGTGAGATCAGGATAGGCGGGCTGGATATCCTGGCGCTGGATGCACAGCAACTACGCCGCGTGCGGGGCAAGCAGGTCAGCTATGTGCCGCAGAACCCGTCTACCGCGCTCAACCCTTTGATCACTATCCGCGCCCATCTGCAGGATGTACTGCGCGCGCACCAGCCGGGGTTAACGGTAGCGCAACAACACGCCAGCATAATCAGCGCCCTCAAAGATGTAGAGTTGCTGCACGATGACGCCTTCCTCAACCGTTATCCGCACCAGCTCTCTGGCGGGCAGCAGCAACGCGTGATGCTGGCATTGTCTTTTATCACCAGGCCGGGCGTGATCGTGCTGGATGAGCCGACCACGGCGCTAGATGTGACCACGCAAGCCAAAGTGCTGTTAACGGTGAAAAAGCTGTGCCAGAGTTACGGCGTGGCCGCCATTTATGTGTCGCATGATCTGGCCGTGGTCAAACAGATCGCCGACCATGTCATCGTGCTCTACGGTGGCCGCATAGCTGAGCAGGCCAGCACCGCCCAGCTGTTCTCGCAGCCGCTGCACCCTTATAGCCAGGGCCTGATCAGTGCCATCCCCGATATTCATTTACGCAGCATCCCTGTCCCCATAGGCGGCAGTGCGCCATCGTTGCAGTCGCGCGGCAGTGGCTGCGTATTTGTCGCCAGATGCAAACTGGCCACTGCAGACTGCAACACCCTGGTTCCGCCACTGGCGCAGGTGCATGCCCACACCCAACATGCGGTCGCTTGCATCAATATGGTCAAGCCTTTGCCTTTAAAACTGGTCAGCCCGCTAGAAGTGGTGAAAGCGCGCGTGCCCGACGCTGGCAGCCAGCAGGCGTTAGCAGAGCAGCCCTTGCTGGCGGTAAACAAGCTTTCTGCCAGTTATGACGGCAAGGCTGTGTTAAAACAGGTTTCCTTCCATTTGCAACGCGGGGAATGCCTGGCGCTGGTAGGCGAATCCGGCTCCGGCAAAACCACCATCTCCAGGGTGCTGGCCGGACTCAATGCCCAGGCCAGCGGCCAGCTGTATTTCAATGGCGATGCCTTGTCATTCGTTGCCAGGAGCAGGCCGGCCGCCGTCAGCCACCAGATCCAGTACATTTTTCAGAACCCTTACCAGTCGCTGAACCCCAGGCAATCGGTACGGCAGACCCTGGTCAATGCCATCAGTCATTACTTTCCTGAGCGGCTCAGGCAAAAAGATGACATCGTCAACGCCGCCTTGCAGCGGGTCGCGCTGGACACTGCCATTGCCGACCGCTTTCCCCGAGAGCTTTCCGGCGGCGAGTTGCAACGCGTCTCTATCGCCAGAGCGCTGGTATGCGAACCCAGTCTGCTTATTTGTGACGAGATCACCTCTGCGCTGGATGTGTCAGTGCAGGCAGCGATTCTGGAACTGATCAAATCCTTGCAGAAGAACGGCCTGGCCATCATTTTTGTCACCCACAACCTGGGCATAGTGCGCTCGATTTCAGATCGCGTACTGGTACTCAAGAGTGGCGTGATCGTCGAATCCGGCGCAGTGGATGGTCTGCTGGATCAGCCGCGCCATGCTTATACCCGGGCCTTGATCAAGGATTCGCCTTCTATCGTTGACGTCTGACTATCGCTGATGCCCGGGCAAGCACCAGCCAGGCGCGTCTGCATCCTGGTCAGCTGTTTCAACCATTAAAAACCATATTTTGAAAGAGAGTAACGTATGCCAGTAGAGTTTGTCGGTGGCCTGTTCCCCCGCAATCAGTTAGCCCCGGGTGCAGCCAACCGCGGCAAGATAGACCTTGAATATCTGCGCGACCTGGCCAGGGCGCATGAACAGGCCGATTTTGACCGTGTGCTGATCGCCAATGGCGGTGGTGACCCGTTGTTTCTGGCGGCTTATGCCGCAGCCCATACTGAAAAGTTAGGCTTTATGCTGGCACACCGGCCGGCGTTGACCGCGCCTACGCTGGCAGCCCGCGCGTTTGCCACGCTGGACCATACCACCGGCGGCCGCATACGCCTGCATACGGTCACCGGCCATGCACCTGAGCCCGAGCATGGAGAGACCCTGCTGGATAAAGCCGCGCGTTATGAACGCGCCGGGGAGTACCTGGAGATAGTGAAAAAAACCTGGACTTCGGAAAAACCATTTGATTTTGACGGCAAGTATTTCCAGATCAAAGGCGGTTACTCGCCTATCAAGCCGCTGCAACAACCTTATGTGCCTATCTCACTGGGCGGCTCGTCCGACGCTGCCTATCAGGTCGCGGTGCAGCACACCGATCTATACGCACTCTGGGCCGAACCGCTGCAGGATATCGCCGCGCGTATAGGCAAGCTCAACAGCTACGCCCAGGCCGCCGGCGTAGTGGCGCCCAGGGTGAGCATGTCGGTAAGGCTGATCATAGGTGCCACCGAAGAGCTGGCGTGGGAAAAAGCCCAGCATATCGTGGCCGCATTAAAGCAGAACTTTCAAGCTAACCCATTCACCAGTGGGCGCGGTAACAGTGGCGGGGCCGAGCGGCAGCTGGCGATCGCCGAAAAAGGCGATGTGCATGACAAGGCGCTGTATATGGCGACTTCTACCGCCATAGGCGGCGGCACCGATTCCACCTCGCTGGTCGGTACCCCGGATACCATCATTGAATCACTGTTGGCCTATTACGACCTGGGCGTGACCACCTTTTTAAATCGCGGCTATGACCCGCTGTATGACGCCATCGACTATGGCCGTTACATCATCCCGGCGGTACGCGAAGAAGTGCGCAAGCGCGAGCTGGCCAGCCAGTCAGCGGCCAAAGTGGTCGCTTTATAACAAACTTGGGGCAGATAAAGAAATCATCATGAGCAATGTTTTATATTTCACCCGCCTGCCTTTGCATGGCGATACCCAGTACCTGCCTGGTGACCCGAGAAATCGTGGCGACTGGCATAAAAGCCCGGGTGAGGGCAGCGGGGCGGTTTCAGAGTTTGAGGTAGAAGACGATTTCAGCTATATCGATTACTTATCGCAGATCGCGCGTGCCGCTGAGATCAACCGTTTTGATGGCGTGCTGATGGTCAATGCGCCTGGCGGTGAAGAACCATGGACGGTCTGCTCCCTGCTGGCCAGGGAAACCCGGCGCCTGAAATTCGTTTCGGCTTTCCAGCCCTATCATTTCTCGCCATGGGCAGCCGTGCAAATGGCGGCCACTTACCAGCGCGCCAGCCGCAACCGCCTGATATGGAACATCATCAATGGTGGCTCCGAAGTCGTGCAGAAGCAAGTGGGTGACAATGTGGCGCATGACGACCGCTATGCCCGTGCCGATGAGTTTTTGCAGGTGGTCAAAGGCTACTGGAACAATGAATCATTCCACTTTGCAGGCAAATACTATACGGCCGAAGGCGGTGGCCGCAAAAGTGCACATAAAAAAGCGGCATTGCCACTGATATGCACCGCCGGTTCTTCTATCCCGGCACGCGAGTTTGGCGCCAAGCATGCCGACTATTATCTGATGCGTGCTGAAACGCCGGCTGAAATAGCGGCGCTGATAGCCGATGTCAAACAAAGGGCCAAACAATATGGCAGAGAAGATATCCGTTTCGGGCTTTCCATCGATGTCATCACCAGGGCGACCGAAGAAGAAGCCGTGGCAGAAGCCAGACGCTTTTTTGATGATGGCGTGCGCAGCAAAGCGGTGCAGGCGGTGGCTGCCCATGCAGGCTTGCGTTCGGCCAGGCGGCTCAGTCATGAGCATGACTATGCAGGCGAAGAGATCAAGAATTTTGAAGATTTCTTTATTTATCCCAATGTCTGGTCCGGCTTTGGCTATATAGGTATCCCGCCGGGATGCGCGCTGGTTGGCAGTTACCTCAACGTGGCAAAACGCATACAGGAATATCAGGACATAGGCATTTCCATGTTCTTCCTGGCTGGTTATCCGCACCTTGAAGAAACCTATAGACTGGGTGAGCATGTGCTGCCCTTGTTAAGAAAAGGGCGTATAGACTGAGTCAACGCCGCCACTGGGCTGGCGGCGGCAAAAAGTACTCCTGTGATCGCCTGCGTCAGGTATTATCAGCAAATCATAAAACGGTGCATATGGCTGATTGATGGAAACCCCGGCAAAAAAACTGATACAACTGGACCCAGACGCCGCACTGCCTATCCATCTGCAGATCTATCAGCGCTTTAAAGCCGCCATAGCAAGCAACCTGCTCAAACATGGCGACCGTATTCCTTCTACCCGTACCCTGGCCAGTGAGCTGGATGTGGCCAGGGGCACGGTGGAAAGTGCCTACGCCATGCTGCTCGGTGACGGTATCTTTGAATCCCGGGGCCAGGCCGGAACTTATGTCAGCAGCCTGCTGCGCAAAACGGCGACCAAAAAACTGCGCACCATGGCTGCGCCGGCCACTGCGCGTGCCAGCCAGACTGCCAATCTTGAACTGGCGCCATCCATTTCGCATGTCTATCTGCCAGGTTGCCCGGCATTTGATGCTTTCCCGCGGAAAGTGTGGGCGCGGCTGAGCGGGCACCGGATGCGCAGCCTGTCAGCAGAAGAGATGCGGCTCAAGGAACCGCAAGGCTATGCGCCGCTCAGGCAATCGATCGCCGCTTATCTGCGGCTGGCGCGCGGGGTGGAGTGTGAACCCGAGCAGATATTCATTACCAACGGTTATCAGGGTGCGCTGGATTTTTTAAGCAAAGTGCTTAAGTTCCAGGGTGCCAGCATCTGGATGGAAGACCCCGGGTTTTTGCTGGCAGCCATGCTGCTCAAAGACCTGGGCGCGAATATCGTGCATGTGCCTATCGATGAGCAAGGCCTGATCGTCAGCGCCGGTATCGCGCAATGCCCGCAGGCCAAACTGGCGATCGTGACGCCCTCGCATCACAGCCCGCTGGGGCTGACATTGTCGGCCGCGCGGCGCATGCAATTGCTGGAATGGGCCAGCCAGAACGATGCCTGGGTGATAGAGGACGACTACGATGGCGAGTTCCGTTATTCCGGCTATCCGCTGCCGGCACTGAAAAGCCTGGATCAGTACGACAGGGTGATTTATGCCGGTAGTTTCAGCAAAACCATTTTTCCTTCGCTGAAGATAGGGTATATCGTGGTGCCGCCCAGCCTGGTCGATGCCTGCCAGGAGAAAGCGTTTATCTACCAGCGCGGGTTTTCCATCACCTCGCAGATGGTGGTGAATGACTTTATCAGCGAAGGGCATTTTTCGCGCCACCTGAAAAAAATGCGCGATTTATATGCGCACAGGCGCGAGCTCACCAGCCAGGCGCTGATGGATGTGCTGGCACCGCATATCGAGGTCAGCTCGCATAAAAATGGCATGCACTTTGTGGCAGCGCTGGATAAGAAATATGCAGATACGCAGGTGTGCGCCGGTTTCAACCAGCTCGGTTATGGCATACACCCGATTTCAACCTGGAGCGTAGGGGCTAGCCATAATGGCCTGATCATAGGCTTTACCAATGTGGCGAACAGAAAAGTCGCTGAAGAAACCGCACTCAAACTCAGGCACAGTTTTCTGGCGGCTTAAATGCCTGCCAGCCGCATCTGGCGGTTCAAATGCCCGTCAGCCAGCGGCTGGCGAGTGCATCCAGGGTGTGGCGGGCCTGGGCCAGCAGTTGCGTTTTTGCCAGGCTGTCAATATTTTCCAGCGGTTGCACATCGACGAATACCGGGTCATCGGCACCCATAAAGGCAAAGGCGGCTTGCAAGGCCGGGCGCAGTGCATCCATGTTGTGCCACGGGCTGCCAGGACGCAGATCAGCGCCCCTGGTGGTGATGAACAGTATTTTGTGCTGCGCCAGCTTGCCGCTGGTGCTGCCGTCTGCATTCAGGGTATAAGTCAGGTTGACGCGCACCAGCTGATCTAGCAGTGCCTTGAAACTGGCCGGCATGCAGAAGTTGTACATAGGCATGGCACACACCAGCATATCTGCCATCAGGGCGCGTGCGCAAAGATTATCCGAGTATGACAGTGCCTGCTTCATGGCCGGGCTGCGCTCTGCCGCCGTGGTATAAAGGGCCTCTATAAACGTAGCGTTCAGGGGCGGCGGGCAGTCTGCGGCGGTATCTATATAGTCCAGCGCCAGGTCTGGCAGGCTGTGCCTGAGCCGCGCTATAAAATAGGCCGACAGCATTCTGGAGCTGGAATGTGCGCGTCTGGCGCTGGCATCGATCTGCAACACTCTCATGTTTCTCCCCCCATAGTTTGCTTTCATGGTTTACCCCGGTCATCCTGACTGCAAGCCACAGGCCGGATGCCTATTGCCAGCATCCGGCCCTGATATGCGCTTAATCGACAGGCATCACCGGTGGTTTGTTTTTATCTTTCAGCAGCAATACCACGAACTTTGCCGGTTTGGTTTTGCTGGCGTTGCGGCCTATGCTGTGTATATCTTGCGGGCCTTCATAAAAAGTCTGCCCCGGGCCCAGGTGTTGCTCCTTGCCGCCCTTGACCGCCATCACGATATTGCCTTCCAGCACATAGACAAAACAATGCGCTTCGTGCTTGTGTGGCGTCTCAACCTCGCCGGGTTTGTAATCCACGCTGAGCATGATGACTTCTTTGCCCGGCATATCAGCCAGGTCTTTGTTCATCAGCATGGTCAGGTCAGGGTGGTCGTGGCTACCCTCATGCGCCATCACGGCGCTGCTGGTCAATAAAGCCAGGGTGACGAATAATGTTTTCAGCTTTTGCATGATCTATCTCCTTTTCAGTAGTGGGTATACAGCGGATTACTTGAATGTTCTGCTCGGGTCAGCCAGCCACGCTTGCAGGTGGGTAGTGCCAAGCAAAGTGTGGTATTCGGGAGTGAGCGTAGTGTCATCTATCTTGAAGGTCTGCACATACAGTGCACTCTCATCAGTGATCACCTCACGCGCGTCCTGCTGCGCGAGCAGGGCGCTGCGGGCGAACTCGCTGAGGGCGATCTGTTCTGGCCCGGCAATATCGACGATGCCGTTGTAAGCGTTGCTGGCGGCGATTTCGGCAATAGCAGTTGCTACGTCTATGGCGGCGATAGGTTGCAGTTTTGCCGAAGGCAGGCGCACCTGCTGGCCTGTGGTCGCCGCCTGGGCGATCAGCAACACGAACTCATAAAACTGGGTGGCACGCGCAATGGTGTAAGGGATGCCGGAAGCTTTGATCAGGGCTTCCTGTTTCAGCTTGCCTTGAAAATAGCCGGAGTTTTGCAGCTTGTGGGTGCCGACCACAGACAGCGCGATATAGTGTCTGACGCCGCTGTTTTTTGCCGCCGCGATGATGTTGCCAGTGGCCGTTTCAAAAAAGCTGCGCGCGGCGTTATCCTCAAAGCTGGGCGCATCCGTGGTGTCGATCACGATCTCTGCATTCTGTAATACCGCCGCCAGACCTTCACCTGTGACTACATCTACGCCCTGCTTACGCGTCGCGGCAATCACCGTGTGGCCTTGTGCCTGCAGCACGTCTACCACTTTACTGCCGATTAATCCTGAACCGCCAAATACAACGACTTGCATGTGTCTCTCCTAAAAATTATTGAAATAAATAACATCACGACAGCAGCCATGGTAAAGAAGCGCAGGGCGAGACTACAGAGCCATCATTTGCATAAATGGTTGGGCCATGTTGTAAAACAGACGTTGATGCAGCCCAGCTCAGGCCATATATGTAAAAACCTGCCAGGTGGCAGGTTTTTGGGGGGAGGTAAACAGCTCGATCAGGCTTCGGTCGGGCTTCTATATCTGGCCAGCCAGTGCGCATAAGGTGCAGGCAGCACCCAGGCCGGGTTGTCCTGTTTCAGCTGTTTGGCAGCAAAGTAAGGCCAATGCGGGTTTTCCAGGTGGGCGCGTCCTATCATGACCAGATCCAGTTCTTGATTGCGGATGGCATTGTCTGCCAGTGCCGGCGCGCCGAAGCCCCAGGCGGATGAAACCGGGATAGCGGCCTCGTTGCGTACGCGTTGCGCGACAGGTGCCAGAAAAGCTGGCCCCCACGGGATATTAGTTTCAGGGATGGTAAAGCCGACACTGACGCTGAGCATATCCAGCCCGCGCTGTTTCCAGGCTTTGACTAACTGTATTGATTCGCTCAGGGTCTGTTCGTCATTGCCATCGTATTCGATCACGCCAAAGCGCGCGGTCAGCGGCAGGTGCTCCGGCCACACGGCACGTATCGCTTCCAGCGTTTCTATGGTGAAGCGTGAGCGGTTTTCAAAGCTGCCGCCGTAAATATCGCTGCGGCGGTTAGAGTGGGCCGAGGTGAAACTTTGCCCCAGGTAACCATGTGCAAAATGGATCTCCAGCCATTCAAAGCCTGCGGCTAGCGCACGTTGGGCGGCGGCGGCAAAGTCATGCTTGACGCGGGCGATATCGTCTATGCTCATTTGTTTAGGCACGCGCGGCAGGTCGCCGCCAAATGCCAGCGCAGAAGGGGCGATGGTTTGCCAGGCGCGTGCATCGCTTTCCGGGATATGGTCATCGCCCTGCCACGGTTTATTGGCGCTGGCTTTGCGGCCTGCATGCGCGATCTGTATGCCGGGCACTGCGCCTGCGGCTTTAATGGCTGCCGCGATCTCGCGCAGTTTTTCTGCCTGCGCATCATTCCATATACCCAGGCAACCGGGGGTGATACGGCCTTCAGGCGCAACGCCGGTGGCTTCTACGATCACCAGGCCACTGCCGCCACGCGCCAGGCTGGTGTAGTGCGCAAGGTGCCAGTCATTGACCAGGCCATCTTCGGCCATGTATTGGCACATGGGCGGGATAGCGATGCGGTTTTTCAGAGTGACGTCTTTTAATTGGTAGCTAGAAAACAAGTCAGCCATAGGGTTTCCTTTTGCGTGAGTTTTTTTAAAGTGTGTTTTTAAAGTGAGGTTGTGCTGGTGGCAGGTTTGCCTGAGACTAACTGCATCTCTATCAGCGCCAGTAGCAGGCCGGTAGAGACGATGCTGGCGGCTATCCAGCCCAGGGCGGTCAGGCCCAGGCCATGCGAGATCACCAGGCCGCCTACCCAGGCACCGGCGGCATTGCCGATATTGAATGCGCCTATATTCATGGCGGAGGCGAGGGTAGGGGCGCCGCTGGCTTTTTCCAGTATCTTGATCTGCAATGAAGGCACGGCAGCAAAGCCGGCGATACCCAGCAGTGCTACCAGGCTGACCACCGCGATCTGGTGATGAGCGAACAATGAGAACGAGGCCAGGATGGCGATGATGAACAGCAAAGCGCCTAACAGCGTGTTATCCAGATGGATATCGGCGAGTTTGGCACCTATGATATTGCCTATCACCATGCCTGCGCCAAATAACAGGAACACCGGCGAGATGGCTGCTTCTGAAAAATGCGCGACATCTGTCAATAACGGCGCCAGATAAGTGAGCACGGCGAACAGGCCGGTGTCGACGATGATGGTCAGCAATAAACCGGCGATCACCTGCGGCTGCAGCAAAGTGCTGATCTCGGCTCGCACCTGCACTTTTTCGCCATGCTGGTCTTTAGGCAGCAGCAAATACAGCGCCGCCAGCGCGACCGGGCCTATCATGGTCACCGCCCAGAAAGTCGCGCGCCAGCCCAGCATCTGGCCTAGCCAGGTACCCGCGGGCACGCCTATCACATTCGCCACCGTCAGCCCGGTGAACATCAAAGCGATCGCCAGCGCACGTTTTTCTTTAGCCACCAGGCTGGTCGCCACCACGGCGCCTATGCCAAAAAAAGTACCATGGGCAAACGAGGTCACCACCCTGGCGATCATCAGCGTGGTGTAATCTGGCGCGATGGCGCAGATCAGGTTGCCGGCGGTGAATATGCCCATTAACCAGAGCAGGGAGTTCTTGCGCGAAAACTTGGCCATCAGTATAGACATGATGGGTGCGCCCACGGCCACGCCCAGCGCATACCCGGTGATCAGCAAGCCAGCCATGGGAATGCTGACCTGCAGGTCGCGGCTGACTTCCGGCAACAGGCCCATGATGACGAATTCGGTAGTGCCTATGCCGAACGCACCTGCCATCAATGCGTAAAGCGCGAGCGGGATGCCTTTTGGCAAAATCTCTGTTTTCATATTGCCTGCTTAAAAAATACTTAGATAAAATTCTATTGTTCGAATATAATCGAACTATGGAATAATATCAAGCACTGTGATAAATTTTAAACATGCGGCAAATTAAACACCCCAGCCTGGACCAGGTAGAACTGACAGATATCATGTATGCGCTGTCGGACCCGACGCGCCTGGAGATCGTAGGGCGGCTGGCCAATGCCGGGCGCAAGATGACCTGCGGCGAATTCGACCTCAACCGGCCCAAGTCCAGTATGTCGCATCACTTCAAGATATTGCGTGCTGCCGGGCTGGTAGAGACCCTGATCGAAGGTACCGAGCATTTGAATGCACTACGGGTAGAAGAGATAGAACAGAAATTCCCCGGCGTGCTGCACGCCGTGCTGCGCTCGCTTAATCCGCCGCGATAAGTCGTTAGCGCCGGTCGGGTTAAAGCAACTGTCGCTGCCTGCTACCTTAACCTGACCGCAACTCCAGCCACTTTGCTGGCACACCTGCTGTTAAAAACACATAGTAGAGAAGACTAATGGGCAATATCAAAACCTATCTGATGGCCACCATGGCGGCAATATTCTGGGGCGCCAATTTCAACCTGGCCAGGCCAGTACTGGCCGAAATGAGCCCTTATGTCGCTGGTGCCAGCCGCTATCTGCTGGCGGCTGCGGTCATGGTGTTGATTGCGCTGTTTAGAAAAAATGCTTTTTCATGGCGTCACTGGCCGGCCTACCTAACCTTGGGCGTGGTCGGCGTGTTCGGCTTTAACCTGTTTTTCTTCCTTGGTATGGAAACATCTTCAGCGATCAACGGCGCCCTGATCATGGCCTTGAACCCGTTGCTCACTGCAGTGCTGGGCTATGTGATCCTCGGCGACAGGCCAAGCAACCGGCAACTGATCGCTTTCCCGGTCGGTATCGCCGGGGTGGTGATAGTGGTATTGGGTGCCGGCGCGCAGCTCAGAGTTGCGACTGGCGATATATATATTCTGATCGCCACCCTCAATTGGGCGCTGTACAACGTGCTGGTGAAAAAGATGATGCCCAGCAATGTTGACGGTATCACCAACACTGCCGGCATCATGACCGTGGGCGCGCTGGCCTTGAGCCTGGCCGCTTTCTGGCATGGCGATCATTTTGTGCAACCCAGCCTGCATGGCGCGGCTGCCTTGCTGACCATGTCGCTGGGCGGTGGGGTACTGGCCTATCTGTTCTGGAATGCCAGCATCTCGCACCTGGGTCCATCCAAGGCGGCGATCTTTATGAACCTGGTGCCGGTCACCACCATGGTGATCGCCGCATTCGAGCATATGCCGCCCACGCCTGCGCAATTGTTCGGTGCATTGCTGGTGATCAGTGCGGTGACTTTCAGCTCGGTTTCGTTCTCAAAGCGAAGCTAGCCAATCGTGCAAGGTCAATTTACCCAACTGCGCCTGGCCTTGTGGTGTCAGTGAGCTATCATTCAGTACCAGGCCAAAATAAGCTGCCTGGGCATCCCGCACCACTTTGCGCTGGTCCTGTTTTGCGTGCAAGGCTGCCACGACCGCATCATGCAAAGGCAATTTCTCCGGCCCTGCAATATCAATGGTGCCATTGGCCGGTGCTTGCAATGAGATGCTGGCTAGCAACGCGGCGACATCTTCTGCTGCCATAGGCTGGAATAAGGCAGGAGATAAGCGTACGGTTTCGCCATCGGTTGAGGCGTGGGCGATACTGGTCAGGAACTCAAAAAATTGTGTGGCACGCACGATAGTGTATGGAATGCCAGCTGCCTTGATGATTTTTTCCTGCGCCAGCTTGGCACGGAAGTAACCACTATCCTGCAGATTTTCTGTGCCCACCACAGACAATGCCACATGATGTTTTACGCCTGCGGTTTTTTCAGCAAACGCGATATTGTTGCCAGCAGTCTCAAAAAAATGCATGACGGCAGTATCTTCAAAAGAAGGCGAGTTAGCGACATCGACAACGATGTCAGCACCTTGTAATACCTCCTCCAGACCTTCACCAGTAATGGTGTTTACGCCGGTATTGGGCGAAGCCGGGATGACTTCATGCCCAAGTTTCTGCAAGTTGCCCACCAGTTTAGTACCTATCAGGCCAGTCCCGCCTATCACTACAATTTTCATTTTTTCTATCCTCAGTTAGCGTAATGCATGATGTTGACTAGCTATTTTAATGATGAAAGAATATGGCTGAAATGACATATATCCCTAAATATCCGCCATCGTTACAAAGGCATGAGAAGCTGGTGCTGTTCGTCGCCTTCCCGCAAATGGGGCTGCTGGACCTGACGGGCGCACAAACCGTGTTCTGGGCCGCTTCACGCTATATGCAAGAGCGCGGCCTGCCGCCCTATGACAGGCATACTATCAGCATGCATGGCGGGCTGGTCAGCAGTGCCGAAGGCGTGGTGCTGCAGACGAGGACACTAGCCGATTTTGCCGAGGCTACCGTTGATACCATAGTGGTGCCAGGTTCACCGCACATCGTAGACGTGCTTGAAGAGTCAGGCGATCTGGCCTTATGGCTGAAGGGGCAGCATGCAAAAGTCCGGCGTATGGCTTCGGTGTGCAGTGGGGCATTTCTTCTGGCGCAAGCGGGCTTGCTGGACGACAAGCGGGCGGCGACGCATTGGGCGATGCTGGATTTGTTGCGTGAAAGATATCCCGCAGTCAAAGTCGATGGCGATGCCATTTTTGTCAACGAAGATGCGATATGGACCTCAGCCGGTGTCACAGCCGGCATAGACCTGGCGCTGGCATTGGTCGAGCAGGATTGTGGTCACGATATCGCGATGAAGGTGGCGCGTGAACTGGTGGTATACATGAAGCGTTCCGGAGGCCAGTCGCAATTCAGCGAGTTGCTGCAGTCACAATCCGCGGATACTACATTTGACACATTGCACGAGTGGATGCGTGCCAATCTGCAACAGCAAATCACGATAGATACGCTGTCTGCCCGGGCATGCATGAGTCCCAGAAACTTTGCCCGTGTCTACAAGCAGAAAACCGGTAAAACCCCCGCCAAAGCCCTGGAGATATTCAGGCTGGAAGCTGCACGCAGATTGCTGGAGCATTCTGCACACAGCATTGTGGAGATTGCAGATCGCTGCGGTTTTGGCGATGAAGAGCGCATGCGCATCACCTTTCACCGCAATCTGGCCGTGTCTCCTGCCGAGTACCGGAAAAGATTTTCTGCGGAATGATTCAGGCTGGAGTTTTTATAACGCCAAGTATCAAGTCTGGTTTGAACAAGGAAAAGCTAACTGTTTTACGTTGGTCGAATTAACCACCATCAGTAAACATCACGCACATAGCGCTTTTCCTGCGCCATATTTGATACATAGTCTGCGGCTGCCTGCTCGCTCATCTGGCCATGGGTCTGCACTATGGTTTTCAGCGCGGTATCTACATCTTTAGCCATACGGCTGGCATCGCCACAGACACAGAAGTGCGCGCCTTGTTGCAGCCATTGCCACAGTTGTTCACCATGTTGCAGCATGCGGTGCTGTACATAGATCTTTTCGTTCTGGTCGCGCGAGAAGGCGGTATCCAGCCGGGTCAGGACGCCTTGCTTTTGCAGCGTTTCCAGTTGTTCGCTGTAGTAAAAGTCAGTAGCGGCATGCTGTTCGCCAAAGAATAACCAGTTGTTGCCTTTGGCGGCGGTGGCCTGCCTTTCCTGCAAAAAGGCGATAAAAGGGGCGATGCCGGTGCCGGGGCCGACCATGATCAGCGGCGCATCGGGGTTTTTAGGCGGGCGGAAGTGGGCCGAGCGTTGCACAAACACAGGCACTGCAACATCTTGCGCCCGGTCTGCCATAAAGGTAGAGCAGACGCCGCCACGGGCCAGACCATCGCCATAACGTACTGTAGAAACGGTCAGATGCACCTGCTGCGGGTAGACTTTAGGGCTGGACGAGATCGAATACAAGCGTGGTTGCAAACGCTTTAATACCGCCAGCCAGTCGTTGGCTTCGACCTTGAACGGAAACGCCAGTATCAGGTCTAGCAGCTGTTTGCCCCATAGCCAGTCTTTCAGCCGTGCTTTATCTTCCATCAACACTGCGAGTGCCGGGCTGGCGCTGCGTTTTTGCACGAATTCCAATAACTCCGGCGTGATGCGTGCGATCTCGTAGTGATGCAGCAAGGCGTCACCTAGTGGCAGCTGGCCGTGGTCTTTGACGGTGACTAGGCTGGCCGCGGAAAGCTTGAGTGCACGCAACATTTCGCCTACCAGTTCCGGGCAGTTGGTCGGCCACACGCCGAGGGCATCGCCTGCTTCATACTGTAAGCCGCTGCCGGTCAGATCAAAACCAAACTGGCGTATCTCTTTTTCTGAGCCTTCGCCGTTCAGGCGCTGGTTGATGATCAGTTTGCTGCGTAATGGGTTTTGGCGGCTATACGCAGGTGCGGCTGGCGACTTGGCCAGTTCGCTGACCGCTGCATCTGCCTGGTCAGCCTGGTCTCCTATGGCCAGCACTGGCTGGCTGACAGTGGCAGCTACCTGTGCCAGCGCGGCCGCTGCTTGCTCCAGCCAGGCATGGGCTGTTTCTTCATAGTCCGGTTCGCAGTCTACCCGCTCCAGCAGGCGTTGTGCGCCCAGTGCTTGCAGCCGGGCATCCAGTCTGCGGCCAAAGCCGCAGAACTGGTCATAGCTGGAGTCGCCAAAGGCCAGCACGGCAAAACGGGTATTGGCCAGTGAAGGCAGGTCATCTGCTTGCAGCCTGTTCCAGAACTGGCCGGCATTGTCTGGCGGGTCACCGTCACCAAAGGTGCTGGTGAGTAGCAACACCTGGCTATAGTTAGCCAGCTCTGCCATTTTGACGCTATCCATAGACATGATGGCTGTTTGCAGGCCGTGGGCTTGAATACGCTCAGCGCATTTTTCGGCAAAGCGCTCGGCATTACCGGTTTGTGATGCCCACAGTATAGCCACGCTGGCGGGTGCTGTTGCCGCAGCCGCCGAAAAATCCGGCAAGCCGCCAGGCAGTTGGTCACCATCTGGTAACCAGCTGCGTGCAAACAATCCGGCCAGCATGCCGTTGACCAGCAGGTGTTTGGCCGGTGCCAGTGGTGCGCCTTCCGGCAGCATGGGTACGCCACCGATCTTGCGCGACTCTTCGCTACGCAAGCCACTGATAAATCCTTGCAGATAAAGTTGTTCCTGCGCTTCGAGCACGATCTCGGGTGCGGTCTCCAGGCCCAGTAACCTGGCTAAAGCATCAATATCTCTCATGTTTAGTTCCTTGTTGTTGCTGGCCTTGCCGCCTGCCACCAGGGCTAGCTCATCTGCCTGCTCAGGTTGCGGGGCTGGCGCACTGGCGACGCGTGTCATGGTCACGGCGCAAAACTTGAATTCGGGTTGTTGCGAGATGGGGTCTATGGCGTCGCTGGTCACGGCATTGATGGTCAGGTCTTCGCCATAAACATCATTCCAGTGAAAAGGGGCAAAGCAGTTGCCGGCACGCACGCGGTCGGTGACCACCGCGGGTAGCACTGCACGGCCACGGCGCGAGCGTATCTCGACCTGGTCTTTATCCTTTATGGCCAGCGCGGCGGCATCTTCCGGGTGCAGCTCTACGAACGGCCCCGGGTTGAGTTTGTTCAGGGTGTCTATCTTGCCGGTCTTGGTCAGGGTGTGCCATTGGTGTTGCAGGCGGCCGGTGTTGAGCACAAACGGGTAGTCAGTGTCGGGCAGCTCGGCCGGGTCCATATGCGGGCGGGCGAAAAACACTGCTTTGCCACTGGCAGTCGCAAATGCGATGCGCGGGGTATGGCCGTCGTCATTCACTTTCAGGCTCTGGCTGATACCGTCATTGAGGTAGCGTATAGGGTGCCGGTCTGCCTGGCTGCCGGGCGGGCAAGGCCATTGCAGCGAACTATCGCGCAACTTGTCGTGGCTGACGCCACGGATGTCATAACCGGTGTTCAGGTTGGAGCTGCGGGTGATCTCTGCAAATACTTCGGCGCTGCTGCTGTAGCTGAACCCGTCGCTAAAGCCCATCTCGCAAGCGACCCTGGCGATGATCTGCCAGTCAGCCATGGCTTCGCCCGGGGCAGGCACAGCCTGCTGCGTCAGCGTCATATTGCGTTCGGAGTTGATCATCACGCCTTCGGCTTCGGCCCACAAGGCACCAGGCAGCAGAATATCGGCATAACGGTTGGTTTCGGTATCTAGGAAGGCGTCCTGCGCGATCACCAGTTCGGCTTGCTCTAAAGCGGCGATCACGTTTTTGCGGTTGGCCATGCTGGCGACCGGGTTGGTACAGATCACCCAGCAGGCTTTGATCTTGCCGGCCTTCATCTGCTCGAACATGGCGACGGTGCCGCCACCGAGGCGGGTGTGCAAGGTGCCTGGCGGCACTTGCCATAACTGTTCTATGAACTGGCGGTCTTGTTCTACCAGCACAGTGCGCTGGCCTGGTAAGCCCGGGCCCATATAGCCCATTTCGCGGCCGCCCATGGCATTCGGTTGCCCGGTCAGCGAGAACGGGCCGCTGCCGGGGCGGCAGATCGCGCCTGTGGCCAGGTGCAGGTTACAGATGGCGTTGGTGCTCCAGGTGCCATGCGTGCTCTGGTTCAGGCCCATGGTCCAGCAGCTCATCCAGTTTTTGCTGGTGCCTATCCAGTCTGCGGCCTGGCGAATGGCGTTTTCACTGAGGCCGGTGATGGCGGCGACTTTTTCCGGGGTGTAATCCTGCAGAAAGTCGGGCATCACCTCCCAGCCTTCGGTGAATTCGTCTATAAATGCGGCATCGGTATGGCCATTGATGACCAGCAGGTGCAGCAGGCCATTGAGTAAGGCCAGGTCAGTGCCAGGCTTGATCTGCATGAACAGGTTGGCTTTATCGGCCGTGGTGTTGCGGCGCGGGTCTACCACGATTAATTTGGCACCGGCTTTGACTCTATCCATCATGCGCAAGAACAGGATAGGGTGGCAATCGGCCATATTGGCGCCGATGACAAAGAACAGGTCGGTCTGGTCAAAGTCCTGGTAAGAACCCGGCGGGCCATCGGCCCCCAGTGACAACTTATAACCACTGCCGGCGCTGGCCATACACAGGCGTGAATTGGATTCAATATTGTTGCTGCCCAGGTAGCCCTTGACCAGTTTGTTGGCCAGGTACTGGGATTCGATAGACATCTGGCCGGAGACGTAAAGCGCGATCGCGTCCGGGCCATGCTGGTCAAGAATGGCGCGTAAGCGGCGCGCGGTCTCCTTGATGGCGGCATCTATGCCGGTGCGTACCGATTCCTGGCCGCGCTGCTGGCGTACATAGGCGTATTCCAGCCGGCCTGAGTCAGCGATGGCTTGTATACAGGTACTGCCCTTGGTGCACAGGCGGCCAAAATTGGTCGGGTGCTGTTTGTCACCATAGACCTTGATCACTTTCTGCTCCTTGGTTAAGTGACCTTGGACCTCCATGACGATACCGCAGCCTACACCGCAATATGGACAGACTGATTTGACTTTAGTGATCATGCTCGCCCTGGCCTACCCTGCGCTCACACCTGCACCCAGACGGTGCCGCCACGCAGTTCCACCGCATAGATGGGTAGGCGCACCTCGGCATTTTCTACGCAGATGCCGGTGTGCAACTGGTAATGGTGTTTGTAGATGGGCGAGGCCACCACGCGTTCACCGCCGAGGTCACCGACGATGCCGCGCGACATGACGTTGGCATCGCTGTGCGGATCGTAGTTGTCGATGGCGTAGAGCTGGTCATCGTGCAGGCGGAAGATCGCCACCTGGCGGCCATCTACCAGCGCACATACGCCGGTGTTGGGCCAGATGTCATCCAGTGCGCACACCGCATGCCAGGTGCCGCTATCAGGGTTAGATATAGCCGCAGGCGCAGTGTGTTCAGATACGGCTGCTTGTTGCAATTGACTCATAGGTTTACTCCATTCATTACTCGGTGGTGGCCAGGATAGGGATGACCTTGGCCTGCTTTTTTTCTTCTACCGTCGCCGGGCGCATCTGGTCGCGCTCCTTGACGAAGACGATGTTGTTGTCACCAGCCACGCTGTTGACAAAGCTGCGGAAGCGCTTGCGTACTTCAGGGTCGTTGACGGCGGTCTTCCATTCATCCTGGTAGTTGTCCACCACATGCTGTATCTGTGCTTCCAGCTCGGCGCCCAGGCCCAGGCTATCGTTGATCACCACTTGCTTGAGGTAATCCAGGCCGCCTTCGAGGTTGTCGCGCCAGGTGCTGGTACGTTGCAGGCGGTCGGCAGTGCGGATATAGAACATCAGGAAGCGGTCTATCATGCGGATCGCGTCTTCTTTACTGAGGTCGCTGGCGATCAGTTCGGCATGGCGCGGTTTCATGCCGCCGTTACCGCACACATACAGGTTCCAGCCACTTTCGGTCGCGATCAGGCCTACATCCTTGCCCTGTGCTTCGGCGCATTCACGCGTGCAACCTGATACGCCGAACTTGATCTTGTGCGGTGCGCGCAGACCTTTGTAACGGTTCTCCAGTTGCACGGCCAGGCCTACACTGTCGTCCACGCCATAACGGCACCAGGTCGAACCTACGCAGCTTTTTACAGTACGCAACGACTTGCCGTAGGCATGGCCGGATTCAAACCCGGCAGCGATCAGCTCTTCCCAGATATTCGGCAACTGTTCTACGCGCGCACCAAACATATCCACGCGTGCACCACCGGTGACCTTGGTATACAACTTGTATTTTTTGGCGATCTGGCCGATGGCGATCAGGCCATCCGGCGTGACTTCGCCGCCGGGCATACGCGGTACTACCGAGTAACTGCCATCTTTCTGGATATTGCCGAGGAAGTAATCGTTGGAGTCCTGCAGCGAGGCCAGGTCTTTCTTCAGGATAAAGTCGTTCCACACCGAAGCCAGGATGCTGGCGGCAGTCGGTTTGCAGATGTCGCAGCCCAGGCCTTTGCCATGTTTGTGCAATAGTTCGTCAAATGTCCTGATCTGTTCCACGCGCACCAGATGGTAGAGCTCCTGACGCGAGTAGGGGAAATGTTCGCACAGATGGTTGTTGACGGTCATGCCCAGCTTGACCATTTGCGCTTTCATGACCTGGGTCACCAACGGCACGCAACCGCCGCAGGCAGTGCCTGCCTTGGTGCATGACTTGATCGCCCCTATGCTGCAATGACCGGCCGCGACCGCTTCACCGATGGCGCCTTTGCTGACGTTGTTGCACGAGCACAGTACTGCCGTATCCGGCAATGCATCCACGCCCAGTCCGGGTTTTTCCTTGCCATCGCTGGCAGGCAGGATCAGGAACTCGGGGTTTTCCGGCAAGGCCATGTCGTTGACTGTCATTTGCTGCAAGGTGCCGTACTCATCGGCGTTGCCTATCAGCACCGCGCCCAGCAGTTTCTTGCCATCTTCGCTGACGACGATCTTTTTGTAGATATTGCGCACCTCATCGGTGTACTGATAGCTGCGGCAACCGTGGGTCTTGCCATGTGCATCGCCGACGCTGGCTACATCCACACCCATCAGCTTGAGCTTGGTGCTCATGTCCGCACCCTGGAAAGTAGTCGCGGTTTCGCCTGCCAGGTGTGCGCAAGCGGTGCGCGCCATGTCATAGCCAGGCGCTACCAGGCCGAACATCTCGTCGTTCCAGCTGGCACATTCGCCTATGGCGTAAATGTCATGGTCGCTGGAGCGCGAGAAATCATCAATGGCGATACCGCCACGCGCGCCTATGGCCAGGCCGGCGTCTCTGGCCAGCTCATCACGCGGACGGATACCGGCTGAGAACACTATCATGTCGGTTTCCAGCCAGGTCTCATCAAAGAACACCATGCGGTGGCGCGCAGTCGCGCCATCGACGATGGCGGTGGTGTTGCGGCTGGTGTGTACGTGTACGCCCAGCTCCTCTATCTTGCTGCGCAGCACGCGGCCGCCAGCTTCGTCTACTTGTACTGCCATCAGGCGTGGTGCGAATTCCACCACATGGGTATCCAGGCCCATGTCGCGCAAGGCCTTGGCACATTCCAGGCCTAGCAGGCCACCACCTACCACGACGCCGCTGTTGGCGGTCTTGCCTGCGGCGGTCATGGCTTCCAGGTCTTCTATGGTGCGGTAAACAAAGCAGTTGTCGCGGTCGCGCCCGGCGACAGATGGCACGAACGGCACCGAGCCGGTCGCCAGTATCAGTTTGTCGTAGGGCAGCAGGGTGCCGTCGGTCAGCGTGACCGTATGCTGATGCCTGTCTATATGACTCACACGCGCATTCAGGCGCAATTCCAGCCCGGCCCTGTCATAAAAACCAGGTTCTACCAGTGACAGGTCTTCAGCCGTGCTGCCGGAGAAAAAACTGGAAAGGTGCACCCTGTCATAAGCCGGACGAGGTTCTTCGCCCAGCACCGTGACCTGCAGCCCGGCTGCGGCCAGGTCAGGGTGGCGTTTTACCAGTTCCTGCATAAAATAATGTCCCACCATGCCGTTGCCGACTACTACTATGCGGGTGTGTTGATTCATCGTATGTTCCCCATCTGATGCAGGCTAGTGACTGTGTGGCGCTGGTTTGCCACGCACATGGCCATGCTGTTTAGCTAGCTTAAAAACGAAAAAAGGCGTCCATAGCTGATTCCGCAACTGCCTGATGCAATGCTGCGAAAAATAGCTATGGACGCCGTTGTCCATTAAGAGATTTCCTGACTCAGAAACCTCTTTTGTTAAAAAAATACTCATTGTTTAGCAACGAAATTTACTAGCGGATAAGCAAGCCATATGCCAGGACGGGGTGTGCCGGTTTTGAAATGGCATAACTGATTGTTTTGTATAAATTTATTTTTAGGGTTTGCGGCTTTAATAGCGCTAGATGGGCGTGCAGGCAGGGGCTGGCAGATAGCCCACCGCGCACGGTTATGATGCAGAAAAACGCGTTTGCACCAGAATAGGTCTTAGCCGGCAGGCCTGGCTATTTTTGCAGCAGCAACGCGGATGCTTCAGGTAATAAACAGCAGGTAGATCAGGATAAGATTGGCAAACAGCGAGCAGATCGCCAGCCACTGCCATTTGACCAGCCTGGCGCGTGCGATCAAAGGCGTGCGTGGAATGACCACCGGTTTCAGCTCCCCATGTTCCAGCGCCAGCAGCATTTCTTCTGCGGTTTCAAAGCGGTCTTCAGTTTTTCTGGCGATCGCTTTGAGTATGACGTTTTCGAGCCAGGCCGGGATCTCGGGCCGGTAACGGCTGGGCTTGATAGGCTCGCCGAAACGCGGTGACTGGAAAGGCTCTATCTCGCCATAGGGATATTTGCGCGTGAGCAAATGATACAGCGTGACGCCGGCAGCATAGATATCGGCCTGGCGGTCAGCCACCTGGCCAGCAAACAGTTCAGGCGCCATAAAACTGGGCGTGCCCGGGTTTTCCATCTGTTCTGGCATGGGCAGGGTAGGGTTGAGCGCGACGCCCAGATCGAGGATGCGCAAACGGGTATCGCTGCCGATATGGATATTGGCCGGCTTGATATCGCGGTGCACGATATTCAGGCGGTGCAGCATGCTTAAGCCGCGCAACAGGTCCTGGCCGATATTGGCGACGCCATTCATGGTGAAATGGTGGCCGGCATCCAGCCGCTGTTGCAGAGTAGAGCCTTCATGCCAGGTCATCACATAATACAGCGCACTGCGCTGATCCAGCGTCAGCGGCAATATCTGCGGCACACATTGCGAGACTACGCGCTTGGCCAGCCATTCTTCATTGAGCAAGGCTTCGCAGCTTTGTTTGTCATCGGCGCGCGACGGCTGCAGGGTCTTTAATACAAACAGTTGCCCGGCGCTGTTTTTCACCTGGTACAAGATACTCAGGCGCGAATCATGTATCACGCGGGTGACGGTAAAGCCGTCCAGCTGGCTGCCGACGGCGAGCCTGGGTGGCAATGGCAGGCTGAGCGCATCGGCCAGCATATCGGTCAGGTGGTCCTGGCCTACACTTTCAATATTGACGATAACGGCAGAGGCATTATCCTGGCCGCCTTTTTCCACCGCCAGTGCGGTCAGGTATTCGGCCACCATTTGCGGTGATCTATACAGCATCAGTCCGCGGTGGATCTCGGCGTCGCCCAGCGCCGCCCACACGCCATCGCTGACGATGGCATAGACATCGCCGGCTTGCAGCAGGCCTTCGGCATAATCTACCGTCAGCTGGTCATCCAGCCCGACCGCGCGTTTGAGCACATGGCGCATATCCGGCCTGTCCCAGACATGGTCTGTGGTCAGGCATTGCAATGACTGTTCACGCAGGCGGTAGATACGCGTGTCGCCCACATGCGCCAGCACATACCGTTGGCCGCGCAACACCAGCATGGACAAGGTGGTGGCCATGCCAGCCATCTTGCTGTCCTTGCGGGCCTGCGACAATACCCACAGGTTGGCCGCCTGCACTACTTTGTCCAGCGCATGCTGTATGGTCCAGGTCTCCGGGGTGGCGTAGTAATCAGCCGAGATACTCCTGGCGGTCATTTCTGACGCTTCGGCACCGCCGGCGCCGCCGCTGACGCCATCGGCGACCAGCATCAGCGCGCCCTTGATCGCCTGTTGCGATTCAGACGGGGTGACCACGGTGACATAGTCCTCGTTACGCGGCCTGGGGCCTATCACGCTATGTTCACCTACTTTAAACACAAGACTCATAAGCCGGCTATTTTAAAGGTTGCAAGATTGGGTATTATCGTCGGTCAGGGTGTCGCAAGACAACTGCCAGGCTCAATTGGCAGGCTTAAACCTTGGCCGCAGTCACGCTGGCCGCGCCCCAGGTCGTACGCCAGCGGTTTTTCACGCCAGTCAGGCCTACCAGTGCCAGTACGGCTAATCCGGCAAAAATGATCAGGCCAACCTGGTAGCTGCCGGTGATCTGCTTGGAGTAACCCAGGCTGGAAGCCAGGTAAAAACCGCCTATGCCACCGGCCATGCCGACCAGGCCGGTCATCACGCCTATCTCTTTACGAAAGCGCTGCGGCACCAGTTGGAACACCGCGCCGTTACCCATGCCCAGCGAGGCCATAGCCAGCACGACTACGCCCAGCCCGGCGATCTGGGTAGTGATGCCAAAACTGAGGATGAACAGGAAGACGGCAGCCAGTACATACATGGTGCTCAGGGTGCGTATGCCACCTATGCGGTCAGCCAGCAGGCCACCGAACGGGCGCACCAGCGAACCGGCAAATACGCAGGCGGCGGTGAAGTAACCGGCGTGCACCGGGTCAAGGCCATACTGGTCGTGGAAATAGATGGTCAGCGAAGAAGCCATGCCGACAAAGCCGCCGAAGGTCACGCAATAGAACAACATGAACCACCAGGCATCCTTGTCTTTCAACACCGCCATATACTGGGACAATGATTTCGGTGCCGGGGTATCCGGCGCATCTTTGGCAAACGCGGTGTAGACGATCAATGCCAGCAACAAGGGGATCAGCGCCAGGCCGAATACGTTGTTCCAGCCGAAAGCCACTGCCAGGCCAGGCGCAAACAGCGCCGCCAGTGCCGTGCCTGAGTTGCCCGCGCCAGCAATGCCCAGCGCCGTGCCCTGGTGCTCAGGCGGATACCAGCGCGAAGCCAGCGGCAGTGCCACGGCAAAAGCGGCACCGGCAAAGCCGAGAAACACGCCCAGCAACAAGGCTTGCTGGTAACTGTGTATGCCATGCAACCAGGCGGTGAGCAAAGCCACCAGCACGATCACCTGGCCGATGAGGCCGGCTTTTTTAGGTTTGAGCTGGTCTACCAGTACGCCCATCACTATGCGCAACAGTGCGCCTGTGAGTACCGGCGTGGCGACCATCAGGCCTTTTTGTGCCGGGTTCAACTGCAGGTCAGCCGCGATCTGTACCGCCAGTGGCCCCAGCATGACCCACACCATAAAACTCAGGTCAAAATAAAAGAAGGCTGAAAACAGCGTAGGCTTGTGGCCTACCTCCCAAAAACTCTTTTTCATGTTTATCTCCGGTTGATTCAAAATAGCATATCTGTGGCTGGTAGCTGCGCTGATTTATTTATTATCTAAACGCAGATACCAATCAATGTTGTTTTTTTTAATTGGCATTCACTGCCGGTAAATAGTCAAACTGGTGCAGCGCCTGCAATGTTTTAGCGCTATTGGCCATTTTCACCACTTCACCGACCACTATCATGGCCGGGCTTTTCATCTGGTGCTGGTGGCTATACAGCGGCATGGCTGCAATGGTGCTGACCAGCGCACGCTCATCCTCGCGGGTGGCGCTTTCAACCACCATGCATGGCATGGCGGGTGACATGCCGGCGGCGATCAGTTCGCGGCTGATATCGGCCAGGTGCTGCATGCCCATATAAATCACCAGCGTGGTGTTGCTTTCTACCAGTGCGCGCCACGGTAATGGCCCGCCGTCCTGAGTATGGCCGGTCACCAGGGTCACGCCATGGTTCAGGCCTCTATGGGTGGCTGGTACATCCATGCTGGCGCAGGCGCTGAGGCCGCTGGTCATGCCGGGGATCACCTCATAGGCGACGCCGGCGGCGCGTAAAGCCAGCATCTCTTCACCGCCACGGCCGAACACGAACGGGTCGCCGCCCTTGAGGCGTACCACTATCTGCCCTTGTTCGGCCAGCGCGATCAGCATGCGGTTGATAAAAGGTTGCGGGGTAGACTTGCAGCCGCCGCGTTTGCCCACGTGCACTATGCGTGCCTGCGGGCAATGCGCTAGCAGGTCCGGGTTGACCAGGTCATCGACCAGTACCACCTCGGCCTGCTGCAAGGCTTTGATCGCCTTGAGCGTGATGAGGTCTGGGTCACCGGGTCCGGCACCGACTAAAAAAACTTTTCCGGCTGTAGTCATAGTTGCTTCCTTACATTCAAACAATTAAAAGGTGTACATGGCGGTCAGCCATAATTTTTCGGTATCTTGAAAACGTGCACGATTGGTCGCGCCATTAGTCACCGCATTAGGGCCGGCAGCGTACTGGTCATCTTCGGTATATTTGCCGTATTCAAATTTGGTCATCCAGTTCTTGTCGATATTCCAGGTGACGGCAGCATTCCACTCGCGGCCATAACGGTTGCCATTGGCAGTAGCACCGCCATTGACGGTGAAGAAATCCTCATCAGAGCTGATGTCGTGGTAATCGACAAAAAACAGGAAGTCACCATATTTATAAGTGGCAGTAATGAAAGAGTCCTTGATGCCCTGGCGTGGTGTCACCAGGAATTTGTCTACCCAGCCCTGGAATAAATGGTTGGTACCAAACGGTGTCTGGAATGCATACTGGCCATCGTTGCTGGAGAGCAGTTCCTGGTCCACGCGCAGGTTGAAGTTATCTATGCCGAAGCCGCCGCCCACTTTGTAGTAATGGGCATCAATGCGGTTGTCACCACCTTTGTAATCGGTCTGTTTGGCATATTCAGCCGTGTAATGTGCACGGTAGTTGGGCGTGAACGGGTGTGTGCCATCCAGGCGCAAGCCTATGATTTTGTTGGATTGGTCAGCCAGTAAATTATTGAACGTGTTATTTAATGCGCCCGCACCAAACCACGCATTGCCTAGCCCTAGGTTCTCGAAGTTGGAGAAGTAACCGTATCCAACCAGAAATTCGGTAGGCGAGATGCGGTAGCGGGCATTGGCGATCTCCAGGTCACCGCTGCGATGCGTAGTGAAGATTTGCCTGACGCGGTCAAAGTGCGCCAGATAGATCTCGGTATCCGGGATGGTTTTGTTGAACACAGACACGCCATCGAATACCTGTGTGTTCTGGCGGAAGGCGATGTCGCCTATGAAACGCACGTTATCCAGGTTGATCGCCTGGCGGCCTGCACGGACACGGGTGTTCTTGATGCCGGTCCAGTCCACAAACAACTGGTTGATATCTGTGTAGTCTGGGTCAACTACTTTGGCGTAGTTGATCCTGTCGCTTTCGTTTGACGCGCCATTGGTCCTGACAGTATTGGTACTGTCATTAAAATCATCCTTGAGTTTGCTGACGTTGGTGATTTGTGCGGCAAAACTCCAGTTTTTGTAAGGTGCGGTTTGCCAGCCTATCAAGCTGCGCAACGTGACCGCGTTGGCATTGTCCAGCTCACGGTTTGCGGTCGGGTTGGCGGAGCCATTGGCAAAGGTTGCTGGCTGCAAGCCATCCTGGTCGACAAACTCATAACGTAATCTGAAACTGGTCATATTTTTGCCGGTTTTAATGGCATCCATAAAAGTGTATTCGGGCAAGATCTCTTCTTCAGCCACCACTTGCATGCTCATAGACGCCAGCAAAACTGCCAATGAGACTTGACGCAATCGTTGGTAAGAGTTAGCTTTCATGTTGTTGCTCCTTTGCTTAAGTGGGTAACCATACTTCGATGAGGTATGCGGTGCTGGTGGGTTGCCGCCCGTCAGCACCACTTTTCTTTATGCCGCCTTTCTGGCGTGTCTTTCGTATAAAAACTTCAACACTTCACTACGCAGATGCGTATAGGCCTGGTCTTCTACCAGCTGCAGGCGGTTGCGCGGGCGCGGCAGGTCGACTGTCAGGATCTCGCCTATGGTCGCCGCCGGGCCGTTGGTCATCATGACGATGCGGTCAGACAGCAACACTGCTTCGTCTACATCATGGGTGACCATGACAGCGGTACAGCCTGAGCGCGCCATGATGTTCATCAGCTCGTCCTGCAGGCCGGCGCGGGTCAATGCATCCAGCGCACCAAACGGCTCGTCCAGCAGCAGCACTTTGGGTTCCATGGACAGGGCGCGCGCGATGCCTACCCGTTGTTTCATACCGCCGGAGATCTCATGCGGGCGCTTTTCCATGGCATGGTTAAGGCCGACCAGCTCCAGCGCCGCGCGGGTGCGCTCTGCCAGTTGCGTGTTGCTTTCGCTTTCGCCAAACACACGCTCCACCGCCAGGTAGACGTTTTCAAAACAGGTCAGCCACGGCAGCAGGGAATGGTTCTGGAACACCACTGCGCGCTCTGGGCCTGGTTTGGCGATCTCGCGTCCGGCGCAGAACAGATAGCCCTCGCTAGGTTGCAACAAGCCGGCGATCAGGTTGAGTACGGTGGATTTGCCGCAACCGGAGTGGCCGATGATGGAGATGAATTCGCCTTCGCGGATATCGAGGTTGATATCTTTCAAGGCCTGAAAACTGCCTTTTTTGGTGGCAAACGTCATATTGACGTTTTCGATCAGGACATAACGGTCTTGCAATACGGTGGTCATAGTGTGCTCCCTGATGGTTTATTCGTAGCTGTAGCGTTTGGCGACCAGCACCAGCAACTGTTCCAGCAGCAGGCCGACGATGCCGACGATAAAAATGGCGATGATGATATGTTCCACATTCAGGTTGTTCCATTCATCCCACACCCAGAAGCCTATACCCATGCCGCCGGTCAGCATTTCAGCGGCCACGATCACCAGCCAGGCTGCCCCTATGGAAAGGCGCACACCGGTCATCATGTATGGCATCACATAAGGCAGCAGTATCTTGGTCACTACTTTCCATTCCGACAGGTTGAGCACTTTGGCCACATTCATATAATCCTGCGGCACTTTGCTGACGCCGACCGCGGTGTTGATGATCATAGGCCACACTGCGGTGATGAAAATGACCCAGATCGCTGCCGGGTCTGCCGCCTTGAAAACCAGCAGGCCTATAGGCAACCAGGCCAGCGGTGACACCGGCTTGAGCAGGCTGATGATAGGGGCCGCCATGCGCGACATAAAGGCGTAACGGCCTATGACAAAACCCATGGGGATACCGACCATGGCTGCCAGTGCAAACCCGGTCGCCACGCGCTTGAGCGAGCTGAGGATGTTCCAGCCTATGCCCATGTCGTTCGGGTTGTTGATATAAAAAGGGTCACTGAACAGCTCCACTGCCGATTGCCAGGTTTTCAGCGGGCCTGGCAGGCCTTGGGTCAGCGCGGCCACAGTGGCCCAGATGGCGCCGAATACCAGCAAGCCGATCACAGGCGGCAACAACCATTCAAACACTGGTCTGGTGGTTGCCGCCCATGTGCTCCGCCGCTGCAACGACGGAGTGGCTGCTGTAGCTGTGGTCGAGAGAGGGATAACCACAGCAACAACGGGTTGTGCAGGGGCTGAGTTCACAGTGGGCTCAGCGGTGTGCACGTTTTTTTCTTTATTCAAGCTGACTACTGACATGCTGATTCTCCTTTAAAGATCAGGCTTTCACCTTGAAACTGTTGGCGTAGGCTTTAGGGTCCTTGCCATCCCAGACTACGCCATCGATCAGCTTGCTGCTGCGCATAGGGTCGGCGGGTACGCTGATGCCCAGCGCCTTGGCCGCTTCGGTATAGATGTCTATGCGGTTGACCTTTTTGGCCACGGCCAGGTAGTCGGGGTCAGACTTGAGCAGGCCCCAGCGTTTATGCTGAGTCAGGAACCACATGCCGTCTGACAGGTAAGGGAAATTGACCTTGCCGTCGTTGAAGAATTTCATGTAGTTGGGGTCCTCCCATTTTTTGCCTATGCCATTGTCGTAGTGGCCGAGGAAGCGGCCTTCTATCACTTCTTCCGGCGCATTGACATAAGCCTTGCCGGCGATCAGTTTGGCCACTTCAGGGCGGTTCTTGGTCGCGTCTATATAGCGGCAGGCCTCGAGTATGGCTTTGGTCAGTGCCAGCGCGGTATTCGGGTTTTTCGCAATAAAGTCGGCGCTGGTGCCCAGCACTTTTTCCGGGTGGTCGGTCCAGATATCCTGGCTGGTGGCTACCGTATAGCCTATCTTGTCGTAAATGGCGCGTGCGTTCCAGGGTTCGCCTACACAGTAGCCGTCCATATTGCCTATACGCATATTGGCCACCATCTGTGGCGGAGGCACCACTATGGTTTTCACATCTTTGACCGGGTTGATACCGTAATTGGCCAGCCAGTAATACAGCCACATGGCATGGGTGCCGGTAGGGAAAGTCTGGGCAAAGGTGAAGTCGCGGTTCTCGTTATCCAGCAGGCGTTTCAGGGTGCCGCCACTAGTGACGCCTTTTTCTTTCAACTGGTTGGCGAGTGTGATGCCCTGGCCGTTATGGTTGAGGGTCATCAGGATATTCATGTCTTTTTGCTGGCCGCCTATGCCCAGCTGTACGCCATAGATCAGGCCGTACAGCACATGGGCGGCATGCAGCTCGCCGTTGACCAGTTTATCGCGTACGCCGGCCCAGGAGGCTTCCTTGGACGGCACGATCTTGATGCCGTATTTTTTATCGAAGCCCATTTGTGCGGCCACCACGATAGGGGCACAGTCGGTGAGCGGGATAAAACCGACTTTCACTTCGGTGATCTCGGGCGCATCTGAACCAGCCGCCCAGGCCTGGCTGCGGATGGCAGACGGCACCATATTCATCATGGCGGCAGCACCAAATGCGCCGGCCATGGTATGCATAAAGAAATGACGGCGCTGGCTATCCACTGATTCGGGCTGAGGTGGTGTTGCGGGTTGTACCAGATCTTTTTTATCTGAACTGCTCATGTCTGCTCCCTTGAAAAAATAAATGAATATGGAAAATGAAAAACAAAAAAGGCGTCCTGATGGCATTGCTTGCGCGATACCATCAGGACGCCTTTGTCCTGGAAATCCATTTATTAAACTTCACACCCGGTCATACATCATAGCCATTATCGCCGTTGACAATGGCACCCGTTTCCGTGGTGCTTAAGTGTCATATAGCAAGCGGTATGCCAACTGCAAAAATAGTGAAAAAAAGCGGGTTTCAGAAAGAAAAACCCGCTGCAAGGGCGGTGCAAGGCCATTTAGCGCGCCAGGCATCGCACTTATTCAGTGCGCATGCACCATCAAATAGAGCAATCAGGAAGGGAGTTTTTGCTGGGTGAGTATGTTTTCAGCGACGTCTATGATCTTGCGTTTTTGCTCCATGGCCAGGTTGCGCATGGTCTTGTAGGCTTCCATCTCATCTATGCCCAGCTTGCTCATGAGCAGGCCTTTGGCGCGTTCTATCTGCTTGCGTTCTGACAGCGCTTTGCGCGTATCCGACAACTCGCTTTCCATATCGGCGATCTGGCGTGATTGCTGTTGCAGCAAGCTGATCATGGAAGCCATAGGGTAGGCTTGGGCGCTGTCATGCGCCTGAAAACTCAGCGCACTTTCGACCGGGATAGACAGATTAAAAAAGGTGCCATCCAGCGTGCTGGCTGGCGTAGCCTTGGCACTGATGGCCTGCAGGTATTCCTGGGTATATTCCAGGTCATGCCTGGCTTTGTGGGTCAAAACTTCCAACATGTCATGCATCTTCTGGATCAGCACGCACTGCAGTTGCCAGATGCTGGTCTGTTTTTGCGTGCACAGGTCGAACCAGATATCGGCATCACTGGGTTTCAGCGGCTGGTGGTCTTTTGCGGTGGTGAGCCTGGCCCGCAGTTGCTGGTGCTGGCGGTAGGGGGCGGTAGCCTGCAGCTTATCCCAGGCAGTGCGTAACTCCTGATTGCCGAACTGGCAGAATAACTCTATATGGCGGTCTTGCTGGTCTATCAGTTCCAGCAGGCGTTGCTGGTGCGCCTGCTGCACACTGCCGGAACCATAGATGTAAGAACCGACTGCGCGCTCCTGGCCGGCAAACTCCTTGGTCTGCACCAGGTTATACAAGGTGAGCAGGCAGGTGGAGATCTTGCTGTTGACCGAGCTGTCCGAGATCTCGAAGATCAGCGCGATCAGGCTGCTGATTAGGCGGCTATAGGATTCCATGCAATCAGTAAACGAGATCTTCTGTAAAGTGACCTGGTGACGCAGGGCGACCAGCTGGTCCAGGCCTAGCAATATCCATGAGATCAGCGTCAGCTGCCTGGCGTCGGTCAACAGGTCCAGGTGCAGATGCTGCTGCAAGGCCTGCCTGAAGTCTGCTTCTGTCGCCTGGTTGTGGCTGATGATATCAGCGCGCTCAGGCGCAAACCGTTTGCCGGCCGAAGCCAGGTATAAACAGCTGGCGCCACGCTCGGCCTGCACCTGATGGATGATCTGGCCTATGCTTTCAACAAACTGGATGCAGGTATCCAGGCGTTCAAGCTCTTCGATATGCCTGATTTTTGCCAGGACTATGGTCTGTTCGGGGGAAATATCTGTATTCATCACAAAAAATACCAAGCAAAAAATGTGCACGTTTATGGCGCACACATGCGCTGGCTTAAAAAAACGGGTTATGCAGGTGGGTGTAAAGTCCTGGTTTCTTAGGTTGGTTTCCTAGGCTAGTTTCTTAGGCTAGTTTCTTAGGCTAGTTTCTTAGGCTAGTTTCTGAAGCTGGCGCTGGCGTGACTGGCAGGGTAAAAACTACTGCCAGCCGCCGCCCACCACTTTGTACAAAGTCAGCTGGCTGGCAGCATCGTTTAACTGCAGGGTGATCAGGGATTGCTCGGCAGTATAAAGGGTTCTTTGCGCATCGAGTACCACCAGATAGCTATCGACACCGTTTTTAAAGCGCGCATCCGCCAGCTGAAAGGCTGCCGCGGCGGCATCAGTCAGTGACTTCTGCGCCTCTATCTGCGCTTTTAAGCCTTCGCGCTGCACCAGCACGTCTGCGACTTCCCTGAAGGCGGTCTGTACCGTTTTTTCATATTGCGCCAGCAGTATCTGCTGGTTCTTTTCGCCTACGGTCAGGTTGGCACGGTTACGGCCGCCATTAAAGATAGGCAGGGTGATCTGCGGCACAAACGTCCAGATACGCGAGCCGGTTTGAAACAGGCCGTTGAGCTCGGTGCTGGCCGTGCCTATGGTGGTGGTCAGGCTGATGGTGGGGAAAAAAGCCGCGCGCAAGGCGCCTATATTGGCATTGGCACCTTCGAGCTGGTGTTCGGCGGCACGTACATCCGGCCGCTGCTGCAAAGTCTTGGAAGTCACGCCGCGGGGCAGGGCGGTGGTCAGCGCCACACTGGCCAGTGAGCTATCCGGCAACCAGGCCACCGGCACCATGCTGCCAGCCAGCAGGTTAAGGGCATTAGTGTCCTGCTGTATCTGTATATTGTAGGTAGCCACGGCGACGCGCGCATTGTCGACGCTGGTTTGCAATTGCTTGAGAGTGAGCGCGTTGGCCACGCCCAGGTCAAACATCTTCTGGTTGATCTGGTAAGTATTCTGCTGGCTTTGCAAGGTCTGCTGCGCGATCTGCAGCCGTTTTTTATCTGCGGCCAGCGTCAGCCAGGCGGTAGCGACTTCAGCCACCAGGCTGATCTGCGTGCTTTTGCGGTTTTCCTGCTCGGCATAAAATGCCTGCAAGGCCTGCGCGTTCAAGTTACGCACGCGGCCGAACAGGTCCAGCTCATAAGCGCTGAAGCCCAGCGTGGCACGGTAAACATGCGATACATTGCCGCTGCTGTTATTACTGGCTGCCACAGTACCGGCTGACACATTGCCGTTATTGCCTACATTCGACATGCCTTTGGAGGCGGTTTCAGACAGGGCCGCGTTCACGGTAGGGAAAAGGTCCGCACGTTGCACCTGGTATTGTGCCCTGGCCCGCTCTATGTTCAGGGTCGCCACCCGCAAATCACGGTTGTTCTTCAGGGCCAGGTCCAGCACCTGCTGCAAGCGTTTATCGGTGATAAAAGATTGCCAGCTGACTTCAGTCAGTGGTTTCTGCTCTGTGTTCACCGTGCCCAGGCTGGCAGGCACTGGCGCTTCTGGCTGGTTGTAAAACGGGGCCAGGTTGATACAGGCGCTGAGTGCCAGCGCGCCTGGCATCCACGCCAGGTGTTTGAGAGTCAGCATAAGATTCAGTCTGGTCAGCTTCATGTGGCGGCTTCCGGGTGCTGCGCTTCTGCCTGGTAGGGGAACAGCGTGCGTATCAGCACATAAAACAGAGGTACAAAGAACACACCAAGGAAAGTGGCGGTCAGCATGCCGCCCAGCACGCCGGTGCCTATCGCCTGGCGGCTCACTGCACCTGCACCATGGCTGAAGGCGAGCGGGATCACGCCAAATACGAACGCCAGTGAAGTCATCAGTATAGGCCGCAAGCGCAGCTTGACTGCTTGCAGTGTCGCTTCAAGCAGCGGCTGGCCACGTTCTTGCAGGTGTTTGGCGAACTCCACGATAAGAATGGCGTTTTTAGCCGACAGCCCTATGGTGGTGAGCAAGCCGACCTGGAAGTAAACGTCCGCCGTCATGCCGCGCAGGCTGGTGGCCAGCACTGCGCCCAGTATGCCTAGCGGCACCACCAGGATGACAGAGAACGGCACCGCCCAGCTTTCGTAGAGTGCAGCCAGGCACAAAAACACAAAGACCACAGACACGGCATACAGCAATGGTGCCTGCGAGCCGGATAATCTTTCCTGGTAGGATTGCGCGCTCCATTCATAGCCTATGCCGGCCGGTAATTGCTTGATGATGTCTTCTACTATGCGCATGGCTTCGCCGGTGCTGGTGCCCTTGGCGGCTTCGCCGACGATCTCCATGGAAGAAATACCGTTGAAGCGCTCCAGCAAGGGCGAGCCCGACACCCATTTGCTGCTGGAAAAAGCCGAGAATGGCACCATGTCATTGCTGCTGTTACGCACATACCATTGCTGGATATCTTCGGGTTGCATGCGGTAGGGGGCATCGCCTTGCAGGTAAACCTTTTTCACGCGGCCCTTATTGATAAAGTCATTGACATAAGTACCACCCATGGCGATAGACAATGTGGTGTTGATATTGGCGGTGGTCAGGTTATAAATGCCGGTTTTCTGGTCGTCTATATTCAGGCGGAACATAGGCGTATCATCCAGCCCGCTGGCACGTACGCGATTGAGCTTGGGGTTCTCTGCCGCCACCGCGATAAACTGGTTCCTGGCGTCCATCAGTGCCTGGTGGCCCAGGCTGCCTACATCCTTTAACTCCAGCGTAAAGCCTGAGCCCTGGCCCAGGCCGCGTACCGGCGAAGGCTGGTTGACAAACAGTTTGGCATCACGGATCTTGGACAAGGCTTTGGTCATCTGGTCAGCCAGGCTGGCGGCGTCCTGGCCTTCGCCGCGCTGTTCCCAGTCTTTCAGGCGGATAAATGCGCGGCCGCTGTTCTGGCTGCCACCACCGCCCTGGCCCAGGCCGGCGATGGTCAGATATTCGGCAACCACTTCAGACTGGTTATCCAGGTAATGTTCTATCTGCCGCAACACACGCTGCATGCGGTCGTCGGTGGCCCCCACCGGCAACTGTATCTGCGTCATCAGCACGCCCTGATCCTCAGTCGGCAGAAAAGAGCTGGGCAGGCGCATGAATAACACGGTCAGCAATAGCAGGATGCCGCTATAGATCAGCATGGTGAAGATTTTTCTGTTGAGTATCTTCTCGACCACGGCCTGGTAGCCGTCGGCAAACGCCTGGAAAGCCGGGTTGAACCAGCGGAAGAACCAGCCGAACAGGCCGCCGCTGCCGGCATGGCCCTGATGTGCCGGTTTCAGCATGGTGGCGCACAGCGCCGGGGTGAGGGTGAGCGCCACCACCACTGACAGCAGCATGGCAGACACGATGGTGATGGAGAACTGGCGGTAGATCACGCCGGTGGCGCCGCCAAAGAACGCCATGGGGATAAACACCGCCGACAGCACCAGCGAGATACCGATCAGGGCGCTGGTGATCTCGCGCATGGACTTCTGCGTCGCCTCCTTAGGTCCCAGGCCTTCTTCGCGCATCACGCGTTCTACGTTCTCAACCACCACGATGGCATCATCGACCAGCAGGCCTATCGCCAGCACCAGGCCGAACATGGTCAGGGTGTTGATAGAAAAACCAAACGCAGCCAGCACGCCAAAAGTGCCCAGCAACACCACAGGCACCGCGATGGCCGGGATCAGCGTGGCACGCAGGTTCTGCAGGAACACATACATAATGATGACGACCAGCAGGATAGCCTCTATCAGCGACTTGACCACCTCCTTGATCGAAATGCGCACAAACGGGGTAGTGTCATACGGGATATGTACACTGAGTTTTAACTCAGGCGGAAAGTAGGGCGTCAGTGCCTCCAGCTTGTCCTTGACTGCTTGCGCGGTCGCCAGCGCATTGGCGCCGGAAGCCAGTTTGACACCAAACGCGGCCGAAGTCTTGCCGTTGAGCTTAGCCACCGGTGTGTAGCTCTCGGCGCCCAGCTCTACGCGTGCCACATCAGACAAACGCACCACATAGCCATCGGCACCGGACTTGACGATGATCTGTTTGAACTGTTCTACCGTCTGCAATTTGCTGCGGGCGGTGATGGTCGCATTCAGTTCCTGGCCCTTGACCGCAGGCAGCGCCCCCAGCTGGCCGGAAGACACTTCGGTGTTTTGTGCCTGTATGGCTGCGGCAATATCCGCCGGGATCAATGTGTATTTCTGCAGCTTGGCCGGGTCCAGCCAGATGCGCATGGCATAACCCGGGCTCAGGGTCTGTACATCACCCACGCCATCCAGGCGGCTGATCTGGTCTATCAGGTTGCTGGAGATATAGTCACCGATATCGATGGCGCGCACCGTGGGGCTGTCCGACATCAGTGAGATCATCATCAGGAAATCTATGCCGGTCTTGGCGACCGTCACGCCCTGGCTCTGCACTATCTGCGGCAGGCGCGGCATGGCTTGTTGCAGTTTGTTCTGTACCTGCATCTGCGCCACATCGGGGTTGGTGCCGGCATCAAAGGTCAGGCTGATATTGGCGTTGCCGGAAGAAGTGCTGCTGGCCGACATATAGGTCAGGTTATCTATGCCCTTCATATATTGCTCTATCACCTGGGTGACCGAGTTTTCTATGGTGTCGGCCGCAGCGCCGGTGTAAGTCGCGCTGATAGAAACGCGCGGCGGCGCGATATCCGGGTATTGCTCCAGTGGCAGCCATTCGATCGCACCTATGCCTGCCAGCATGATCACGATGGCGATCACCCAGGCAAATATCGGTCGTTGTATGAAAAAAGCAGCCATGATTGAATTCTTTTAATGTGAAGTAAGCACGCGGGGAGCTGTGTCTGGTGTCTCTTAGCGCGGCTGGCTAGTGGCAGGTGCGGCAGGCGTGGCGGGCGCGGCAGGTGCGGCAGTCGAGCTGAACTCCACCGCCTTGACCTCGCTACCTACAGAGATGTTCTGAATACCATCCATGATCACGCGGTCACCGGCTTCAAGGCCTTTGCTCACGCGCCATGCGTCGCCCTGGCTACCATTGGTCTCTATGATTTTTTGCTGCACTTTTTGCTGCGCATCCACCACCAGCACCGTGGGTTCACCGCGCGTATTGCGCGTCACTGCGCGTTGCGGCACCAGTATGGCTGCCTTGTCCTCGGCCATGTCTATCAGCGCATGTACATACATGCCAGGCAGCAGTATGCCTTCAGGGTTAGGCACTACCGCACGCAGCGTCACCGCGCCAGAAGCCATATTCACACTCACGCCGCTGAATTTGAGTTTACCGGCATGCGCATAACTGGTGCCGTCTTCAAGTAGCACGCGTACTGGGACTTCTTTCTGCGCATTGCCGGTCAGTTTGCCGGCGGCGATATCGCGTTTGAGCCGCAACAGATCGCTGCTGGATTGGATCACATCGACATAGATAGGGTCCAGTTGTTGCACGGTGGTGAGGGCGGTCTCCTGGTTGGCGGTGACCAATGCACCCGGGGTGATGGCCGAGGTGGAGACAAAGCCGGTGATAGGGGCCACCAGCCTGGTGAAATCGAGGTTGATCCTGGCTGTGCTCAAGGCTGCCCTGGCCGCTGCCACATCGGCTTCGCCCTGTTGCAGCGCCGCCTGGCTATCGTCATTATCCTGGCGGCTGATGGCGTTGATCTTGACCAGTTCTTTATAACGTTCGGCCTTGAGTCTGAGGGTGGTCAGGGTGGCTTCGGTTTTTTGCAGTGCGGCGAGGGCGCTCTGGTAGCTGGCCTGGTAGGGTGCCGGTTCTATCTGGTAAAGCAGGTCGCCCGCTTTCACGTAGGCGCCTTCGGTGAAGGCGCGCTGGCGTATGATGCCGCTCACCTGCGGGCGTATCTCCGAGATCATGAATGCATTGGTGCGCCCCGGCAAGTCGGCCACTATGGGTTGCGTCACCTGCTGCACGGTGATGACACCGACTTCCGGCGTCTTGGGCTTGCGGTTCTTGCCATCGTCGTTGCCAGAACAGGCGAGCAGGCTCAGGCTGAGCAGCCACAGGCTACAGTTGCGCCATGTGCTGCAGCGCCTTGAAAATAAAACTGGGAGAGGGTGCATAGAAACTGTTTTCAAATCGTTATTTCACTCGTTATTTCAATCTGACAAGATTCTACGGTTTTTTATTATATCCAAATGTAACGATACGTATCCGCGCCTGAGGTAGCGGCATACAATTTAGCAGAATTTGTGCTGATAACAACGGAAATAAAAAATCCGGGCCATACGACTGGCCCGGATGCGGTTTTTTAGCCGGCTTTTTTAGCCGGCAGGATTAAAGGATATGCCGCTCAAAGCGCTGTAACACATGGGCAGACATGCCCTTGGCCAGCTCTTCTTCACCAAAGAACACGGTATCGCCGACTTCTTTCTGCAGGCGCTGGTATTCGTCCTCGTGATGGGTACGTATCACCACCTCGATATCCGGTTTCAACTGTTTGGCGATATCGACGATTTTGCGTATATCCATAGAGTCCGGGGTGGCGATGATGAGCATGGCGGCATTGGCGATATGCGCCTGTATCAGCACCATAGGGTCAGCCGCATTACCCGAGACTGCCGGCTGGCCTTTTTTGCGCAGTTTTTCCACCAGCTCGCGGTTCTGTTCGGCCACCACGAATGGGATATTGGAAGCTTCCAGCGACATGGCGATGCGTTTACCTACCCGGCCATAACCGACCAGCACCACCTGGCCCTCGAGGAATTTGCGCTCTGTGGTCATAGGCAGTTCGCCATACGGGTCCATGCGTTGCGCCAGGCGGCGCGCCACGTCCGAGTTGTCGACCAGCCATCTGGAGAATGGCTTGATAGAAGCGAATACCAGCGGATTGAGGGCGATAGAGATCAGTGCACCAGCCAGTACCAGGCTCATGGCGTCTTGTGACAACAGCTCAAGTGATACGCCCAGGCCGGCCAGGATAAACGAGAATTCACCGATCTGGCCCAGGCTGGCGGCTACTGTGAGCGCAGTGTTCAGTGGGTAACGCAGGGCCAGCACGATAGCGACCGCCGCCAGCGATTTACCGACGATGATAATGCCCACCACCGCTAAGACCTGCATAGGTTGCTTGAGCAGTATGCTAGGGTCGAACAGCATGCCCACCGCGACGAAGAACAGCACCGCAAACGCGTCGCGGAAAGGTAAGGAATCTTCTGCCGCTCTATGCGAGTACTCGGATTCGCGCATGATCATGCCGGCAAAGAAAGCACCCAGCGCGAATGACACATGAAACAGCGATGAGGCAAAAAACGCCACGCCTATCGCCACTGCGATCACGGTCAGCGTAAACAGCTCGCGTGAGCCGGTGCCAGCCACATACCATAACAGCCATGGCAATACCCGGCGGCCCACCACCAGCATCACTGCCACAAAGCCGGCGATCTCCAGCATGGTCATGCCTATGGTCTCCCAGATGGAGCCGGCACTGGCTGCTTCGCCCTGGCCACCCAGCACACCGGCCAGCGCTGGCATCAGCACCAGTACCAGTACGGTGACCATGTCTTCAACCACCAGCCAGCCGACGGCGATTTTGCCGTTCATGCTCTCGAGTATGCGCCTGGATTCAAGTGCTTTCAGCAGCACCACAGTACTGGCGCAAGACAGCGACAGGCCGAACACCAGCCCGTGGCCCATGCTCCAGCCCCAGTAGTGCGCGACCAGCATGCCTAGCAGCGTCGCCAGCGTCATCTGGACCAGGGCCCCGGGCAGTGCGATGCGTTTGACCGACATCAGGTCCTGCACCGAAAAATGCAGGCCTACGCCAAACATTAGCAACATCACGCCTATCTCGGAAAGCTGGGAGGCGATCTCGAGGTCGGCGACGAAGCCAGGCGTGGCAGGGCCTATCAGTATGCCGGCAAACAGGTAGCCGATCAGGGCCGGTAGTTTGAGCTTTTCGGCGATAAGTCCAAATATCAGCGCCAGCGCAAACGCAGCGGCGATGGTGGTGATCAGGGAAAGGTTATGGTCCATAAGGCGGGTTTTTCTTCTGGCAAATTGATAAGGCTTTTTTACTTGGTTTTATGACTAGGTTTTTTTACTGGTTTTTATTATAAGTTTGAATGACTGACCATGGTCAGTTTAAAAAGTTGAACATTTTTTGCTTGTTTTGCTTGAAAGTAACGCAGGCGGAGTGCGTTCTTAAATTGATATAAATGTATTCAGTGTCTATCTTGCAGCAAGCCCGGGCTGCTCGTCAATGTTTTATATTGCCAGCACAGCCTGATCCAGGTGCTGAGCTCTGCTGAAACCCCGCTAGCTGGATAGCCGTTGCAAGCCGTATTCACACAACTGTTCAGCTTTCTGCCAGCGCTGGTTTTCCGGCAGGTTGCCAAAATGCACTATGCTGAAAACGCCTTCGATGATGGACTGGCAATACAGGCTGATCAGCTCAAAGTCTACGCTAGGTTTGATCTCACCGACTGCGATGGCCTGCCTGAGCAGGGTATCGATCTGGGCAATGCGTTTTTTCTCCCATGCATATCGCAGTTGTAACAGTTCAGGAGAATCATCAATGCCTACATACAAAAAGAACAATACTTTCTGGGTAGAGCTGGGTTCTATATAGCTGCAGATCTCCTGCAGGCAATATTCTTTCAGGTTGAGCAACGGGCTTAAAGCCGCATCGCCCTGAAACGGGCTTATCTGATCGATCACGCGTTCGGCCATGGCGGTGGCGACTTCGAGTTTGCCTTTGTAATGGCCGTAGACGGCACCGCGCGACAGCGCAGCCGCCCCGGCGATGTCAGACATGGTGGTCAGGGTGTAGCCCTGGCGATAAAACACAGCTTCCGCCGCATCCAGGATCTGGTCGCGGGTCTTTTGGGCGTCCTCTTTGGTTTTTCTGGCCATGGCAATTGCAATGCATAGAAAAAATAATGTTGCCATCATAGCAAAAAATAATTAATCAGTCACGATTGATTAATTAAATGGCTGCGGTTAGAATATGGGCCATCTGTACTTAAAGGCATGTGTATGTCGCTATTCCGCTTTCAATCCACTGTGATTTTCACCGCGCTGTTTCTGCAACTGGGCCTGGTTGCCTGCAGCAAGCAGCCAGCGCCTGAGCAGGCGCAAGCCGGCGCGCCTGAAGTGGAGGTGGTCAAGGTGCAATACACCGATATTCCGGCTGAAGTGGAGTTGCCGGGCCGGGTAGAAGCCTACCGCATTGCCGAAGTGCGGGCGCGTGTCACCGGTATAGTCGCCAAAAGGTTGTACCAGGAAGGGCAGACCGTGAAAGCGGGCATGACCTTGTTCTCGCTCAACCCCGAGCAATTGCAGGCTACCCGGCTGGAAGCCGAGGCCGAGCTGGCACGCACCGAGGCCAACCTGGTGAATGCCAATGACAAGTTGCAGCGCTACCAGGCGCTGGTGAGTGACCAGTCGGTGAGCCAGCGTGATTACCGCGCGGCCCAGGCCGAGGTGCAACTGGCCAAGGCCGAAGTGGCAGCAGCGCAGGCCAAGCTCAACCGCGCCAAACTCGATGTTGGCTATGCCAATGTGGCCGCGCCCATAGATGGCGTCGCGCGGCGTGCGCTGGTGACCGAAGGCGCGCTGGTGGGTAAGGACGAAGCCACCCATATGACCACGGTAGAACAGGTCAACCCGGTGTATGTGAATTTTGCACAATCGTCATCAGAGGTGTTCGCCTTGCGCAAGGCGCTGCGTGACGGGCAACTCAAGGGTAGCGACGGCCAGTTCAAGATAGAACTGATACTGCCGGATGGCACGGCTTACCCGAGTGCCGGCAAGCTGTCTTTCTCTGATGTGTCGGTCAACCAGACCACAGACTCGGTGGTGATGCGCGCCATCTTCGATAACCCGCAGCAGGAACTGATGCCTGGTGCTTATGTACGCCTGAAGATACGCCAGGCGACCAATCCGAATGCCATCCTTATCCCCAGGGATGCGCTGATACGCGACCAGTTCTCTACCCGCGTCTGGGTGCTCAATGCGAAAAGCGAGCTCGAGTCACGCGAGGTGCAGACCGGTAGCGTGGTCAACAAGCAATGGGTGGTCGAACATGGCTTGCAACCGGGCGAACAGGTGGTGGTGACCAATGCCGCCACCCAGACCGCAGGCAGCAAAGTCACGCC
Organism: Methylophilus luteus; assembly: GCF_042676265.1. Taxonomy (NCBI): domain Bacteria; kingdom Pseudomonadati; phylum Pseudomonadota; class Betaproteobacteria; order Nitrosomonadales; family Methylophilaceae; genus Methylophilus; species Methylophilus luteus. Next base: position 167,160 of record NZ_JBHTKB010000001.1, read on the forward strand.
CAAACTGGTGAATGCTACCGATAAGATCACCAAGGCTGTTGCGCCGTGATGGCCGCTAGCATGCAGAAAGTTAAGTCATGAGTCGTTTTTTTATTGATAGGCCTATCTTTGCCTGGGTGATCGCCATCCTTATCGTGCTGGCAGGCCTGATCGCCATCAAACAGTTGCCTATCGCGCAATATCCCGATATCGCACCACCGGTGGTGAATATCGCCGCCAGTTACCCTGGGGCATCGGCCAAGGTGGTAGAAGAGACCGTCACCTCTATCATTGAGCGTGAGATGAACGGTATGCCAGGCCTGATGTATGTGTCAGCCACCAGCAACCTGGGCACTTCGTCAGTCAGCGTCACTTTCCGCCAGGGCACTAACCCTGACCTGGCCGCGGTCGATGTGCAGAACCGCCTTAAAAGTGTAGAAGTGCGTTTGCCGGAGATCGTCCGCCGTAGCGGCATCACGGTGGAAAAATCGGCAGACAGCTTTCAGCTGATCGTGTCCATGACTTCTGAAGATAACCGCTATAGCGAGATAGACCTAGGCGAATTGTCCTCTGCCACCGTGATGCCTACCCTCAAGCGCGTGCAGGGCGTGGGCAAGGTGCAGTCTTTCAGCCCCGAATATGCCATGCGCATCTGGCCGGACCCGCAGAAGATGTCAGGCTTGAATGTCAGTGTCAGCGAGATCTCCAGTGCCTTGCGCAGCTACAATGCCAGGCTCACCTTAGGCCAGGTCGGTGCCAGTGGCGTGCCTGAAGGTTCGCCGTTAAGCGTTTCGCTAGAAGCCGAAGCCACGCTGAAAACGGTAGCAGATTTTGAAAGCGTGCCCATACGCACCCAGCCCGACGGTTCTGCCTTGCTGGTCAAGGACGTGGCACGCGTAGAACTGGGCAGCAGCGACTACAACTTCAGCTCTAAGGTCAACGGCAAGAATGCCGCCGGCATGGCGATCAAACTGGCGCCAGGCTCCAATGCGGTAGAAACCATCAAGCGCGTCAAACTGGCCATGGAGCAGATGCAGCCGTACTTTCCGCCTAATGTGGTGTACCAGCTTTCTTACGACTCGTCGGCCTTTGTTTCCATCTCGATCAAAAAAGTCATTCAAACCCTGATAGAAGCGGTGCTGCTGGTGTTCCTGGTCATGTACCTGTTCATGCAGAACCTGCGCGCCACGCTGATCCCGACCATAGTGGTGCCTATCGCGCTGATGGGCACCTTCGCTGTCATGTACTGGCTGGGTTACTCCATCAACGTACTCACCATGTTCGGCGTGGTGCTGGCGATCGGTATCCTGGTCGATGACGCCATCGTGGTGGTAGAAAACGTAGAGCGGCTGATCGTGGACGAAGGCCTGTCGGCCTATGACGCCACCGTAAAAGCCATGTCGCAGATCAGCGGTGCGGTGGTCGGTATCACCGCGGTGCTGGTGTCGGTATTTATCCCTATGGCGTTTTTCAGTGGAGCAGTCGGTAATATCTATCGCCAGTTCTCACTGTCATTATCGGTGTCTATCGCTTTCTCCGCGTTTCTGGCGCTGTCGCTCACGCCGGCGCTGTGTGTGACCTTGTTGCGCCACGAGTCTGGTGCCAAAGCCGGTTTCTTCGTCTGGTTCAACCGCAGTTTTCAGCGGCTGACTGAGCGCTATACCGCACTGACTGGCGGCCTGCTCAGCAAACCGTTGCGGTGGCTGGCGGTATTCGCGCTGATCGTGACCCTGGTGGTGTGGTTGTTCATGCGTTTGCCGGGTGCTTTTCTGCCCGAAGAAGATCAGGGTAACTTTATGGTCATGGTGTCGCTGCCACAAGGGTCCACGCTGGCAGAAACCGCAGAAGTGCTGGGCGATATGAGCAGTTATATCCAGAAGAATGAACCGGTCGATATCATCTTTGAGGTCGGTGGCTTTAGCTTTTATGGCACCAGCACCAATAGCGGCATGCTGTTCATCACGCTGAAAGACTGGGCCGAGCGGCCCAAGGCCGAGCAGCAGGTGCAGGCCATTGTAGACCGGGTGAACCAGAAATTCTTTGGCCGCCCCAATCTGAGTATTTTTGCCATGAATGCGCCGCCTTTGCCCGAGCTGGGCAGCGTGGGCGGCCTGGACCTGAAACTGGTGGACAGGGCCAGTGTAGGCAACGAGGCGCTGATGAAGGCACGCGATACCCTGATCGCAGAATCTGCCAAGCAGCCCGAACTGGCCAATGTATTGTTTGCCGGCCTCTACGATACGCCAGTGGTCAATATGCAGCTCAACCGCAGCAAAGCCAATGCGCTGGGCATCTCCCTAGACGAAGTCAATAACACATTGGCCAGCTTGCTGGGTTCTGATTACCTGGGCGATTTTGTCTATGGCAACCAGGTGCGCAGGGTGTTGATACAGGCCGATGGCAAGCAACGGCAGACGCTGGACGATATCAAAAAGATACGCCTGAAAGCGGCCGATGGCAGCCTGGTGCCACTGTCTTCCATCATGACGCTGGAGTGGGGCATGGGCTCGCCGCAACGCACGCGCTTTAACGGTTTCCCCTCCTATAATATCAATGGCGGTGCCGCCCCGGGTTATAGCAGTGGCGAAGCCATGCAAAAGATGGAGCAACTGGTGCAAGGCCTGGGCAAAGGCATAGGCTTTGAATGGGCCGGCCAGTCGCTGGAAGAAAAACAATCCGGCAGCCAGGCGGCGATGCTGTTCGGCTTATCTATCCTGGTGGTGTTCCTGGTGCTGGCTGCCTTGTATGAGAGCTGGGCCATCCCGTTCGCGGTCATGCTGGTGGTGCCGCTGGGCGTGCTGGGTGCCTTGCTCGGGGTGACTATCCGTGGCTTGCCTAATGACATTTACTTTAAGGTCGGCCTGATCGCCACCATAGGTCTGTCGGCTAAAAACGCTATTTTGATCGTGGAATTTGCGCGTGAACATGTGCTGCAGGGCATGTCGCTGATAGAAGCCAGTCTGCTGGCAGCCAAAGAGCGCTTGCGCCCCATAGTGATGACTTCGCTGGCATTCGGGGTAGGCGTGCTGCCGCTGGCGTTTTCAACCGGTGCCGCCTCAGGCGCGCAAGTCGCCATTGGTACCAGCGTGCTGGGCGGTATCATCGCCGCCACCGTGCTGGCTATCTTTTTTGTGCCGCTGTTTTTTATTGTGGTTGGCCGCTGGATGCATAAACCGGCAGCAAGCAAGGATGTTGCATGAAGTTAACACGACTCACATTGTTGATAGGGCTAAGCTTTGCCATCACTAGCTGCTCACTGGTGCCCGAATATTTCCGCCCGGCAGCCCCGGTGCCTGCAACTTACCCGCTGCAAGACGCCAACGAGACGGTGACAGAAGCGCCGCCATTGACCTGGCAAAGCTATTTCGCGGATGCCGACCTGCAAAAGCTGATCGCGGTCGGCCTGGAGCATAACCGCGACCTGAAAACCGCAGTGTTGCGCATGGACGAAGCCAAAGCCACCTATGGCATACAAAAAGCAGACCGCCTGCCTACCGTACAAGGCAATCTGGCTTATGACCGCAGCAGGACGGTATTCAGTTCCAGCCAGGCTTTTGAAGCAGAGCTGTTCAGGGTAGGGCTAGGCATCTCTGAGTACGAGATCGATATCTTTGGCCGCGTCAAAAGCTTATCCCAGGCCGCTCTGGAACAATACCTGGCCGTCGCCGAAAACCGGCAGGCGATACAGGCGACCTTAGTCAGCGAGATCGCCACCCAATATGTCAACCTGCTGAGCATACACGCGCAACTCAAACTCGCGCAGCAGACGCTGGACGACAGAAAGCAGACCCTGCAACGCACGCAACGCCGTTTTGCAGCGGGCATAGACCAGATACTCGATGTCAAAGCCGCGCAGATCCAGGTCGAACAAGTGCAGGCGCAATATGCGCAATGGCAACGGCAACTTGAAACCACCAAAAATGCGCTGTACTTATTGCTGGGCGAACCATCGCAGCGCACGGCGTTGACGATCAAGCCGCTAGCTGCGCTCAAACTGGGCACTACGCCGGCCGGATTGCCTTCGACCCTGCTCAGCAGAAGAGCCGATATCCGCGCCGCCGAGCATCAGCTCAAAGCCGCCAACGCCAATATAGGCGCTGCCAGGGCGGCGTTTTACCCCAGGCTGCAACTGACCACCAACGTAGGCCTGGTCAATTCGGATTTTTCAAAACTGTTCTCCGATACCGGCAGCAACTACTGGGCATTCAGCCCGCAACTGGTGATCCCTATCTTTAACTATGGTCGTAACAAAGCCAACCTCAGCCTGGCACAAGCCCGCCAGCATATAGAGGTGGCCAATTACGAAAAAACCATACAGGTCGCGTTCAGGGAGGTCATGGATGTGCTGTCTACCCGCACCGCCATTTCGGATGAATCCGCGTCCAGAACCCGCCTGAGCGAGCTGGAAAGCAGCCGTTTGCAACTGGTCAAACGCAAGCTGGATCAGGGCCTGGTCACCTACCTGGAATTGCTCGACGCCCAGCGCAGTGTGCTCGATGCACAATCGCAGGCCTTACAGATACAACAACTAGCATTACAGAACCAGGTGAGCCTGTATAAGGCGCTGGGTGGCAATTAGGAGACGAAGAATGAGGCTGTCTGAGTTGATAAGCACACGCTATGTCCTGTGGCTGTTGATCGCATGTTCGGCAACTGCTTGCACAGATGATAAGTTTAAAAATGAACAGGCGTTCACCGACTATGTCGCTCAGCTAGCGTTAGCTGATCTCACTTTGCCGTCCGCAATTGCTAGGTTAACTGCAGAAGGCTTTAACTGCTATCCGGAGAAAAACGCCAGTCATTATTGTTTACGCGAAATAGGTGGGGCAGTGTGCAAGCAAAGGCACATCATCCATTTGTTCTCTACAGAAGCAGATCAAACCCCCGTGAAGATTACTACTAAATTTGGTTTAGTCTGCTTATAAACCAGTCACTAAACCATATTCAGGTGAGATACCTGAGATGGTTCAGACAACATGCTGTATCCAATCCCGCGTTAACAAATATTATGATTGGTGAGGTAAATGCAAAAGCTGTGATTTAGGCTCACCACTCACCAGATAAACATTGATTTGCTTTGATAGTGTTAGGTATCATTGATAATGATTCTTATTAAAACTTAGTTATGTCAATGTCTGACCCTACTGTACAGCAGCACCTGCATCACTTGTACAGTCATCATCATGGATGGTTAAAAGCCTGGTTGCGCAAAAAACTCTCTTGCCAGCATGCCGCGGCTGATCTGGCGCAAGACACTTTTGTGCGCCTGATCGTTTCAGAGAAAAGGCCTCTGCCAGAGCAATCTCGCGCCTATCTGACGCAAATTGCCAAGGGCCTGGTGATTGATCTTTATCGGCGTCAACGCCTGGAACTGGCCTATCAGGAATGGCTGCAACAATTGCCCGCCGTCGAGACGCCTTCCCCCGAGCAGCAAGTGATCGTGTTGCAGACATTGATCCAGTTTGACAAGGTGCTGGATCAGTTGCCGGTAAAGGTGCGGGAGACGTTTATTTTGTCTAGGTTCGAGCACCTGACCTATAGTGAGATCGCTGATCAACTGGGGATTTCTGTTGCCGCCGTGCGTAAATATATGCTGAAAGCCACACTAGCCTGCCTGGAGCTGTTATGAGCTTGCAACGTGCCATCAATCCCTCAGCGGAGTATGCCCATGCCCGGAAACAGGCATTGCAATGGCAGGTCGTATTGTGGTCTGGCGAAGTGACTGCCGCCGAGCAACAATCGTTTGAAGAGTGGTTGACTGCGAGTGACGTGCATCAACAGGCGTGGCGTGAAATCGGTGTGATGCAGCAAAAGCTGCAATTAGTGCCTGAGCGCGCGGTTTCTCTACTCAAAGATAAAACCTATTCTGCCAAGCGGCGGCGATTGCTACAGATGCTGGGGCTGGCCGCGGTCAGTACCGCTACGGTGCCCATCGTTCGCAATAGTGAAAGCTGGCAAACGCTGGCTGCCGATTACCGCACATATACCGGGCAACAAGAAAAAATCGTGCTGGCAGATGGTAGCCAGCTGATGATGAATACGGCGACATCTGTCGATATTGCTTATGGCGAGCACGAACGCCGGCTCATTCTGCGCCAGGGCGAAATATATATCAGCACTGCGGCAGATGAGTCGCGACCGCTGTTGGTGCAGACACGGCACGGGACAGCCCAGGCATTAGGCACCCAATTCAATGTCCGTCTTAAACCTCATGAAACCAGGGTGGCTGTGCATCAGGGGCAGGTCAAGCTGCGCTCGGAAAACGGGCTGCATAGCCTGTTGATCGCCAGCGGCAAGCAGGCCGGATTTTCCAATGATGCCGTGACCACTTTAACCGCCAATAGCAATGAAAGTGCATGGCTGGAGGGGCGGCTGGTGGCAGAACAAATGCGCCTGGGCGCTTTTCTGGATGAGCTGAGCCGTTACCGTTCCGGGGTGATCCGCTATGATCACACTGTAGCCAATATGGTGGTTTCCGGTGTGTTTCCTTTGCTTGATACGGATAAAGTATTGCAATCGTTATTACAGGCCTTGCCATTGCGCATAGATTATTTTTCCAGGTATTGGGTGACTGTCCATGCCACTTAAATATGTCTTGAAGCAAAAAATCTTGCTTCAGGTGTAGCACTTTTATTTTCTCGTTCGGGATAGGGGAGAAGACTACTTTTTCAACGAGGAAATTTCCATGTCCCACTCAGTTCAAGCTCAGGCGAAACTGCCTGAATTCCGAATCCGCCAGCTTGCAGGTTTACTGCTGCTCTCGGGTATGCTGTCTATGGCTTATATGCCACGCGCCTACGCAGAAGCGTCACAACACGCGCAAACCTCAGTGCAGACATTCGATATTGCGCCTGCCTCGCTAGATCAGGTGCTGAATGCTTATGCAAAGCAAACTGGCATCTTGCTGGTGATTGATGCCAAATTGACCCAAGGCAAGCAAAGCCGTGGCTTGCACGGGCAATATGAAGTATTGCCAGGCTTGAATGCCATCTTGGGCGGCAGTGGCCTGCAGGCCGTCACGCAGGAGAATGGCAGTTATAAATTGCAGAAAGCTGCACCAGTTTTACCTGCAGCTTCCAGCAGTGTCGATACCTTACCCGAAGTGGTAGTGGCTGATGCAAAAGTAAAAACAGAAAACCAGGTTTATGCTGGGTCGCAGGTCGCCCGTCAGGGTAAGGCTGGCATATTAGGTGAACGCGACTTCCTGGATGTCCCGTTTAATGTCACCAACTATACCGCGGACATCATTGCTGACCAGCAGTCACGCAGCATAGGGGATGTATTGCAAAATGACCCTTCGGTTCGGCAAACCAGTGCGCGCACCAATATCAATGAAGACTTTTCCATCCGCGGATTCACGGTAGCCAGCCAGGATATCGCTTTGAATGGTATGTACGGATTGATGCCTTATTTCCGGGTGCCGGTTGAAATGGCTGAGCGCATTGAAGTACTCAAAGGGCCGAGCTCATTGCTGAACGGCATGCCACCTAGTGGTAACGTGGGTGGCAGTATCAATATTGTGCCAAAGCGTGCAGCGGATGAGGCTTTAAGCCGTTTCGGCCTGACTTACATGAATGACTCCGTGTTTGGCGGGACTGCCGATTTAGGGCGCCGTTTTGGTGAGAATAATTCATTTGGTGTGCGCCTGAACGGTATGTACCGCAAAGGCGATACCACGATAGATAGACAGAAGCTGGAAGAATTTATGGGTAGCCTGGCGCTGGATTATCGCGGCGAACGGCTACGCGTCACCGCTGATTTCATTAATCAGCAGGAAACAATCAATGTGGTTGTTCGCCAGTTCACTGCCGGTGCAGGGTTGACCAGCATGCCCAGAGCGCCAGACAATACACTGAACTACCCGGGTTATGGTCGTTCACAAATGAAAGACCGTTCTATGGTACTGCGTGGTGAATATGACATCACCGATGCCATCATGGTATATGCAGGCGTGGGTAGCCGTAACAGCCAGATGGATGCCGTAGCGGGTAACCCTGAACTGACCAGTGCCAATGGCAACTTTAACTCTATGGCCATGTGGCAACTGTTTGAGGTGAAGTCGGAATCATTTGAGGCCGGTAGTCGCTTCAATTTCAACACCGGCCCGGTACGGCATCAGGTCAGTGCAGGTGTCACCAAGGTGAGCCAGAACACCAATATCCATTTTGTGCCGGTCTCTGGCAATATCAGCAACAATATTTTTGCACCCGTGTATACCAGCACGCCCAGCACCTCAGGCTTGAGTGACAATATGGTGCGCTATGGCGCAACCACGCTGACCAGTTATGCATTGGCAGATACCTTGTCTTTTCTGGATGAAACGGTGCAAGTCACCCTGGGCGCAAGGCACCAGAGCGTAGAGCAACAGGCTTACAGCCTGCCGACTGGCGACAAATCGGGTGCCAAATATGATCAGGGCGAAGTCACCCCAGTGGCTGGCATAGTGTTCAAGCCATGGGAACGCGTGTCTCTATATGCCAACTATATTGAAGGTTTAAGCCAGGGTCAGGTCGCGCCAGTGGGGACTACCAATGCCGGGCAAACATTCTCGCCTTATAAAACCAAGCAAAAAGAAGCCGGTGTGAAGATGGACTGGGGCAAGCTTGCCACCACTGTGAGCGTGTTTGAAATTGAACGCCCTAGCGCAGTGACGACTGCTAACACATTCAGCGTGAGTGGCGAGCAGCGTAACCGTGGTGCAGAAGTGAACGTGTTTGGTGAAATAGCGCCAGGTGTACGTTTACTAGGCGGCGGTGCTTATACGCAAGGCAAACTTGTTAAAACCCAGGGCGGCGCTTTTGACGGCAACACAGCGGTTGGCGTGCCTGACTGGCAAGTCAGCCTGGGCGGTGAATGGGATCCGCTGCCTGTGAATGGTTTGACTCTGACTTCCAGGGTCATCTACACCAGCAAACAATATGTGGACCAGGCGAATAACCTGTCTATTCCAAGTATCACCCGCTTTGATATCGGTGCCCGTTACAAGACAAAACTGCAGGATACGCCTGTGACTATTCGTGCCAATATCGAGAACCTGTTCAACCGCGATTACTGGAATACTTCTAACGAAGGCTATATCTATCTGGGTATGCCGCGCACCTTGCTGTTGTCGGCTACCGCCGACTTTTAATCGCATGGTGTCAGCGCTCAATAAAGAAATCATCGTATGAGTATCCGCAAGTGGTATCTGATTCACAAGTGGACCAGCCTGATCAGCACAGCATTTTTACTGATGCTGTGCATCACTGGCTTACCCTTGATCTTTCATGAAGAAATCGAGCACTTGGTCGGTGTGGTGGAAGCACCACCCATGCCGCATGGGACACCGGATATCAGTCTGGACAAGGTGGCTGAGGCTGCCAGAAAGCAGCGGCCTCAGGATGTCATCCGCTTTATGTTCTGGGAGCAGGATGAACATCCTAATGTGACTCTGGTTTCTATGGCAAAAACCATGGATGCTGCTCCAGATGATTCCAATATCGTGCTCATTGATACACGCACGGCGCAAGTGCTGGACGCACCACCACCAGAGCGCGGTTTTATGTATGTGATGCTTAAATTGCATGTGGATATGTTTGCCGGCATGCCCGGCATGCTGTTTTTGGGCTTTATGGGCTTGCTGTTCGTGGCGGCGATCGTATCGGGGGTCGTGCTTTATCACCCATTTATGCGGCGCTTGGCGTTTGGCACTATACGTCGCGAAAAGCAGGTGAGGGTGAAATGGCTGGATATCCATAACCTGCTGGGAGTAGCCACTTTAGTTTGGGCACTGGTGGTGGGCATCACCGGCACCATCAATACCCTGAGCCAGATCGTGATCTTTGTCTGGCAAAGTGACCAGATGGCGGAAATGATTGCGCCATATAAAGGGCTACCGCCACCCACGCAATTGGGTTCGCTGCAAGACTCGATTGATGCAGCGAAAAAAGCGGTTCCGGATATGCATGTCAGCTTTGTTGCATTTCCTGGCAGCATGTTTTCCAGCCCGCATCATTACACCGTATTCTTGAAAGGCAATACGCCGCTGACCTCACGCTTGTTACGCCCGGCATTGATAGACGCGCAAACAGCCAAACTGACCGATACCAGGGAAATGCCCTGGTATGTAAAAACCCTGCTGCTGTCACAGCCTCTGCATTTCGGTGACTATGGTGGCTTGCCGCTAAAAGTGTTGTGGACCTTGTTAGACCTGGTGACTATCGTGGTGCTGGTCAGTGGTTTATACCTTTGGATCAAACGGCGACAGCATACTGAACAGCGCATCTGCGAACTGGAGCAGAAACATGCACAAGGTGTGTAACAGGAGACACGATGAATAAGCGTTTTATCAATATATGGGCCTGGCCTATCGTGCTCGCCTTGCTGACTGCATTCGGCTTATTGGCGGCCCTGTTGGGGAGCGGAATCTGGCACTGCTTAACCTGGGCCGCCATGGCCATCCCGCTCCTCATGATTGCTTACTACTGGCTTATCAATAAAACCAGTTAATATCGGCACCAGCTACATCGTTTGCACATTATTGCAGCGTATTGCTCAATGCATCTTTGGCCAGCATCATTTTTATTTCAGGGTTCTTGGACAGATTGAGTGTCATGGTCGGGAAAGCAAAACTCACATCCATAGACTCCAGCTCGCGCATCAGATACAGGTTGATGGATTGCTGTATGTCCATGTAAATGTTGTAGCTGCTATCCAGCACATAGTAAACGACTTCAAAATCCAGCGAGCTCAGGCCAAAGCCTTTAAAGTGGGCACGGTCAAACCTGGCTTTGGATTCTGCAGCAACGGCTTTTTTAACGATCTCGGGGATCTTTTCCACCACATCGGCTTTGGTGTCATAAGTGACGCGGAACTGGAACACCACTCTTCTTTCTGCCATGCGTTTGTAGTTATGTATGGTGTTTTTTAACAGCTCGGTATTACCGCAGACGATCTGCTCACCACTCAGGCTGCGGATATGAGTAGTCTTGAGGCCGACCCGTTCTACCGTCCCCAGCACATCACCAAAAATAATAAAATCGCCTATCACAAACGGTTTATCCAGCCCTATTGCCAGTGATGCGAATAAATCGCTGAGAATATTCTGCACCGCCAGGGCGACCGCCACACCACCTACGCCCAGACTGGCGACAAAAGCGGTGATATTGACCCCCATATTGGCCAGGATACTGAGCACGGCGATAGACCAGACTATGGTTTTAAATATCCAGGACAGCATGGTGGTGAGCACCATGTTTTCGGCGGAGCCATCCGTGGCCACGGTTTTGGCTTTCGCCCACAGCGTGATGCCCTTGCTGACCCATATCGCTATCTGGATACCTATGATGAGGAAAGAAAGATAATCAAGACGGGTGAGCCACCTGGCGTTCAATTCCAGGAAATGCATGGCGAACAGAAATGAAAACAATGCGAAAGTTAACTGGTTGGTACTGCGCATGACCTCGACGATCAGATCACCCAGTTTTGTCGGGTTGCGCAGGGCAAATTTGGTGATCCTTCTGATGGCGAATTTCCATATCAGAAGCAATACCGCATAGGTGGATATGAAGATCAACAAGGCATAAAACCACTCATTGATAGTGAAACTGAGGAATTTTGATTGCAGCCAGCTAGTCATTTATTTCCTTAAGCTAAGGGTGAATGAATAGTCAGGAGATTGATTACTTGAACTTGCAGAGTGAAGCAAACGCGGTTTAGACACTTTCACGAATGAAACAACAAACCTTTTCCCAACAAAGTTATGTGGGATGGAGATCGGGCTGTTAAGTTCCATTCACTTTGCATGCAAAACCTGACCAGCTAGCAGATGTTAGTCGCTATACATGACATCCGTATGTAAGCGGCACAGCCGATTGCCACTATGAACTGTGCTAGTAGTAAAGCGCACACCATGTACCAGTTTTTGTCAGCTTTCTGCTTGCCAGATGCTTAAGAATCCAGACTAGGCGTGATTGACTAGTCTGCGCTAATGAATAAGGCTTTTCATGCAAATCCGTTTCATTCAAACCTTGGATTCTGGAGAAAAACGATGGAAGTAAAAGACTGGATAACCATAGTCTCTGCATTGATCGTCGCGATTGGCTGGTTTGTGACTGGCTATCTCAATCGCGTCAAAGACGTTGCACAAAAACGGCTGGAATATAGGCTGAAAGCGTTAGAAGCTTTCCTTGTGGTATGGTTTGCGATTCAAAAAAACAGTGCGCCATTCACGCAGCCTGAGTTTTTGACACAACTAGAAGATGCCAGAAGCAAGTTTCAACTCTATGGTTTCAAAGATGAGATCGAGTGGATGGAAAAATTGGTTTCTGCGATGGAAAAACAAAATGTCCCAGCCGCAAATGAAATGCTGAGGACGCTGGTGCCTCTGGTGCGCGTGCGCATACGCAATGAGTTGAAGATCGCTGGCTGATCACAAACCAATATGCAAGTTGCAAAGTGGGGTAATTCATTAGCAGTAAGGTTGCCTGCTAGCGTTGTGCAGGCACTAGACCTTAAAGAAGGCGATGAGATAGATTTGCATGTGGCAGGTGAGTGTAGCTTTGAAATAAGCAAACGTGCGAATGCGAAAGAGCTGCTTACTCGCTTGCGCGCATTACGTGGGCGTTTGCCGGAGAGTTTTCATTTTGACCGTCTAGAAGCTAATCTGCGGGATAGCGACTAAATCCATCAGCGCCTACTTAGCCTTAGGCGGCGCTTGCTTATCGACAGTGCGGTCATTGTTTAAGATTTAATCTAAGCATGCATGATGGTGGTTGCTGCATTTACAGGTACTATCTACTCTCAGCTATCCAAGAGACAAAACTCCCTAATGCAAAGTGAAGTTAAAGAGCCCATCAGGTACGCCGTGGTTGCGTCCGTTCAGCTACCTAATGTGAGTGATATTGAGTTTGAAGCCTCTTTAAACGAGCTGCGCGAACTGGCAAAAACGCTGGGCTATCACATCGTAAACACCTTTGTGCAGAAGCGTTCAAGCTTTGATACCACTGGCTATCTCGGTATCGGCAAGCGCGAAGAGATCCGTGATTATGTCAGCCTGCATGCTGGAGATGAAGAATCTCAGGCATTGAATGCACAACTACCCGAGATTGAAGCCGTGCTGGTTGACCACGAAATCTCGCCGGCCCAGGCGCGTAATCTTGAGATCGAAGTGGGTTGCGAGGTGATGGACAGGACCATGGTCATCCTGGAGATATTTCACCGCAATGCGCGTTCACGCGCCGCACGCGCGCAGGTGGAGATCGCGCGTCTAGGCTATATGGCGCCACGTCTGCGTGAGGCAGCAAAACTGGCAGGCCCACAAGGCCGGCAGCGCAGTGGCGCGGGTGGTCGCGGCGCAGGTGAGTCGCACACCGAGCTCGATAGGCGCAAGATACGCGACCGCATTGCCGATCTGCAACAGGAAATCATCGTCATGGACGGCGAGCGCAGAACGCAACGCGCACGCCGCCAGGAGCGCCAGACCATGGCCAGTGTCGCCCTGGTCGGCTATACCAATGCAGGCAAATCTACCTTGATGCGCGCCCTGACCGGCAGCGAGGTGCTGGTGGCGAACAAACTGTTTGCCACGCTGGATACTACGGTGCGGGCCTTGTATCCTGAGAGCGTGCCACGTGTGCTGGTCAGTGACACGGTAGGCTTTATCAAAAACCTGCCGCACGGCCTGGTGGCTTCTTTCAAATCTACGCTGGATGAGGCGCTGGATGCCTCACTGCTGCTGCATGTGATCGATGCCAGCGACCCCGGTTTTGAACGCCAGTTGGAAGTGACAGATAAAGTACTTGAAGAGATCGACGCCGATACAGTGCCGCGTATCCGCGTTTTCAACAAGATAGACTACGTGGGCGACGCCACGGCGCAAGCCGAGTGTGAGGCCGCCCTGCGCTTGAAGTACCCCGAATGCATCGTCATGAGCGCGCGTCGCCCCGATGAGGTTGCAAGCCTGCGTCAGAAGATCGTTGATTTTTTCCAGCAGGACCTGGTCGAGAGTGAGATCTTCCTGCCGTGGACCGCACAACAACTACGCGGCAAGATTTACGCCACCTGCCAGGTATTGAACGAACGCTCAGAAGACGAGGGCGCTTTTTTCACCGTGCGTGGCGAGCAGAACGATATAGACAGCTTGCGCGAGCAGCTGGCGCAGTTGCCATAAAAATTGCAGCCGCCATGCGGCAAGCGATTTATCACTCAGTTCGCGCCGGGTAGTCCGGCGCAATCGTCATTCAGCCGGCCTGGGCCAACTGGATAAACGCCTGCACATAGTCTATCTGCGAATCTGTTTCGCGTATGCCCAGATAGATCTGCTTGGCGATACCCTGTTTGCCCAGTTGCACCGGCACCACCTCAAAACGGTTTTGATACTCCTGCACCAGCCAGCGCGGTAAAGCTGCCACCCCGCGGCCGCTGGCGACCATTTGCAACATAATGTCGGTGGTCTCTATCGGTTTATGCACCTGCGGGCTGATGCCGGCCGGTTGCAGAAACTGGTTATAAATATCCAGCCGGTCTGTCTCTACCGGGTAGGTGATCAGGGTCTCATTGCTCAACTGTTCAGGCAGCACATAAGCCAGTTTTGCCAACGGGTGCTTGGCATGCACCACCAGCACCTGCTCATAATCGAACACCGGTTGAAATAGCAGGCCGGGTTTATACAGCGGGTCTGGCGTCACCAGCATATCTATCTCATAGCCAAACAAAGCGCCTATGCCGCCAAACTGGAATTTCTGTTTGACGTCTACATCTACATCCGGCCAGTCTGCCAGGTAGGGCGACACCACTTTGAGCAGCCATTGGTAACACGGGTGGCACTCCATGCCTATGCGCAAGGTGCCGCGCTCGCCCTGGGCAAACTGGCGCAGACGTTCTTCTGCCAGCGATAACTGTGGCAACAGGCGGTTGGCGACTGCCAGCATATATTGCCCTGCCTGGGTCAGGCGCAGGTTGCGGCCTTCGCGCAGCCAGATATTGGTGCCCAGTTGTTGTTCCAGTTTTTTGATTGAATGGCTTAATGCCGACTGCGTGAGAAATAACTTGTCGGCGGCGGCAGTGAGTGAGCCTTGCCGTTCAACCTCGCGGATGATCGCCAGATGCATACGTTCTATCATGGGCTATGTATGAATAAAATTAATAGATTGTTGAAATAATACCATTTTACTTCATGAGTGATGCTTTTTAGAATGCGGGTTCTCAAACGATCAACCACGAGGCTAGCATGGTCACCACCCACAATCTTGGATTCCCGCGCATAGGCGCAAAACGCGAATTGAAATTCGCCCTGGAAGCATACTGGAAAGGGCAGTCTACATTAGACGCCGTCAAGCAGCTCGGTCACGAGCTACGTCAACGGCACTGGGCCTTGCAAGCCGGGCTGGATCTGGCGCCGGTGGGTGATTTTGCCTTTTATGACCAGGTGCTGGACATGAGTTTCACCCTGGGCAACCTGCCAGCGCGGGTGCAGGGATTTCATGGTGATGAGCTGGATAACTATTTCCGCGTCGCACGTGGCCGTTCTGCGCAATCGGCTGAAGCGCATGCCCAGTGCTGCGGTGGCGTTGCCGCGGGCGAAATGACCAAATGGTTTGATACCAACTATCACTACATCGTGCCGGAATTCACCGCTGCAACGCGATTCAAGCTCGATGCGAGCCGCTTGCTGCAGCAACTGGCTGAAGCCAGGGCGCAACAGGTCAAGGCCAAGCCGGTGATCATAGGCCCGGTGACTTACCTGGCCATAGGCAAGAGCAAGGATGACACTAGCCAGCTGGCATTGCTGCCACAATTGCTGCAAGTGTATACAGAGCTGCTGGAAACCCTGGCCGCGCAAGGGGTGGAATGGGTGCAGATAGATGAACCCATACTGGTGACTGAACTGGATGCCGACTGGCAGCACGCGTTCAACCTGGCTTACCACCAATTAAAGAGTTGCCGTGTGAAACTGCTGGTCGCTACTTATTTTGGCCAGCTGGCGGATAACCAGTACCTGGCCGCCAATCTGCCGGTGGCTGGCTTGCATGTGGATGCCATCAATGCGCGCAGTGAGATCGTGCCGCTGCTAGGCATGCTGCCTGCGCATAAAGTACTGTCTGTAGGCGTGATCAACGGCCGTAATATCTGGAAAACCGATCTCAATGCCACCCTGGACTGGCTGGAACCTATCGCAGAACGCCTGGGTGAGCGCTTATGGCTGGCGCCTTCGTGCTCGCTGCTGCATGTGCCTGTCGATCTCGATAGCGAGCAAGCACTGGATCTGGAGATCAGGTCCTGGCTGGCATTTGCCACGCAAAAGCTGGACGAATTACAGATTCTGGCTACCGCCCTCACGCAAGGCCGGGCAGCGGTGAAAGACCAGCTGGCAAGCAACCACACCGCGATCGCGACCCGCCGTAGTTCGCAGCGTGTGCATAAGCCGCAGGTAAAAGCGGCGCTGGAAAAACTGACCCCGCAATTGGGCCAGCGCCAGAATGCCTATGCGGTCAGGGCCAGCAAGCAGGCAGCATTGCTCAAGTTGCCTAAATACCCGACCACCACCATAGGCTCCTTCCCGCAGACGGCAGATATACGCCACGCCCGCAGTGAATTCAAGGCCGGTCGTCTGGATGCCGCTGGCTACCAGGCCGCCATGCAGGCGGAGATCGCGCGTAGCATACAGGAGCAGGAAGCACTGGGCCTGGACGTGCTGGTGCATGGCGAAGCCGAACGTAATGACATGGTGGAATACTTTGGCGAACAGCTGGATGGCTATGCTTTCAGCCAGTTCGGCTGGGTGCAGTCTTACGGCTCGCGTTGCGTCAAACCACCTATCCTGTTCGGTGATATCAGCCGCCCGCGGGCGATGACGGTAGACTGGATCAAATATGCGCAATCACTGACCAGCAAGCCTATGAAAGGCATGCTGACCGGCCCGGTGACCATACTGAACTGGTCGTTCGTGCGCGATGATCAGCCGCGTTCTGTCAGTTGCTACCAGCTGGCGCTAGCGATACGCCAGGAAGTGCTGGACCTGGAACAGGCCGGTATCAATGTGATACAGATAGATGAAGCGGCATTGCGGGAAGGCCTGCCTTTGCGTAAAGCCCAATGGCAGTCATATCTGGACTGGGCAGTGGAGTCATTCCGTATCACTGCCAATGGTGTAGCCGATGAAACACAGATACATACCCATATGTGCTATTCGGAGTTCAATGACATCATTGAGTCTATTGCCGCCATGGATGCCGATGTCATCACCATAGAGACCTCGCGTTCTGATATGGAGCTGCTGGATGCGTTCAAGACCTTTGACTACCCGAACGAGATCGGGCCTGGCGTGTATGACATACACTCGCCGAATATTCCTGACCAGGCTGATATGGTCAAGTTGATGCAACTGGCGGCCGAGCGGGTGCCTGCAGAACGTTTGTGGGTGAACCCGGACTGCGGCCTGAAAACGCGGCAGTGGGCAGAAGTGTTGCCCGCCCTGCGCAATATGGTGGCCGCGGCAAAAACGCTACGCGCAAACGCATAAGTCTGTAGTGTCGACCTGAGCAGGGCGGCGCACACTGATAACGCTGACATTTCTCCAGAGATGTCAGCGTTTTTTATTTTTAATGGCGCGTTAAGACTATCTTCAAATTTCTTCACCTGGTCAGTGAATCTTTGCGTTTCTTCACCTATTTGAGAATGATTTTCATTTGTAATTTTTCAGTGAGGTCGTTAAGATACCTGTTTTATTCAATTGCTGTTTATTCGCCGTGTTGCTTCATCCGGAACATTCCAAACTCGTAGTCAGCCTGGTTTATCACTATGACGAACTGGTCAGTTATGTGAAACGCCGCTTTGGCGATCATCATTTCGCGCAGGACGTAGTGCATGATGTGTGCTTAGAGTTGATGGAACGGCCGCCACTCAGCACTGTGCATACGCCGATGGCGTTTTTGCGCCAGCTCACCCGCAACCGCGCCATAGACCGCTACCGCCAGCAGCAGACGCAACAGTCACACCTGGACAGCCTGCAGCACACCGCCGGCCATGCCCATCATATCGATGGCGAGCGGGTACTGCATTTTGTGCAGCGGCTGGAAGCACTGAAACGACTGATTGAAGCCTTGCCCTCACGGCAAAGACAAGTTTTTTTACTGCATAAACTGCACGATATGCCACAACAGGAGATCGCCGACGAACTGGGCATTTCGCGCAATATGGTGACCCAGCATTTTGGCAAGGCAATGGCGGCTATCAACCTCAGCTGGGGGCACACTGCATGAAAGTGACCGCCCATGAACTGTCGGCCTTGCCCGACCCAGTTGCTGCAAACGATGCGCTAAGCCCCTATAAAGAAGCTTTGCGCGAGCATTTTCCCAGCCGCGAAGCATTGCTGCAGGAAGCCAAGCGGCAAAGCAAACGGCAACGCGTGTTGAAAAAAGTCGGCAGCGGCATGGCCTTGTCACTCGCGCTCGCGGTCAGCTGGCTGCTAGACCCGGTCTGGCACAGTGAAGATTTGCGCACTCTGGTCGGCCAGCAAGCCAACTACACCTTGAAAGACGGCACACATGTCGCCCTCAACACCGATAGTGTGCTGGTGGTTGAACAACACTTGTATTCACGCCGCCTGCACTTAAAACAGGGTGAAGCCCTGTTTACGGTAGAACATGGCTGGCGGCCATTGACGGTGTATGCCAACCAGACCCAGGTTAGGGATATAGGCACCATCTTTAATGTGCGCAACACCGCACAAGGCGCGGTCGTCACCGTGGTTGAAGGCAGTGTGGAAGTGCGCACTGCCCATGCCCAGCGCATACTGACGCGGGATATTTCGGTCACCACCCAGGCCGGCATGATCTCTGAAAGCCGTTGTAGCGCGGCCAATATCGCCTGGCAACAAGGGCGGCTGCTGTTTGATGGCACGCCATTGGCTGATGTGGTCGCTGAGCTGCAACGTTATCACCGCGGCCAGATCAAGATCGCCGACGCCACTGTCGCGCAATATCGCTTGTCTGGTGAGTACGATATCAATGGCATAGATGCACTGCTGGATACCTTGCCCGAGATCATGCCGCTGCGCGTAGAGCGGCTGGCGGATGCCACTGTCGTGATCAGGCATCAGTAACCATGCCCACCCTCAACCATCAGCCCACATCATGGCCTTGCTGAATATACGCTGGCAGCAGCTGAATGAGGTCTACCAGCAGCACCATGAATGGTTGCAGGGTTGGTTGCGCAAAAAAACCGGTAACAGCTGGGACGCAGCCGACATTGCGCATGACACTTTTGTGCGGGTGATGGACAAGGACAAGCTGCAACTGGGCGCTGAGCCGCGCGCGCTGCTGGTGCATATTGCCAAAGGCCTGGTGATAGACCGCTGGCGGCACCAGCAGGTAGAGCAGGCCTACCGCGAAACCCTGGCACAACTTTCACCTGAGCTGTGGCCTTCGGTTGAAGAACAGCAGCTGCTACTGGAATCACTGCAGCAGGTAGACCGGCTGCTGCAAAGCATGCCGGGGCAGACACGCGCTATTTTCCTGCTGGCGCAGCTGGATGGTCTGACCTATCAGCAGATCGCACAGCAACTGGATATTTCATTGATCACCGTGAAACGGCATATGCGTAAAGCCTACCTGGAATGCCTAAGCCTATGACCAGCGCAAGCCCACATTCACAATCCCCAACTCTAGATGCGCAGGTGCGGGCGCAGGCGGTGGACTGGCTGCTCAAACTGCAATCCGGACACATGAGCGAGGAGGCGCAGCTGGCATTCCAGCATTGGCAGAACAGCCACCCGCAACATGCGCAGGCCTGGGCCAGGCTGACCCAGATTCAACAAACTTTTGGCCAGCTGCAGCATAAACCGCTGGCGAAACAGGTGCTGACCAGGGTAGAGCAGACCTCACGCCGCAAAACCCTGAAAACCCTGAAAACCCTGGGTACGCTGGGTACGCTGGGTACGCTGGGTACGCTGGGCCTGTTACTGCCTGCTGCCTGGCTGGGCGTACACAGCCTGCCCTTGCAGCGCGCCGGCTATCAAACGGCGGTGGGCGAGCAAAAGCACCTGCAATTGCAGGATGGCACCCGACTGGTATTGAACACCGATACGGCGGTGGATGTGCACTATCAGGCGCAGCGCCAGATCACCTTGCACCAGGGTGAAGTGTGGCTGGAAACCGGGCACCAGGATAAACGTCCGCTGGTGGTCACCACACCGCATGGCCAGTTGCTGCCGCTGGGAACCCGTTTTAATGTCAATGTGCAGACCAGGCAAACCATACTGGCGGTGACTGAAGGCGCCGTGCGCATACAGCTGGCCAATGGCCTCAGCAGTGTGGTGCAGGCCGGGCAACAACGCGCCTTCAGTCATGATGATGTAGGCCGTGTCAGTGCCGTCAGCGACAACGTAGGCTACTGGCAGCAAGGCATGCTGCTGGCACAGGAGATGCCATTAGAAACCTTGCTGGCCGAGCTGGCACGCTACCGCCACGGAGTGATCCGTTGCCATCCTGAGCTGAAACAGATGACAGTGTCGGGGGCGTTTCCCTTGCGCGATACCGATGCCGCGCTGGACCTGCTGCAAAAGACGCTGCCGGTCAATATCGTCGCCCGCAGCCGCTGGTGGATCATGGTGGAACCTGCGGCCAGGGCGGCAGGTTAAAAAAATATCAGCGGCCCTGATACCTTTTTTGTTTTCGTGCGGTGTACATGATGAAGGCCAGCATCTGGCCATTTCATTACTTATTCCGGGAAACATATCAGGCAATGACATCTTTTAATTTTCAACGCTCGCCGTTGCAGCGCGCGATCAGCGTCGCATTGTGTGGTTTTATATTGGCTGCCAGTCCTGCGCTGGTGCTGGCAGACAGCGTAAAAACCATCTCCGAAAAACAGCGCTGTCAACTCGCCGCTGGCCCGCTAGGCCATGTGCTGGCTGAATTCGCGGCACTCACCGGCACCCGCTTATCCTTTGACCCGGCACTGGTCGCCCATCTGCAAAGTAAAGGCCTGCAGGGTAATTACACCGTCAATGAAGGTTTTGAGGCGCTGCTGAAAGGCAGCGATTTCGTGCTCGAAGATAAAGGCGGGCAGCAATATTCACTGAAGAAATCCTCCACTGTTAGCAGCGGTTCCGATGTCAGCAGCCGTACCGATGTCAGCAGCCGTACCGATGTCAGCAGCCACGCCAGGCCGGCCAGCAGCACAGCAGACTCTATAGATACGCTGGCAGATGTGACGGTAAAAGGCGAAAAGATAGAACGCAAGTTAAGTGAAACATTCTCCAGCGTGGCCGTCTCCACCGCAGAAGCTATACGCACCCATGCCGATCAGTCACTGACCGAGATCATGGCGCGTACGCCTGGTGTGTATACGCAGTCACGCAATGAGACCTGGGGCATACGTGGTGTGCCTGTCACCGGTTTTGATGACCAGGGGCCGCTCTCGCTCAATAATGCCGTGTCTGTGTTTGTCGATGGTGCCTTGCAGACCAGCAGCATGGTGACTTACAGCCCGCTCTCGACCTGGGATATGAAACAGGTGGAGATCTACCGTGGTTCGCAATCTACCGTGCAGGGCCGTAACGCACTGGCCGGTGCGGTGATCATGCAGACCAATGACCCCGAGTTCAAGAATGCGCTGTCTGTGCAGGGCAATCTGGGCAATTATCACCAGCAGGGCGGGGCAGTGATGGCCAATGCCGTGCTGGTGCCCGATGTGCTTGCCGGCCGTTTGGCCGTGAATGCGCAGAATGAAGACGGCTATATCAAGAACAGTTTTCTGGATAACGATGCGGATAGACGTCGCTCACTCAATGCACGCGGCAAGTTGCTGTTGCTGGCAGGTGAAAAAACCGAAGCTTTGCTGACACTGGCGCACACCGATTATCGCGCTGGCAGCAATGGCGTGACGCAGATCAACAACCAGCCACAATATTACCGGCTGGCGCAGAATACGGCCGCGCACGACAATGTGCAGCAAAACGAAGCGACCCTCAAGCTGACCTACCAGATCAGCCAGCCCTGGTCGCTCACCAGTATCACCTCGGGTACCGATGCCAGTTATCAAAGCCTGCTGGATTTTGACCAGCGCGTGAATGCCAGCCAGGAGGCCGACCGCCAGCATCAGACCAGGCTGTTCAGCCAGGAGCTGCGGGCGACTTATCTGGGCCAGGCGATCAAGGCGCATGCCGGGGTCTACTATGGTTATTCGCGGGTCAAATTCAATGACGAACTGCGTATCGTCGGCCTGGGCGCTGTGCTGTTATCGCAGGGTAAAAGCCAGATCCGTAACAATGCCATTTTTGGCGAGATCAACTGGGACCTGGATGAGCATTGGCAAGCGATCGCCGGCTTGCGCTATGACAGGGAAAAAAATGAAGCCAAGGTCGATTATCCGCTGGATAGCTTAGGGTTCGCGCCGGTGACGCAGGCCGATGAACAAAAAAACTTTGGCGCATTATTGCCCAAAGGCGGTATCAACTACATCTGGTCACCTACTCAGCGTACCGGTTTTGTGGTGCAACGCGGTTATCGTGGCGGTGGCGTGAATATGCGCGTGCCTTCAGACCACAAACCTTATGATGCCGAATTCACCACCACCTATGAGTTCTCCTACCGGGGCAGCTGGCCTGAATATGGCGTGAAAACGTTTGCCAACCTCTATTACACCGATTGGAAGAACCAGCAGGTGCGCCAGTATGATGCAGTCACCGATAGCCTGTATGTGTCGAATGCGGCCAAAAGCCGTATGCGTGGCCTGGAAGTCTCCGCCGAATATACCCTCAACAGCGAATGGCAGCTGATCGCAGGTGCGGCCTACAACCACACCGAGTATCTGGACTTTATCAACAGCGACGGCATTGATATGCGTGGCAAACAATTCGTCATGGCACCAAGAAGCAAAGTCAATCTGGGGCTGAATTACCACCTGGGCAACCAGTGGTTATTCAATGTAGACACGGTTTACCAGGACAGCAGCCCATCGGTGTACCTGGTGGATGAGACCAGGCGCAACGACAGCATCGTACTGGTGAATGCGAATGCGGCGTATAGGCTCAACCCGCGCACCACAGTGAATGCCTTTGTGCGCAACCTGTTTGACCGCGAATATATCACCAACAACAGCGTAGGCAATGTGCTCGATGTAGGCGCGCCGCGCCTGTTTGGTGTAGCGCTCAAACTGGAGATTTAAAGTCAGGCCATGCCAGCACCTGCTCTGATGAGCAGGTGTTTTTTTATGCACGGCTGATTTATTTTAAAAAAATCTGCAGCAGTACCTCAACATTGTTTCGGGCACAAACGACATACCCATATCAATATGATTTTATCGTCTTAAATATGGGAGTCTCAATGCGTTCTCGCAGCAAACATTCTAATCACGGTTTTTCGGCAACCCTCAAGCGCACTAGCCTGCTGGCGGTAATGCTCAGCCAGGCATGGCTGGTGCAGGCGGCTGACTTTGATATTCCGGCACAAGCGCTGGACAAGGCTTTGAACAGCTTGGCCAAGCAATCCGGCGAGCGTATTCTTTTTTCTACCGATCTCACTGAAAAAATCTCTGCTCCGGCAGTGAAAGGCAACCTGAGCACGCAAGAGGCCTTGACTGCCTTGTTGAAAAATAGCGGCCTGGTTTTGCAGGGCAACGCGGCACAAGGTTATACCGTGGTCAGAAGATCAGCGGCACAGTCATATCACCATGAAGATACCTTGCCTGAGGTGGCGGTGACGGCCAAAGGCGAACAGACATTGCCAGTTAGAGAACCGGCTACCCTGATCATTGATGAAGCCGCGTTGGCACGCAACAACCCCAGTGATGTGCGCGGTATCTTTAATGGCCAGCCTTCAGTCAAAGTCGGTGGCGCTACGCCCATGTCACAAAAAGTCTATGTCAACGGTCTCGAAGAAACCAACCTGGCCGTGACTATAGATGGCAGCCGCCAGAACAACAAGGTGTTCCACCATAACGGCACCACACTGATAGACCCCTTGTTTATGAAAGCCGTCAGCGTCAATGCCGGCGTGGCCCCAGCCGATGCCGGGCCTGGCGCGATCGCGGGTTCTATCGCCTATGAAACCAAGAATGCGCGTGATTTCCTGACTTCGCCTGGCATGGGTGCTTATATCCGTTCCAGCTATAACACCAATGGCGATGTGTTCAGCCAGACACTGGCAGGCTATGGTGCTTCTGAGAAACTGGATGGCCTGGCCTATCTGACCGTGGCAAACGGCAACCGCTTTGAAGCAGGCAATGGCGACAAGGTCGATGGTACTGCCACAGATCTGGTCAGTGGCTTCTTCAAGCTGGGGGCAGAGGCTGAAGGCGGCCACCGCTTGCAGCTCAGCCATGAGCGCGTGCGTGACGATGCGGTGCGGCCGTTTCGTGGCAATATCGGGTTTATTTCAGGCAGGCCAGCCACAGAACCGCGGGTGCGTGATTACGAGATGACTCGTGACAATACCGTGCTGCGTTATACCCAGATCGATCCTGACCACTGGTGGAACCCGACTGCGGTGCTGGCTTACAGTAAAACTGAAATCACCGTGCCTATCATCACGGCCGCTGGCGTGGAGCTTTACCAGGGCACCGGTGAAACCGCCAGTTTCAACGGCAAGTTTGAGAACAAATTCCCGCTGGAGATAGGTAGCATTGTTGCGGGTGTAGATTTCTACCGCGACCAGGCAAAATACAGGGATCCGGATACACGACCAGATGAAAAAGCCAGCAATAACGGTGCTTATGTGCAGGCGCGGATCAACCCCTGGCAGCCTTTGCAACTCTCCTTTGGTATCCGTAATGATAGGCATGAGTTGACCGGCACCCGAGGCGAAAGTTGGGAACACTCCGGTTTCAGCTCCAATGCCTCGGGTGAGTTGTCTGTCATCCCTGAACTGCTGACCGTCAAAGCGGGTTATTCAGAAGTGTTTAGCGGCAGCCTGATGGCGGAAAACTTTATTATGAACACCGCCTGGAATTATGGCCGTGGCCCACGCGCCACTAAAGCCGATAACTATTTTGTCGGCTTACAAAGTCGCTTCTACGGATTTACTGCCGATGCCAAAGTATTCGAAACGCATATAGACGATGCACGCGTCGCGAGATTTAACCCTGTCACTAGCGCAATTCTGGCAAGAGATGTACGTACACGCGGCTATGAACTTGGCCTGGCTTATCAGTGGGAGCAAAGTTTTGCCCGCGCACGGCTGGCCGATATCGATGTCACCATAGACGGCGCCAATACCGATAGTGATGCCGGCAACTACCTGGCGACCCCGGTAGGCGAGATCCTTTACCTCACGGTCGGCCATCATTTTCCGTCCCTACACCTGACGCTGGGTGGCGATGCCGAGTTTGCGCAAAAATATAAAAAAGTCAGCAATGGCACCCTCGATTTCCCGTCGTATGAGGTATTTAATATTTATGCCGAGTACCAGCCGACCTGGGCAGTCAAAACCAAATGGCGCATAGATGTGCGTAATCTGTTTGATGACAACTACGCCGACCGCGCCACCTACCAGGGCTTTAACACCGTGACACCGCTGTATCAGCCGGGGCGCAGTGTGTTGTTCAGTGTCGCCGCGACGTTCTAGGCAGACTATGCACCAGCCAGTGCCCGTGCTCATAGCATCGCTTTAAATGCGCCAGGTTTTTGTCCTTATCCACAGGTATGTGGGGCTGACCCTGACCCTGTTTCTGATGCTGGCGGGTGTGACCGGCAGCTTCATCGCATTTTATGATGAGCTGGAAACGCAGCTGCACCCCGAGTTCAGGCGGGTGCAGCTGCCTGCGCAGCAGGCCGCCATCAGTGCGGTCACACTGGCCACTATGCTGCAGACGCAATACCCGGATGCGATGTTTAATCGCATCAACCTGCAGCATGCCGCTGACGAGCCGGTTTCATTCTATTTACAACCCCGGCCTGGTAACAAGCACGGATTGGCGAATGATGAGATCTTCGTCAACCCCTACACCGGGCAGGTGTTGGCCCAACGCAAATGGGGCGATATCACCCAGGGCAGCATCAACCTGCTGCCGTTCTTGTACCGCTTGCATTACTCACTGGCATTGGATAAAACCGGCCGTTTGATCCTGGGCGTACTGGCGCTGCTGTGGACAGTGGATTGTTTTATCGGCGCTTATCTGACCTGGCCGGCACGTCAGCGCAAAGCCGGCCTGATCAAACCAGCACTGACCGCTCAGGCCCAGCCTAATACCTGGCTGCGGCGCTGGTGGCGTGCGTGGCAAGTGCGCTGGCAGGGCGGGGCGGCGAAAGTGAATTTTGACCTGCACCGCGCCGGCGGTTTGTGGCTGTGGGCCATGCTGCTGGTGTTTGCCTGGTCCAGCGTGGCGTTCAACCTGCGTGATGTCTATTACCCGGTGATGGGCACGCTATTCAGCAAACAGGGTTTTGGCGAAGAGATCCCCAGGTTAGCCCAGCCATTGTTACACCCAAGGCTGGATGCACATGCCGCGCTGGCCACAGGCCGCAGCCTGATGCAACAGCTCAGCCTGGCCATGCAGTTTGCCATTCACCATGAAGCCAAGCTTTATTACGATGCCGGCAAAGGCACTTACACCTATATCGTCAACTCCAGCCGCGATGTGTCTGAAAAATCAGCCAATACTGCGGTGATGTTCAATGCCAACAGTGGTGAACGCCTGGCCGTTTATTTGCCAACCGGGGCGGCGGCGGGCGATAGCATCACGCAATGGTTGCTGGCCTTGCATACGGCCAAGGTGTGGGGTTTGCCCATGCAGATATTCGTCAGCGCCATGGGGGTTGGCGTGTTTGGTTTAAGTGTGACCGGTGTGCTGATCTGGTTGAAAAAGCGTCAAGCACGCCAGCGGGTGCGGCAGCTTAAACACGCACAGTTGTAAAGACTGCGTTTAGCTTTACCAGCGGCGGCTCAACATAAAGTGCAAAACAATCGCCTCGTTACGAAGTTCGGATGCGCCGAATAAGGCGCTGTCGTATTTTACTTTTACCGGCAGCATCCATTCCACGCCACCGGTGGCCAGCCAGTTCTGGTCTATCTTGCGCGCGGCGCCCAGGGTCAGGTGATGCTCGAGGATACCAGCCAGCAAGGGATTCGTATTCTCACGCGGAATCGGGTTTTTGCCATAGTTGTGGCCGGCATAAATGGTGGTGCGGTCATCCCAGTTATAAGCTACGCCGGTGGCGACTACCCACTGGTTTTTCCAGTCGGCAGCAGCCGTCGGGAAAGGGTAAACGGCAGGGGCGGCCGGGTTGTTGGGTTTGGTGGCACGCAGTCTTACGTCGTTGATGGCATCGTCCCAGTTCATCCAGTTGAGCTTGAATGACAGCAACCAGGCATCTGCTGGCTTGAATGCCAGGCCTACAGCCACTTCGCGTGGCAGAGCAAAGCCTTTGACTGAGGCGTCTGAGTATTTCACCTGGCCCAATCCGGCACTGGTGTAGTCGGCAACCAGTGTGCCACCGGTCATAGGCAACTCGGTTTTTTCTGTATAAGTGGCCGCCAGGGTTAGCGTGGGGGTGACGCGATATTGCATGCCTAATTTAAAACCGGTACGCAGTGCTGAAGCATCTTCGAGCTTATAACCGGAAAACCCGGCCAGACCACCAAACGAGGTGTTGGCAAAGAAATCCTGTTCTATGCTGGCATAAACGATATTCAGGCTGGCACCTAAAGAGAGTTTTTCATTCACCTGGCAGCCTATGCCGGGGATGACCTTGGCGATGCCGAACAGCGAGGATAAATCATCGCGATTGCCAAACGGCGTGCGTATCTTATCGAACACACCACCCGCGCCGCCTTGGGCGAAGAAACCTATGCCTGCCGTGCAGGAGGTATCTTCCAGTGGCCGCGCATAGCCGCCACCGCCGAGAAAGGTGTAGCGGTTGGATGCATGTTCTTCGTTGCGGGGGTCTTTATGCACCAGGTCGGTGGTGCGTAGCACCGAGCCGAACATATCCAGCAGCGGTGCCTTGATCTGGGTCAGCCCGGCCGGGTTGGTGTTGAGCGCGCTGGTGTCGCGCGCTACCGCCACGTCGGCACCGGCCATCAGGCTGGATTCGGCACCAAAGCCGATCAGGTTGATGCCGTTGGTGGCATGTGCAGTACTGGTGAAAGCCAAAGTCAGGGCAGTTGCTAGGCGGATTGCGGAGTAGGAGCAGGAAGTCATAACGAGTTTCGGTTTTATTGCATTAAAAGCAGTTTCGCATAATCTGGCACCGCTCAGTCGCAATAATAGAGCAGTAATTACATGGTATTTATGCGGCAATGAAAATGCCCACAGCTAAGTTGCGCAGATTTTGTCTGTGCTGGCGGTGATTAGTATTGGTTAAGGCGCCCGCATACTTGTGTTTGCTTTTTCAGGCCGTTTTTGTTTTTATCCAGGCTGATCAAGATGTTACAGCTTTGTAACAAAGCTATGCGCAATTCAATTAAAAATGCAATGCATTTTCGCAACTTTTTATTAAAAAAAATCTTAAAAATATATTCCTAATAGAAACAACTAGTTGACGATTTTGAGATGACTTTATAACTATATCTTGTGTTTTGTCTGATTGAAAAGCCATAGATATTGTTTTATAGTCGCATCCATACGGTTTGCAGAAGAAACACTTCTTCGGCATTTAAAAGGGAATCTGGTGCGTGAAACCGCCTAGCGCTCACCAAGCCAGAGCTGCCCCCGCAACTGTGATCAGCGAGTTGTTTGCCAACACTAGCAGCCACTGAAGAAATTCGGGAAGGCGAGTGCAAATAATCATGACCTGAGAGCCAGGAGACCGACCGTCAGTTTTTTTACTTGTTAACGTTTGAGGCGGGGTGTCCTCGGCTTTGCAATGCATAGTGCATGAGACCGGTTTGCGGTCTGCCATGTTTGCGTTTGCGTCTTAGCTTGAACCCCCGCTGCCAGAATTGGGAGCCATCAATGTCACAATACGAATCCATGCAAGCCACCAAACGTGATGGCCGCAAGGAACCTATCAATCTCGACAAGATCCACCGCGTGATTGACTGGGCAGCACAGGGCCTGAACAATGTGTCGGTGTCGCAGGTGGAGTTGCGCTCCCATATTCAGTTTTACGATGGCATACGCACGGATGATATCCATGAGACCATCATCAAGTCAGCTGCTGACCTGATCTCGGAAGAAACGCCGGATTATCAGTACTTGTCAGCACGCCTGTCTATCTTTCACCTGCGCAAGATCGCCTACGGCCAGTTTGAGCCGCCGCATCTGTTTGACCATGTCACCAATCTGACAGCACTGGGCAAATACGACCAGCACCTGCTGCGCGATTACAACCGTGAAGAGTTTGATGTGCTGAATGGCTATATAGACCACTGGCGCGATATGAACTTCTCCTATGCGGCGGTCAAGCAGCTCGAAGGTAAATACCTGGTGCAGAACCGCGTCACCAAAAAGATCTACGAGAGCCCGCAGTTCCTGTACATCCTGGTGGCCATGTGTTTGTTTGCCAACTACAAAGGCCAGGTGCGCCTGGACCTGATCAGGCGTTTTTATGACGCGGTATCTACCTTCAAGATCTCGCTGCCTACGCCTATCATGTCTGGTGTGCGCACCCCTACGCGCCAGTTCAGCTCCTGCGTGCTGATAGAGTGTGGTGATAGCCTGGATAGTATCAACGCCACCACCAGCGCCATCGTCAAATATGTGTCACAACGTGCAGGCATAGGTGTGAACGCCGGCCGTATCCGCGCGCTGGGCAGTGAGATCCGTGGCGGCGAAGCGCAGCATACCGGTTGCCTGCCGTTCTACAAATTGTTCCAGTCTGCCGTGAAGTCCTGCTCGCAGGGCGGTGTGCGTGGTGGTGCAGCGACATTGTTCTACCCGCTGTGGCACCTTGAAGTCGAATCGCTGCTAGTGCTGAAAAACAACCGCGGTGTAGAAGAAAACCGCGTGCGCCACCTCGATTACGGTGTGCAGATCAACCGCCTGATGTACCAGCGCCTGATCAAGAGCCAGAACATCACCTTGTTCTCGCCGCATGATGTGCCTGGGCTATACGACGCCTTCTTTGCCGACCAGGATGAGTTCGAGCGCCTGTATACCCAGTACGAAGCCGATGACAGCATACGCAAACGCACGCTGCCAGCGGTTGAGCTGTTCTCGCTGATGATGCAGGAACGTGCCGGTACCGGCCGTATCTACATCCAGAACGTAGACCATTGCAACACGCACAGCCCGTTTGACCCGGCAGTGGCACCGGTGCGCCAATCCAACTTGTGTATGGAGATCGCACTGCCGACCAATGCCCTGAATGACATCAACGATACCGAGGGCGAGATCGCGCTTTGTACCTTGTCTGCATTCAACCTGGGTGCGCTGGAGTCACTGGACGAGCTGGAAGGCCTGGCTGACCTGGTGGTGCGTGCACTCGATGCCTTGCTCGAATACCAGGATTACCCGGTGAAAGCCGCGCTCAACGCCACCGACAAACGCCGTTCACTGGGCGTGGGCGTGATCAACTATGCCTATTACCTGGCGAAAAACGGCACCAACTACACCAGCGACGAAGCGCTGGGCCTGACACACCGCACGTTTGAGGCGATCCAGTTCTACCTGCTCAAGGCATCGGTACAGCTGTCACGCGAGTTCGGCCCGTGTGGTGCCTTCCAGGAAACCACCTACGCCAAAGGCATATTGCCTATAGATACCTACAAGAAAGACCTGGACGCCGTGTGCAGCGAACCATTGCTGCTGGATTGGGAAAGCCTGCGTACCGAGATCCAGAAAGACGGCCTGCGCAACTCCACCCTGACTGCCTTGATGCCATCAGAGACTTCCAGCCAGATCGCCAATGCCACCAACGGTATCGAGCCGCCACGTGGCCTGGTCTCGGTCAAGCAGTCTAAAGACGGCATCCTGCGCCAGGTAGTGCCAGAGATAGACCGCCTGCGTGACCAGTACCAGTTGCTGTGGAAAATGCCTAACAATGAGGGTTACCTCAAGCTGGTGGGCATCATGCAGAAGTTTGTCGATCAATCGATCTCTGCCAACACCAACTATGACCCGACCCGTTTTGAAGGTGGCCGTGTGCCTATGAAGCAACTGTTGAAAGACTTGCTGCAGGTGTACAAGCTGGGCATTAAAACGCTGTACTACCACAACACCCGCGATGGTGCGACTGAAGGTGGTACTGAGGCGGAGGATGATGGTTGTGCCAGCGGCGCTTGCAAGATTTAAGCAGTAAAACCCACCATATATACGGTGGGTCAAAGGTTGATTGAAACAAGATTAAGCATAAATGAGCGAGCGGGATGAAGTGCAAGGCGCACGGAGCGCAAAAACCGCAGTGTACACATAAGTACATGAGGATTTTGAGTACCGCGCAACGCCGCAATTCTCCCGCGCAGCCATTTATCACTCAGGGAACACGGCCATGGCCTATAGCATCTTTACCAAGATAGACAACGAACAGTTAAAAGAACCGATGTTTTTCGGCCAGCCCGTCAACGTGGCGCGCTACGACCAGCAAAAATACCCGGTATTCGAAAAGCTGATCGAAAAACAACTGTCATTCTTCTGGCGTCCTGAAGAGGTGGATGTATCGCAGGACCGTTCTGATTACCAGAACCTGCCCGAGCATGAAAAGCATATTTTCATCAGCAACCTCAAATACCAGACCCTGCTGGACTCCATCCAGGGCCGTAGCCCCAACGTGGCCTTGCTGCCACTGGTGTCATTGCCAGAGATAGAAACCTGGATAGAAACCTGGGCGTTTTCCGAGACCATACACTCGCGCTCATACACCCATATCATCCGCAACATCGTCAATGACCCTTCCATCATTTTTGATGACATCGTGCGCAATGACAACATCACCGCCCGCGCGTCGGATATCGCCCATTATTATGATGAGCTGATACACCAGACCATGCTGTATTCGCAGCTGGGCGAGGGCGACCACATCATCAATGGCGAGAGCAAAGTGGTCAACAAACGCGAGCTGAAAAAGCTGCTCTACCGCTGCCTGATGAATGTCAATATCCTCGAAGCGATTCGCTTTTATGTCAGCTTTGCCTGCTCATTCGCCTTTGCCGAGCGCAAGGTGATGGAAGGCAACGCCAAGATCATCCGCCTGATCGCGCGTGACGAAGCCCTGCACCTCACCGGCACCCAGCACATGCTCAATATCATGCGTTCAGGCCAGGACGACCCCGAGTTCGCCCAGATTGCCGCCGAGTTGCAGCAAGAATGCTTCGAGATGTTCAAAACTGCCGCCGAGCAGGAAAAACAATGGGCAGAATACCTGTTTAAAGATGGCTCCATGATAGGCCTCAACAAAGACATCCTCTGCCAGTATGTCGAATACATCACCAACAGCCGCATGGCTTCGGTGGGCCTGGCACCTGCCTTCCCCAACGCCAAAAGTAACCCTATCCCATGGATCAACACCTGGCTATCATCCGACACCGTGCAGGTCGCCCCGCAAGAGGTAGAACTCAGCTCATACCTGATCGGCCAGATCGATTCTGAAATGTCGGCAGATGATCTTAACGACTTTGAACTATAAGTGTGCAAACACTGACTCAGTGGCGGCGGGCAAAAATGGCAGCTTGCACTTTATCCCGCCCGCTCACTTATATAAACTTCAGTTTTTAAGTGAGCAACACCCCACGTGAGCGTAGTACAAAGCCAGCACATCCGCTTTAACCTGATCCCGCAGGAAACCCTGCTCGAAGGCCTGGAACGTACCGGGCACGAAGTAGAATACCAATGCCGCAGCGGTTATTGCGGTGGCTGCCGCGTGCGCCTGCTGGCGGGCGAAGTAGAATACCTTGAACAGCCGCTAGCCTTTATCGGTGCCGACGAGATCCTGCCTTGCTGCTGCGTACCCAAATCAGATATCCGCATTGATTGTGAATTGCGGCCAGAACTACTGGCACCGCAAACCCAGGACGATATGTTCGCAGCACAGCAATCCCTGTTCGACCTGCCAGACCCGCCAACCAAACCCATGGCTAAAAAGAAAGCCGCCAGACGCAAGAGCAACAAGTCAGCCAATCTGGCAAAAAACCTGTCACTGTTCTGATCGGGTAGTTAGCCAATAAAAAAAGCGCTTGTATCAACAAGCGCCTTTAGAGTTCGCAATCAGGGCTGGTTCTTAACGCCAACCTATCCTCCCCATGTTAGGGGCGTACCCACTGCATTTTTATATGTGGTGCACGTGCTTTCAAATCTTTCACAATATCGCAACTGATGATCTCGCAACGCCAGTACATCTGGCGGATCTTGTCATCCGCCTCAGTGCGCGACTTTCCATACACCTGCAAATTCTCAACCAGCACCCCATTCGCACTGCGTATGGTGTACAAATACTTTCCTGATATGTCCATCATTAAATAAACACCCCGAGTATTATTCGGTGTAAAACACCGTAATTATTCTGATAATTGCTACATTAACAGACAATTTTGTGTATGTATACACCGTAAAGATACTGTTTTGCTAGTCAATTCAATACTTTAATGGGTGTTTTGCATAAATTAACTTCGGTTTCAGAGGTAAGTATACTTAATTAATGATTCATCGCAGAGACTTAAATCCGAACATAAATCGATAATTGATTCAAATTAGATTATTATGAAATTAAATTTTAAGGACTAAATTGCAAATGGAAATCAAATCAAAAATTTTCGATGGTAGGGTTGAGTGTGACAATTACTTGGTGGAAATGAGTAACAGTGAGTACTTGGAGTTTGCAATAGCAGCGTTGGAAAATAATGAATATCAAAGACGGCGAGTAAGTGGATCCAAATCAGTATACGCATTATTAAAAGAAGATTTAAAAACAGGATGTGTCTTACCAGCCTTAGTTTTAGCATTGCCTGTAGAGATGGATGGTGATTTGGCTAATACAATGTCGAAGCACAAGGGAAAAATTCTGATTTTAGATGGACTTCAGCGTACTAACACCATGATTGATCTAAAAAATGAATTGGAAAGAAGTGAGGAGGATCAAGGCGTATTGCAGGAGTTTTTATCCCGAAGAATTAGATGCGAAATTTATGTAAATCTTAATCGGGTTGGCGTTTTGTACAGAATGCTCACCTTAAATACTGGACAAACCCCAATGTCCATTCGCCAGCAACTTGAAATGCTTTATTTGGACTATGCTAAAACTAATAAAACAGGATTAATTCTTGTATCTGAAAAAGCTGATAGACCTATTGAAAATATTGATGAATATAATTTCAGAGAGGTTATTGAAGCGTTTAATTCCTACCTAGAGAGAGATGAGCTTCCTTTTGATCGAGTAGATATTTTAGAAAACATTAAGAGCTTGAATAACTTGTCCAAAGAGACGAAAACACAAGACGTGTTTGATGAGCTGCTCTTAACTACTCATGGCTTTATTCTTAAAGTTTCACACCTTATTGGGGATGAAGGTCTTTCCGAAGACTATGTCTCCAGAAATGGAGTGCCTTGGGGAAATAGTGCAACTGAGGTTTTTAAGAGAGGGCAATGTTTAACTGGCTTTGGAGCAGCATTAGGTAGATTAAAAGATGTCGGTGCAATTAATTCATTTGCAGATGTTCGTGAAATGATAAACGGGATGAAAATTGAAAGCTCTCCTAGTGAGTTTCTTGAGTTGTTTAACGACAAGATGTTGGATCTTAAAAATCGGTCAAAAAAGATTGGTAATTCCCAACGATTATTTTTTGCCTATTACTTCCGTGAATTGTTGAATAGAGAAGCTGATAATTTTCAAAGTCTAGATATGGCAATCGAGGTAGCTTACAGAAAATTTGAAAGCCAGACATTCTAAAACTAAATGGGATCTTTATTAAATAATGGCGAAAAGCCAATTGATGTTGGTAATTTAAAAAACTCCAATTTCGTAGATACGCTCATCTATGAAGATCAGTCGCAATATTCTTTCAAATATTCAATTCCTCTCCCAGGAAGATTTTTTGATGCGGGTATGGCAGATGTTTTTCTCCTTGAGCATACAAACTTGCCTGAAAATACTATCTATGAGCTTAGGTTCGATGGGAGTAAACAACCAGGGGGGCATTTAATGCCTTTATCTTTGCTTGAGTCGTCAGAAAGCGATGTGGCAAAAGACAATTACCACGTTTATTCGGAAGAGCAGATAAATAGAATCAAGGCAGCTGCTTTTGTAAGTGTTCAACATTTTATAAGGAAACTGATCTTAGACAAGAAACTCTCAGATGAGAAATTGAATGTTTTTACTGAAATATTTGGTGAAAACACAGCAGTATTAATTGTCACAAAAGATGCGGATCGAGTGCAGCAACCTTTTGAGCTATTACGTTATTTGCCCAGTTTTTTTGAGTTCGGATTTTTATACAAGTCAGACATTTATGCTAATAGTGTCAATGAGAGAATTAATGACTACAACATATTTACTTTGCCAGACACTAAATCGGTTTCTATACGCAAGGTAAGCGATGATTTTAAAAATTTGAATTTTTTGAACGAAGTCTTTTGTAAAACCTTTCCTAAACATTGGTCACCAATCATCTCTTTTTTTCTTTGCTATCAAATCATTGAGGTTTTGATTGAAGAAATTCGGAAACTAAATAATGTAACTTTTTTGAATGATTTATCTAGTTCTATAGAGGATAGAGTTAAGTCTGAAGGGGTAATTAGGGACTATCAGAGAGTTACAAGTGAAAAAGCTAGAATTAAAAAACTGATTGGCGATCATTTACCTAATACATCAATAAACCAAGTAGATGAGCTGCCAACTTGCCTTAGCTTCCTTTCCGCAGTAAATCAAAAAGAGGATCATGTCGCAGACAATATTTACACTGTGAGAAACTATTTTTTTCACGCTTTCAGCGTTGTTACAGAGCAAACCCAAAATACAGAAAATCTAACTAAAATTAGCTGGGAAATATTTCTTGTGACTTTGAAAATTCTATTGAACTATCATAGCGCTCCGCCAACCAATTTTATTAGTCTTGAACCTGAGGTAGATATATCTGATGCTACGTCCCCTAAAGCAAAGAAAAGTATTAACAGGAGACCTAAGGCTGAACTCAAGATGGAAGTTGATAAGTATGTAAAAGATTCAAATCAAAACCAAAATATCATATTGTCAGCAATTCTGTGTATGAAATGCATTCTGAAAAAGATTAGAAAAATTTTCTGATAATTCTCGATCTAAAAAAACCTGTTGTTAAACTATCTTCCAGTTATCTTTTAATCCCTTTACGTGACATCGGAATTTAAAATTCTCATGTTTTGCCATGAAGATCGATTCGCCTCCTCAAATCTTACATTCACGAAACCTTCATCGCGTCGGCTATGACTTTTCTGTGCTGGTGCAAGCACACCCACCTCTTTCTCACTACGTCCGCCCAAATGCTTACGGCGATGCCTCAATAGACTTCGCTAATCCTCAAGCTGTAAAAGCTTTAAACCAAGCCTTGCTCAAACACTATTACGGCGTAGCGGTTTGGGATATTCCTAAGAATTACCTATGTCCGCCTATCCCTGGCCGTGCGGATTATGTGCATTATCTGGCGGATTTATTGGCTGAGAGTGTTCCCCACCTAAACCCTGAGCAAGTGCGGCTGCTGGATATTGGCACAGGGGCGAACCTGGTTTATCCGCTGATTGCTTCGCATGCTTATGGCTGGCAATGTGTGGGGGTGGATATTGATGCAAAGGCTTTGCGCAATGCGCAGCAGATTGTTGAAGGGAATGGTTTGCAGCAGCAGATCAGTTTGCGTCAGCAAGATAAAGCGGAGTCTATTTTCAAAGGCGTGATTTTGCCGGGTGAGCAGTTTACGCTCACTTTGTGTAACCCGCCTTTTCATGCATCTGCGGCTGAGGCGCAGGCGGGCACGCAGCGCAAGTGGCGCGGGTTGGGTAAAAAGCCGCCGCAGGCGTTGAATTTTGGCGGGCAGTCTAATGAGCTGTTTTGTGCGGGTGGTGAGGCGGCGTTTTTGAGCACCATGATCAGCGAGAGCCGGCAGTTTGGCAGACAGTGCGTGTGGTTTACCACGCTGGTTTCTAAAGCCAGCAATCTGCCGCAGGTGTATCGTGAATTGAAAAAGGTGCAGGCGGTGACGGTGAAAACGGTGGATATGGCGCAGGGGCAGAAACAAAGCCGGTTTGTGGCGTGGACGTTTCAGGCTGAATTATCTAAAAACCGCATTTAATCAGCAGCTTGCATTAACCCCTTGGCTGCGTAAACGGATTCAATATGCGCCATCAAACCTAATCTTCACCAATCACATCGCCTTTAATCGGTGCCTGGCCACCTGATCGATTCATCAGAGCATCAAACTTTTCATAGTCTGCCTGTTGTTGCCGCACACTAAAAAACTCGGCAGTTTCTAATGCGCTGATTTTTTCTGCCACTGCCATAGCCACAAACTGATTAATGCTGGTGCCATCACGTTTGCTGACAGCGGCTACCGCATCTTTGAGTGATTTTGGCAAACGTAATGGATAGCTGGATGCGTTGCTCATTTTCAATCTCTTCAAAAATTTCTTTGATTTATGATAACACCGCTGAAGCAGTTTTTTTGAAAGGTGATGCTCAGATCAATCTCTTTTAAAAAGCTTATTTAATCAGCAGCTTGCAATTTATCTTTAGGCGGCTTTAGCGTTGTGAGGGATAATAGCGCCCTTATCTTTTTGCAGCAGCCGGAGTTTTCGCCCATGGAAGTCAAAGTCAACTTTCTCGATAAGTTACGTCTTGAGGCCAAGTTTGATGACTTTACGGTGATTGCCGACCAGCCTATCCGTTATAAGGGTGATGGCTCGGCACCTGGGCCGTTTGATTACTTTCTGGCTTCTTCTGCCTTGTGCGCGGCTTATTTTGTGAAGCTGTATTGCAGCACGCGCAATATCCCTACCGAGAATATCCGCCTTTCGCACAACAATATCGTCGACCCGGAAAACCGCTACAAGCAGATCTTCAAGATTCAGATCGAGTTGCCGACGGATATTTCTGATAAAGACCGCGTAGGTATTTTGCGTTCTATAGACCGTTGTACCGTGAAAAAAGTGGTGCAGGCGGCGCCGGATTTTATTATCGAAGAAGTGGCTAACCTAGATGCCGATGCGCAGGCCTTGCTGACGGTGAACACTGCTGCAGAATCGCAGACGTTTATCACCGGCAAAGATTTGCCACTCGAGCAGACCATCGCCAATATGACCAGCGTGCTGGCCGGGCTGGGCATCAAGATCGAGATCGCTTCGTGGCGCAATATCGTACCTAATGTGTGGTCGCTGCATATACGCGATGCGCACTCGCCCATGTGTTTCACCAATGGCAAGGGCGCAAGCAAGGAAAGCGCGCTGGCTTCTGCCCTGGGTGAATATATAGAGCGGCTGAGTAACAACCATTTTTATGCCGGCTCGTACTGGGGCGAAGAGATCGCCAATGCTCCCTTCGTGCATTACCCGAATGAGCGCTGGTTCAAGCCTGGCCGTAAGGATGCGCTGCCGAAAGAGATCCTTGATGACTATTGCCTTGAAATTTATAACCCGGATGGTGAGCTGCGCGGCACGCACCTGGTAGACACTAATTCTGGCAACGTGCAACGCGGCATCTGCTCGCTGCCGTTTGTTCGGCAGTCGGATGGCGAGACGGTGTTTTTCCCCACCAATCTGGTCGAAAACCTGTTTGTCAGCAATGGCATGAGCGCGGGCAATACGCTGGCTGAGGCGCAGGTGCAATGTTTATCCGAGATTTTTGAGCGCGCGGTAAAGCGCGAGATCATAGAAGGCGAGATCGCCTTGCCGGATGTGCCGCAAGAAGTGCTGGCGAAGTACCCTGGCGTGGTGGAGGGTATCAAAGGGCTGGAAGAGCAGGGCTTTCCGGTGCTGGTGAAAGATGCCTCGCTGGGCGGGCAGTACCCGGTCATGTGCGTGACCTTGATGAACCCGCGCACCGGCGGTGTGTTTGCCTCGTTTGGCGCACACCCCAGGCTGGAAGTCGCTTTGGAGCGCAGCTTGACCGAATTGCTGCAAGGCCGCAGTTTTGAAGGCCTGAATGATTTGCCGCAGCCGACTTTTGCCAGCGAAGCGGTGACCGAGCCGAATAACTTTGTCGAACACTTTATTGATTCCAGCGGCATCGTTTCGTGGCGGTTTTTCAGCGCCAGGTCTGATTACGAATTCGTAGAGTGGGATTTTTCCGGCCAGGGCGAAAACCCGAATGCTGACGAAGCGGCGACCTTGTTCGCTATCCTCAAGCAATTAGGCAAAGAGTCTTATGTGGCCGTGTATGACCAGCTGGGCGCGACCGCTTGCCGCATTTTGGTGCCTGGTTATTCCGAGATCTATCCGGTAGAAGACCTGGTGTGGGATAACACCAATAAAGCGTTATTGTTCCGCGAGGATATCCTCAACCTGCATCAGCTTGACGATGCCAGTCTGCAAGCACTGCTGGAACGGCTGGAGAATAATGAGCTGGATGATTACGGTGATATCGCTACCCTGATAGGCATTCAGTTTGACGAAAATACCGACTGGGGCCAGCTCACCGTGCTGGAACTGAAACTGCTGATCAACCTGGCCTTGCAACAGTTTGAAGAAGCGCATGAGCTGGTGGGTGCTTTCCTGCAATATAACGACAACACGCTGGAACGCGGTTTGTTCTACCAGGCATTGAATGTGGTGCTGGAAGTGCTGCTGGATGATGAACTGGAACTGGCCGATTATGAAACTAATTTCCGCCGTATGTTCGGCGACGCCAGGATGGACGCCGTGATCGGCTCTGTGGAGGGCAACGTTCGTTTCTACGGTTTAACGCCTACTAGTACCAAATTGGAAGGGCTGGACAGGCATCATCGCTTGATCGATAGCTATAGAAAGTTGCATACCGCGCGGGCGAGGGCAGCACAGGCTAATTAGCCATAGAAATGGCAATCACTCTTTTTGTTGTTGCATTAGTGGCTGCTTTGCCAGCAGTCACTTGTATCGCTGTTTATCGCGGTGACTGGAATGATAGCCAGTTTTTGCAAAATCTAAGTTGAACTGATAGCTTTCTTATTTTATGTAAATCATTAGCGCCTGGCGAATAGCGCGTATAATGCAACCACCCTGCGACCTTCCAATCATCGCAGCGGCCTAGTAAACCTCTAGAAATATCATCTTCGTTTGTCCAGATTGGTGTTGCGGCTCGCAACAGACCAGCGCCTAATAATTTGTTGTGTGGCCCTTTTTATATTGGCCATGCACGTTCTAAAAGTGAATGACTTTGTCCATAGAAAACAATACCCCTGCAAACGTGACGTTTGCTGATTTAAACTTATGTGCGCCTGTGCAGCGCGCCATTGCCGATGCCGGTTACACCGTGCCTACGCCTATCCAGGCGCAAGCTATCCCTTATGTGTTGCGTGGTGGCGATCTGCTGGCTGGCGCACAGACAGGCACCGGCAAAACAGCCGGCTTTACCTTGCCTATCCTGCATAGATTATCTGAAACCCCGCTCAATACCGCTATTGGCAAACCACGCTGCCTGATTCTTTCGCCTACGCGTGAGCTGTCAGCGCAGATCGGTGAGTCAGTGACTACTTATGGTAAATACCTGCCGCTGAAAAGCCTGGTGGTGTTTGGCGGCGTGAGCGTGAATGCGCAGATCGCCCGCCTGAAAAAACCGGTGGATATCCTGGTGGCAACGCCTGGCCGTCTGCTAGACCTGGTGCAGCAGAAAGCGCTGGATCTCTCCGCCATTGAGATACTGGTGCTAGATGAAGCAGACCGTATGTTGGACATGGGCTTTATCCATGACATCAAGAAAGTGCTGGCCCTGCTGCCTAAAAGGCGGCAAAACCTGCTGTTCTCGGCCACTTTCTCTGACGGGATCAAGAAACTGGCAGATAACCTGCTCAATGCACCAGACCTGGTGGAAGTGGCGCGCCGTAATCAGTCTAATGCGCTGATAGAACAGAGTGTGCACATGGTGCCGCAGGCGCACAAGCGCGAGATGGTCAGCCACCTGATCAAACAGAATAACTGGAAACAGGTGCTGATATTCACGCGCACCAAGCATGGCGCTAACCGCCTGGCAGAAAAACTGGTCAAAGATGGCATCCCGGCGATGGCTATCCACGGCAATAAGAGCCAGAATGCGCGCACGGCAGCATTGGCCGAGTTTAAAGCCGGTACCATTCCGGCGCTGGTGGCGACTGATATCGCCGCACGCGGGCTGGACATAGACCAGTTGCCGCAAGTGGTGAATTTTGAATTGCCGAATGTGCCGGAAGATTATGTGCACCG
Source organism: Methylophilus luteus (assembly GCF_042676265.1). Classification (NCBI taxonomy): domain Bacteria; kingdom Pseudomonadati; phylum Pseudomonadota; class Betaproteobacteria; order Nitrosomonadales; family Methylophilaceae; genus Methylophilus; species Methylophilus luteus. The sequence continues at coordinate 208,320 of NZ_JBHTKB010000001.1, forward strand.
CATAGGCCGTACCGGCCGTGCCGGTGCCAGCGGTGCCGCCATTTCACTGGTGGACCGCGAAGAGTTAGGCATGTTGAAAGACATAGAGCGGCTGATCAAACGCGAGATCCCGCGTGTGGCGGTAGAGGACTTTGTGCCACCGGCCAAAGGCAGTGAAGAGCCGGACCGGCCACCGCGTGGGCAGAATGCCGGACGCCAGAATCAGAGTCGCCCTAATCAGGCGCGCCCAAACCAGGGCCGTCCAAATCAGGCCAGATCATCTACCCCTGCCGGCAGGCCTTCGCAGCCGCAACAGCCGGGCCAGCGTCAGTCACAAGGTCAGCCAGGCCAGCACCGTTCTGCTCAGCCGCAGCAAAACCGGCCTGCACAAGGCAATGCCGCCAATGGCAACCAGACACAGCCCAGACAAGCCGCTGCAAATGGTAACCGGCCACAGGGCGGCGCCTTGTTCAGCGCTAAACCAGGGGCACATGCGCAAAACCGGCAATCGCCTGGGGCTGGTAATCAGCAGGCTAATGGCAATCAGCAGGCCAATGGCCAGGGCAACAGGCACAAACCCGGAAACCGCTGATGCAGATCTGGGTCGATGCCGATGCTTGCCCGGTAGTGATCAAGGAGATCCTGTTCCGGGCGGCTGAACGCTCCAAAATAAGCACTACCCTGGTCGCCAATAAATTATTGTTTGTGCCGCCTTCGCCTTACCTGAGAGCAATGCAGGTGGGCAAAGGCTTTGATGTGGCAGACAATGAGATCGTGGCGGCGCTGGTGGCGGGTGATCTGGTGATCACCGCCGATATTCCGCTGGCGGCACAGGTGATAGCAAAAGGTGGTCACGCGCTCAACCCGCGCGGCGAGTTTTATTCGCCTGAAAATATCCGTGAGCGGCTGGCGATGCGCGACTTTATGGAGTCGCTACGTGCCAGTGGGCTAGAAACCGAAGGGCCGGCTGCCATGCAAGCCTCTGACCGGCACGCGTTTGCCAGGCAACTGGACCAGTTTCTGGCGCGTAACGCCGTTTGAATTTCCCATCTCTCAAGTTAAACCGTTGTTGCGTCAGCCCTGCTGTCTGACTGTGCCAGGTCACGTATGGTGAGTGGCCGTGCGCGGTAAAAGCCCTGCGAGTAATCACAGCCCATCTGCTTTAATAAATCCTCCTGCTCGCCTGTTTCCACGCCTTCGGCGATCAGCCTGATATTCAGCTGTTTACCCATATAAATAATGGTTTTGCACAAGGCCAGGTCGTTGGCGTTGGCGGTGATATTGCTGATAAACGATTTATCGATCTTGACGTAATCAATGCTGAATTTATTCAGGTAAGCCAGCGACGAATATCCGGTACCAAAGTCATCCAGCGCCAGGCGGATGCCATGGGCATTGATGGTATTCAGGTTATCAATCACATTGTTGGAAGGTTCCAGCAGCAGGCCTTCGGTGATCTCAAAACAGAAGCGCGCGCCGGGGATACCTCTGCTGCTGATACTGCTGATGAAATTATGTATGCTTGCCGACTGGGTAAACTGGATAGGCGACAGGTTGATGCAGACCTCGATCTCGCCGAAATGCCTGTTCAGCAGTGTGAAATCGTTGAGCACCTGCTGAAACACCCACTCGCCCAGTTCTATGATGCAGCCGTTCTCTTCGGCAATATTGATAAAGATATCTGGCGGAACGGTGCCGAACTCAGGGTGGTACCAGCGCAACAGCGCCTCGACTTTTTCGCAATGCTGGTTGTGCAGGTTATAGATAGGCTGGTATTGCAGATAGAGCTGGTGCCTTTCTACCGCATGGCGCAACTCGTTGCCGAGCTGGGTACGCCGGGTGAACACGTCGTGCATGCTTTCATTAAACAGAATGAATCTGTTCTTGCCGGTGCGCTTGGCCTGGTACATGGCCTCATCAGCAAACATGATCAGTTCTTCCACATGGCGGCTGTTATCAGGATAGCGCGAAGCGCCTATGCTGATAGACACCAGAAAAGACTTCTGCTGGATCTTGAAAGGCGCTGCCATGACCTCTATCAACTGGGTACAGAACGCATGCAATGCGTGTGCATCGGGGTTTTCCTGCATCAGGATCAGAAACTCATCGCCACCAAACCTGGCCATGATATTGGGCGGCGTAATGATGGCGTTGATACGCTCGGCCACCTTGATCAGCACCTCGTCACCAATGGCGTGGCCGGCGGTGTCGTTGATCTCCTTGAAATTATCCAGATCGATAATAATGACGCCTATATTACTCAGGCTGAGCTCTGATTGATGCAAAGCCTGCGTGAGTTTGCTTTTAAGAAAGTAACGGTTGGGCAACTGGGTGAGAAAGTCATGGTTGGCCTGGAACCAGATCTTTTCCTCAGCCGCCAGCGCCTGTTTTTTGCTCGATTTATACAACTTGATCAGTTGAAACAGCAGCACCACGGCAAACAGTGAAATGGTCACTATCAGGTAGTTGATGAATGGGTTCTGCGGCTGGATCTTCCAGGTGTCTAAAATCTCCGGCTGGTTGGTGCCTATCTGCAAAATGGCTTTATTGAGTATGCCTTGCAGCAGCGGATGCGCCTCGCTGCTGGCCATGAAAACCTCACTGGTGATAGGCGTGACCCCGCTTTTTTTGATCGATCTGATCTTGTGGAAATCAATGTGGTAATCCAGCACCAGTTCATTGCCGATATAAGCATCTACTTCGTGCGCGTCCAGGTATTCAAACGCGTCGTCCGCGATATCGACCAGTTTCAGCTCTATATCTGGCACCGACGTTTTCAGCGCCTGTGCCAGTGGGCCATTTCTGAACACTGCCACGGTTTTGTGCGACAGCTGGTTGAGGTTTTGATTGTCTGCAGTGCGCGCATTTTTGGCCGAGATATAGATCGCGTTGGTCGTTTCCAGGTAGGGTGTCGCCACCAGCTGAAAGCCTTTGGGATAGTTATTGCCACGGATGCCGGTCACCAGCTCCACTTCATGGTTGTTGATATTGTTGTAGTAATCAACGATGGTGAAGGTCAGCCCGGTCAGCAGGCTGATCTGCTCCAGGTAATCGATCGAAATGCCGGCGTGCTTCTGGTTTTCCAGCTGGAACTCGATAGGCATCCAACCATTCTTGACCGCTACCCTGAGGTTGGGGTGGGCTTTTATCCAGGCTTTTTCCTGCGCCGAAAGCGGCAGTGGTGGCATCAGGCTGGCTTCAGGATAATGGTGGCGCATCACTTCTTCCGCGTCAGCCGGCATAGCAAGCAATGACAGCATCAACCACAAGCATCGTTTAAACATACCAAAACGAGATGCGCTGAAACGATCTGATCCCATCTTCTTCCTTAAAGAGTTTAGCGTTGCGGTAGTTTCAATCAGGCTGGCTGTCTATAGCGCTGCGGAGAGTGAATTCAGGCTGTGGTCAATTTATCAATTGGTCATTATATTTATTTTTTGCAAAAAACCAGCAACTCGCATAACTCTTTTTTATCAGCGCGCACTGCCAGGCGTGCGACTTTTCCTACACCAAATTCAGAAGAAAATGCATGGTGTGTTTACCGGCCACACCGCATGATAGCCCCACTACAACAAGGTCATTGCAGTGACGAATGACTGGATTTAAAAAATCATTCCACCAATTACCAGGAGATTGACCATGACAACAGCAACACCTGCAGCAGTGAAAAAAACCAGCCCAACCAAAGCTGCCCCAGCCAAAGCCACGGCATCAAGCCGCGTCAAACACGATGTGATCGTGTTATTGAAAAATGATCATGACGAGGTTAAAAAAATGTTCAAACAGTACGACAAACTGGCTGAAAAAGGCGATATCAAGGCTAAGGTGAAGCTCTCCAATAAAATCTGTGCTGAACTGATCGCCCATAGCATGGCAGAAGAAGAGGTTTTTTACCCTGGTGCACGCAGCGCCACTGAAGATGATGCGTTGATCAATGAAGGCATCGTTGAGCATGACAATGCCAAAGACCTGATCGCCCAGCTCCAGGCCATGGACCCTGCAGACCCTATGTACGATGCCAAGGTCACTGTGCTGGGCGAATATATCACCCACCATGTGGATGAGGAAGAAGAAGAGATGTTTCCCGAGGTGAGAAAATCCAAAGAACTGGATCTGCGCAGTCTGGCAGTAACTTTCACTGCGCGTAAACAGGAGATACTGGCGCAACTGCAAGGCGACGATGGCGAGATAGCGCCGCAGCAATTCAAAAAACTGATAGGTACGCCAGCAAAACATTAACGCTGCCTTGAACTGCAGCACACCGGGCCCGGGGATGATGTCTCCGGGCCTGGCTTTTTATATCAGGCATGGCAGTGCGCTTTAAAACGGGCGCAGCCTATGACTGGTACAAATGATTTTCCTTGATGTAATACAGCACTTTTTCTGGGATGCCAGCTATGCGGGTGTCACCTTGCGCCAGCTGCGCCCGTATGCGGGTGGAGGAAAGGTCAGGTGGCGTGATTGGCAAGTAACTGATCAGGCCGTGTGTTTGTGCGGCGAACTGTGCGGCTGCCTGGTCTATATCCACCAGTTTATTTTGATGCGCAGCGTGCAGTTGCAGGGTGTGCGCTATATCTGCTCTGTGCACGATCAACAGATGACAGTAATCCAGTAATTCCTGCCAGCGATGCCAGGTTGGCAGTTGCAGGTAGCTATCCTGGCCCATGATCAGGCATAACGCCATGTCAGGCAGGCGGTGGCGTAGCAGGTGCAAGGTCTCTATAGTGTAAGACGGCCCCTGCCGGTCAAGCTCGCAGGTGTCGAGTATGAAATGCGGATGATCAGCGATGGCTAGCTGAACCATATTGGCTCTATGCTGGGCGGTGACTGTCGGTATGGCTTTATGTGGCGGGATGGCGGCCGGGATAAAACGGATCTGGCTGCAATGCAGGGTATCAATGACGCTTTGCGCCAGCGCGATATGGCCGTTATGGATAGGGTTGAAAGTGCCGCCAAACAGTCCGATGATTTGCATTTTAATGATTCTTTCGGCGCATTAATCAATCTTCATTGCATCAATCGGGCACACCGCAACGCCTTTAAGCGCCCGATTTTTGCAATTTGTCAGGCCCGAACGTGGCCGTCACCGAGCACGATGTATTTCAGCGATGTCAGGCCATCCAGGCCCACCGGGCCACGCGCGTGCAGTTTGTCGGTAGAAATACCGATTTCTGCACCAAAGCCATATTCAAAGCCATCGGCAAAGCGGGTGGAGGCGTTGACCATAACACTGCTGGAATCGACTTCACGCAGGAACTGGCGCGCCTTGGTGTAGTTTTCGGTGACTATCGCCTCGGTATGCTGGCTGGAGTACTGGTTGATATGGGCGATCGCCTGATCCAGGCCGCTGACGACCTTGCACGAAATGATGGCATCCAGATATTCAGTGTAATAGTCCTCTTCAGTCGCCGATTTGGCTTGCGGGACGATGGCGCGTGTCTCGTCGCAGCCACGGATCTCCACGCCTTTGCTGATCAGCATCTCGGCCAGTTTAGGCAGTGCGGTTGGGGCGATGCTGCGCGCCACCAGCAGCGACTCGGCGGTGTTGCAGGTGCCCAGGCGCTGGGTCTTGGCGTTTTCCAGTATGCGTAGCGCTTTATCGAGGTCGGCTTCATCATCAACATAGATATGGCAATTGCCATCCAGGTGTTTGATGACAGGGATGCGCGCATCACTGCTGATGCGTTCTATCAGGCCTTTGCCACCGCGTGGCACGATCACGTCCACATATTGTTTCATGGTGATCAGCTCACCTACAGCCGCGCGGTCTGTGGTTTCCACTACCAGCACTGCAGCTTGTGGCAAGCCAGCCTGCTGCAAGCCCTGATGCACGAGTTTAGCCAGCGCCTGGTTGCAGTGTATGGCTTCAGAACCGCCACGCAGGATACAGGCGTTGCCGGACTTGATACACAGGCCGGCCGCATCCACCGTGACATTCGGGCGGGCTTCGTAAATGATGCCTATCACCCCCAACGGCACACGCATCTGGCCGATCTGGATGCCGGAAGGGCGGTATTTGAAATTGCTCATTTCGCCTATAGGGTCTGGCAGGCTGGCGATCTGTTCCAGGCCTTCTGCCATGGTCGCCACAGATTTTTCGCTGAGTGCCAGGCGGTCCAGCATGGCGGCTTCCATGCCATTGGCTTTGGCCGCGTCCAGGTCTTGCTGGTTGGCGGCGAGCAGGGCTTTTTCGTGATGGCGGATCAGGCTGGCGATATTGCGCAGGGCCTGGTTCTTGGTGTTGGTATCCGCTTTAGCCATCAAACGGGAGGCGGCGCGCGCCTGCTCTCCCAGTTGTTTCATATAGTGTTGAATGTCCATAACTTGTTATTTTATCCTAAACCAGCTTTTTTACCCTGAATGTTAGCGTGCTCTTGCCCTGGCCGATCTGCTGGCCGCCATACGCGCAATGCCGGTACACAAGCGGGATAGCTCCAGCCAGGCATCGCCATCGCCTACGCCTTTTGCCATTCGGTCTATGTCTGACAATTTTTGTAGTGCTGCTTCGATATGTTTCTGCGGTAAAAATTCCAATGCACGTTTGACTAATTGCTGGCGGTCGCCAAACAGCCTGGCCTGAGTCAGTGCATTTTGCATGGATTGCCCGCTTTGCATGGCGATGCGGACCTGCAACAATGGCCGGAACAGCCACACCAGCGGGTTCATGACGGTGACTGCGGTCTCACCTTCTTCACGCAGGCCTTCTATGATGCGCAGTATGCGGCTTTGATCGCCTTGCAGCATGGCTTCGCCCAGTTGCGAGACATCAAAACGCGCGACATTGAGCACGCATTGCCGTATCGCCTGTTCCGACAAGGGGCCAGCCGGGTATAACAAACCCAGTTTCTGGATCTCCTGGTGCGCCGCCAGTAAATTGCCTTCTACCTGCTCGGCGATAAAACGGCGTGACACTTCATCTGCGCTCTGTTGTTGCAAGGCCAGCCGCTGGCCTATCCAGTCCGGCAGTTGTGCCAGCGGCACCTGGTTGTGAATCAGCACCACCCCTTGTTGCAGCAAGGCTTCATACCAGGCGCTGTTAGTCATGTCGCGGTCGGGCGCGGGCAGGGTGATGATGATGGTGGTGTCGGCTGCTGGCAGCTCGGCCAGTTGCTGCAGGGCTTTGGCGCCTTCTACCCCGGGTTTGCCAGTGGGGATATTGATCTCAAGTATGCGGCGCTCGGCAAACAGCGAGAAGCTCTGCAAAAACTGGCTGATCTGCCCCCAGTTGAAATAACGCTCTACGGTAAAACTGGCGCGCTCCTGCGCACCCTGTTGCCTGGCGGCGGCGCGGATCTGGTCCAGCGATTCAGTGATAGACAGCGGCTCGTCACCGGCCAGCACGAACAGGTGCTGCCTGGGTGGCAGGTGCTGTGACAATTGCGCAGCCTGGATGCGCATAGGCTACTCGGCTTTTTTCAACGCTGACAGGCGGCGCAAGATACCATTCATCACATCGGTCTGCATGCTATCAGTCAGCAATTTCTGCTCTGTCTGTTTTGCCAGCAAGTTGGCGTCATTATAGGTATAGTCACGGCGGCCTTCCATGACCAGCGGCAGGCTCCAGGTCGGCTCGCCTGCGATCTTGGTACGGTATTGCACACGGTAGTACAGCTCGTATTCACGCACCACACCGGTACCGCTCAGAGAAAGAATGCGTTGCTCATTCTCTTCCTTGAGCAATTCGAGCTGCAGCTCGGCATCTTCCCCACTCTCCACCAGCTTGACGCCTTGCTCGGTCAGCGCTTTGCGTAAAGGCGTGGAAATGGTGGAGTTGCCGGAAATGAACATAGTCTTGAACGCGATCGGTGAAGGCTGGCGTAACTGAAAACCGCAGCTGCTCAGTGCGGCCAGCAATACCAGCCAGCCGCAGTGCTGCACAGCCTTGCTTAGAGAAAACCGGCTCAGCAAGTCAGGCGTCAGGCGGGAAAGCAGCATGGTCATCCTTTCTACGATGTTCACTACAATGTTTACTATGGTGTTCACTACAATGTTTAATAGTGGCGTTGCTTAGGCAACGACGATGTTAATCAATTTGTTAGGCACGACAATGATCTTTTTAACGCTGCCTTCATTGAGGAATTTCTGTACGAAATCCTGGTTGACGGCAGTCGCTTCTATCTGCTCTTTGGCCATGCTCTTGGGAATATTGATGCTGCCACGCAACTTGCCGTTCACTTGAACCACATATTCCACTTCGTCCTGCACCAGCGCCGAGTTGGCAGGTTCCGGCCATTTGGCGGCCAGGATATCCTCACCCAGGTTCAGCGTTTGCCACATGACCTGGGCGATGTGCGGGGCGATAGGCGACAACACGCGCAGCAGTATGCTGTAGCCTTCAAAAGCCACCGCTGACCAGTCTTTTTCTGCTTCTTTCTGCAGCTTTTCCAGCGTGTTCAGTATCTTCATGCAGGCAGAAGCCACGGTGTTGAATTGCAGCTTGGCCAGGTCGACATTGGCCTGTTTCAACACAGTGTGGATCTCGCGTCTGTGGTTAGCCAGTTCGCCGGTCAGTTTGTTAGGCATTTCTGCCGCCTGGGTCTCAGACAGGCCGTAACCATAATTCCATACCCGTTTCAGGAAACGGTGCGAGCCTTCCACGCCGCTGTCAGACCATTCCAGCGTCTGCTCAGGCGGTGCGGCAAACATCATGAAGAAACGGGCGGTATCGGCACCGTATTGCTCTATCAGTGATTGCGGGTCCACGCCGTTGCGCTTGGATTTGGACATGGTGCCTATGCCCTGGTAATCGATGGCAGACCCATCGGCCAGCAGTTTGGCACCGGTGATCTTGCCATTGTCATCCTGTATCAGTTCTATTTCTTCAGGCGCAAAGTACTCAATGCCGCCTTTTGCCGTACGCCGCGAGAAGATATGATTGAGCACCATGCCTTGCGTCAGCAGATTGGCAAACGGCTCGTCATAATTCACCAGGCCGAGGTCGCGCATGACTTTGCTCCAGAAGCGCGAATACAGCAGATGCAGAATCGCATGTTCAATGCCGCCTATGTACTGGTCTACCGGCATCCAGTGGTTGGTTTGTGCGTCGACCATGGCAGAGTCGCTAAAGCCTGAGGCATAGCGTGCGTAATACCAGCTGGAATCGACAAAGGTATCCATGGTGTCAGTTTCACGCTTGGCCGGTTTGCCGCAGCTAGGGCAGGAGGTATGCAGAAAATCTTCGCGCTTGTTGAGCGGGTTGCCTGAACCGTCAGGCACGCAATCTTCCGGTAGCCTGACCGGTAACTGGTCGTCCGGCACCGGCACGCTGCCACAGCTTTCGCAATGTATGATAGGGATAGGGCAGCCCCAGTAACGCTGGCGGGAAATGCCCCAGTCGCGCAGGCGCCAGTTAGTCTGTTTGCCACCCAGGTCTTTTTCGGCCAGGTCGGCAGCCACTGCATCTACGGCCTGCGCATAGTTAAGGTCGTTGTATTTGCCTGAATAGATGCACACACCTTTGTTCTTCTCGCCATACCACTCTTGCCAGGCGCTGGTGTCAAAGGTCTGGTCCATGACGCTGATCACCTGTTTGATAGGCAACTGGTATTTTTTGGCAAAGCCAAAATCACGTTCGTCATGTGCGGGCACGGCCATCACGGCGCCTTCGCCATAAGTCATCAGCACATAGTTGCCCACCCACACCGGCACCTGTTCGCCAGTCACCGGATGCAGCACGCTCAGGCCGGTGTCCATGCCTTCTTTTTCCATGGTCGCCATATCGGCTTCCATCACAGAACCTTGCTTGCATTTATCGATAAAGGCTTGCAGAGCAGGGTTGTTTTGCGCGGCATGCGTGGCTAGCGGATGCTCGGCCGCCACCGCGCAGAAAGTCACGCCCATGATGGTGTCGGCGCGGGTAGTGAACACCCACAGCTTGCCGTCATCTATGAGCTGGCCGGCGTCATTTTGAATGTTGTGCGTGAACGCGAAACGTACCCCCACGCTTTTGCCTATCCAGTTGGCCTGCATGGTTTTTACGCGCTCAGGCCAGCCTGGCAGTTTGTCCAGGTCGTCCAGCAGTTGCTGGGCGTGGCCGGTGATATTCAGATAATAACCGGGGATCTCGCGTTTTTCGACCAGCGCGCCGGTGCGCCAGCCGCGGCCGTCTATCACCTGCTCATTGGCCAGTACCGTCTGGTCTACCGGGTCCCAGTTGACGACCTGGGTTTTTTTGTAAGCGATGCCTTTTTCCAGCATGCGCAGGAACAGCCACTGGTTCCATTTGTAATATTCAGGCTGGCAGGTGGCCAGCTCGCGGCTCCAGTCTATGGCAAAGCCCAGTGACTGCAACTGCTTGCGCATGTAAGCGATATTGTCATAGGTCCATTGTGCCGGCGGCACCTTGTTTTGAATGGCTGCATTCTCGGCCGGCAGGCCGAACGCGTCCCAGCCCATAGGCTGCAGCACGTTGAAACCCTTCATGTGGTGGTAGCGGCTGAGCACGTCACCTATGGTGTAGTTACGCACATGGCCCATATGCAGCTTGCCGCTAGGGTAGGGGAACATGGACAAACAGTAGTACTTGGGTTTGTTACTTTCCGGTTTGGCTAAAAAGCTTTGTCTGGCGCCCCAGAATTGCTGTGCCTGTTGTTCGACTTCTTTATATGGATACTGCTGTTGCATGGGGGCTAGTAAAGCTCTTAACGAAAACGATAATTATACCTGAGAACCCTGCGGCTGGTTGTTTGTGAGGGGAGGGCTAGCAGCATGCCAAATATACTGATCGGCTGATATAAACCAATAAACCAGTTGCATGGTTGAAATAAGCCAATATTGATGTCTGTATTTAAGAGTTTTTGCGGGCGCAGGCACGTTTGTAAGTATATTTGCATAAATAAATCAACGAGATAATGATTATGAAAATTACATTGGTGTAAATGTTGCTTATCCCTCCGCGTCATTTTTAAAACAAGAGGACGAAGAGGATGTACACAACAAATAAAAAAATCATAGTCGCTGCCACGGCAGTAGCGATGGGTGTCAATGTTGCAAATGCTTATGCAGAAACACAGGGAAATCAAGCAGAGAGTTTAGAAGTGGATTCAGTGGTGGTGAAAGGCATTTTGCCGGACCGCCTGGAAACCGTGCCTGGTTCATATAGCGTGGTGGATGAAAAAGCCCTCAATGAACGCAGGCCGTTTTCATTGCAAGAAGCGATCAATAATGTGCCTGGCGTACACATCGTGGGTGAGAATACCTTTGGCCTGGGCGTCAATATCGGTATCAGGGGCATGGACCCCAGACGTACCTCACGCACATTGCTGATGGAAGATGGTATGCCATTGTTCCTGGGGCCGTATGGCGACCCTTCGGCGCACTACACCACTCCTATAGAGCGCGTACAGCGGATTGAAGTCGTCAAAGGCTCCGGCCAGATCTTATATGGCCCGCAGACGGTAGGTGGCATGATCAACTTTGTGACCAAGCCCGTGCCAAAGAACGGATTTGAAGGTAGTGTCACCGGCATGGTGGGTAACAATGACTTTACCGGCTTTGCCGCAAACCTAGGTGTAGGCGGCGAACAGGGTGGCATCATGATAGATGCGATACAGAAAAAAGGGGATGGTATCCGCAAGAACCATGACTTTGAAATGCGCGAGCTGATGGTCAAAGGCCAGCTCAACCTGACTGAAAGCCAGCGTATCATTGCTAAAGTTGGTTACTATGAAGAAAATTCTCATGTATCCGAAACAGGTTTGGGCGCGATTGAGTACGCGCAGGACAAGTACCAGGCGCCTACCGGTAAAAATGACAGGTTTGAATACGAGCGCAAGTCATTGCAACTGCAACATATCTTCGATATCAATGCCAACACCACTTTAACTACAAACGCCTATTATGTGGATGCATTCAGGACTTCGTTCAGGCAAATCAATGCACCTGGCACTATAAGCGGCTCACCTGATATTCAAACAGGTGTCTCTGTCATGGATAGATGCCAAAGTTTAGGTCCGGCAACAGTCGCCAATGCAGCTCAGTGCGGTGGCCGCCATCGTCCAAGAAGCTATGATTACTATGGGTTTGAGCCTAGGTTAGATATCAAACATAGCCTATTCGGCATTGAAAGTAGTGCGGTCGTTGGCTTTAGATATCATGAAGAAGGCAACAAGCGTCAGCAGTTCAGGGATGCTGATCCACGCGCGCAAAGTTTGTCTTATGCCAAAGCATTCGGTGATTTCCGCGAGGATATCCGTATCGATATCGAAGCGAAATCCTACTATGCGCAAAACACTTTTTACCTGGGTGACTGGACATTGACACCAGGCTTGCGTGTTGAGGATTACAAGAAGAAAATCAATGTGTTGCAGGCAGAGGGAGACCCACAAGGGTTTGCTAAAACCAACAGCCAGACCGTATGGTTGCCAGGCATAGGCACTACCTGGAACGGCATCGCCAATACCACGGTATTTGCCGGTATACACCGAGGCTTTGCCCCACCAAGGCCATCACGTGATATCAACTTTGATGATCTGGCCGGATTGGATGCGATCAGCAGTACACGCGCTGAAGAAAGCACCAATACTGAAATCGGTGTACGCTCTTCTTATTTCAAAGGCGTCGGTTTTGAAGCGACATTGTTCAATATCGATTTTGATGAGATCGTGATCCAGCGAAACGCGGGTGACTTTATCAATGCCGGTAAATCTCAGCAAACTGGCCTGGAACTGGCAGCACGCGTAGATTTCGGCAGGATTTATGACAGCCCGCATAATTTCTACATCGCCGGTAATTACACCAACCTGTTTACCGCCAAATTCAAGAAAAACACCGATGAAACCACCGGCGGTAACCGTTTGCCATATGCGCCACGCGATATTGCGTCCATCAACTTTGGTTATCAGCACCCGGTCGGCATCAACGCACGTATCGGTGTCGATTACGTGAGCCAGCAATATGTGGACCCCGATAACAGCACGGTAGAGAGCCTAGATGGCCAGGAAGGCAGGATCCCTGCTTATACCTTGCTAAATGCGTCGGTTAACTTTAAGCCGGTCGGCTCCAAGCTCACTTATTTCATGAGCGGGCATAACCTGGCTGATAAAGAGTATTTAATCAGCCGTGTTGACGGTAAGGTTGCAGGACGCCAGCGTCAGGTATTTGCCGGTATCCGTTACGACTTCTGATAGATAGCAGGACTTTGCTGTTCACAGAGCCCGGGTTTAACAGAACCTGGGTTTTAACAGAGCCTCTTATTTAACAGAACCTGAAGCTCAGCAGAGCTTAAATAACAAAAAGCCCGCAGCAAGCGGGCTTTTTGTTCAGCTGCACAGCTTATTTCAATGCAGCAAAGATTTCTTCTTTAATGGCATTGAGCTCACCCAGGCCATTGACCTTGACATACTGTGGCGCGCCGCTGACACCGGATTTCGCCCAGTCTGAGTAATAGCCTATCAGTTGCTCGGTCTGGTCATGGTAGACCTGCAGGCGTTTGAGCACCACTTCTTCCTTGTCGTCCTCGCGCTGTACCAGATCTTCACCTGTGCTGTCGTCTTTACCGGCGACTTTAGGCGGGTTGAATTTCACATGGTAGGTGCGGCCAGAAGCCGGGTGGCTGCGGCGGCCGCTCATGCGCTCGACGATGGCTTCATCCGGTACATCGATCTCCACCACATAATCAATCGCTACACCGGCGTTTTTCATGGCTTCTGCTTGCGGAATAGTGCGCGGGAAACCGTCAAACAGGAAACCGTTGGCGCAATCTGCGTCTTTGATACGCTCTTTCACCAGGCCTATGATCACTTCATCAGGCACCAGGCCGCCCGCATCCATGAATTTTTTGGCTTCCAGGCCCAGCTGGGTACCTGCTTTTACCGCTGCACGTAACATGTCACCAGTAGAAATTTGTGGAATGTTGTATTTTTCTTTGATGAAAGTGGCCTGAGTACCTTTACCGGCACCAGGTGCACCCAGCAGAATCAAACGCATGTCATGCTCCAGGAGATTGTTTTTGAGAAAAGAATAATTATATCAGGCTAAAAAAAGCTGGCCTAACCTAATCGTTTTAAACTTCGCTATCGTTTTAAACTTCTCTGGCGTTTTAAACTTCACTGGCGCCAGTTAGTGAATGAGAGGTGGCGGCAATATGATTGCTGATGGTGACAAACTCGGCGACGCTGAGGTTTTCGGCCCTTAATTGCGGGTTGATCGCCAGCGCGGTAAAGCCGTCATCATCCAGCAGGCCTTTCAGGGTGTTGCGCAAGGTTTTGCGGCGCTGGCCGAAAGCTGCCAGCACCACTTTGGCAAACAGCGCTTCATCGCTGGCCGGATAAGGTAATTGTGCATGCGGCACGCAACGCACAAAGGCGGATTCTACCTTGGGCGCAGGTTCAAACGCTTCCGGCGGTACGGTGATCAGGTATTCCATCTGCAAGCGGTATTGCAGCATCACTGAAAGCCTTCCGTATTCAGGCGTGGACGGCGCTGCCACCATGCGTTCTACCACTTCTTTCTGCAGCATAAAGTGCATATCTATGATCTGCGCGGTGTTCTCCAGCAGCTTGAACAGGATGGGGCTGGAGATGTTGTAGGGCAGGTTGCCGACCACGCGTATGCGCTCGCCTATGCTGCTGAAGTCGAATTTAAGCACATCCGAGTTGTGTATGCTGATCTTGCTGGCAGGGTAAAACGATTGCATCCACTGAATGATGTCGCGATCTATCTCTACCACATGCAGATGGTCCAGCTGTTTGAGCAAGGGTTGCGTCATGGCGCCCAGGCCGGGGCCTATCTCTACCATGAGGTCATCTGGCACCGGTTGTATCGCGGTGATCAGGCTGTTGATGATGCCCTGGTCGGTAAGGAAATTTTGCCCAAAACGTTTTTTGGCTAGGTGTTTCATGTAGTCGTATGCTCGTGGAGTAGGTGGTTCGCCGGTAGCCCGGTTCAGTCTGCTGTGACGCGTTTTTGTACCATTTCTATGGCCAGGTTGATGGCAGTGAGCATGCTGCCCACATCGGCCTGGCCGCTGCCGGCAATGTCCAGCGCCGTGCCATGGTCGACTGAGGTGCGTATGATAGGCAGGCCCAGGGTGACATTGACGCCTTCACCAAAACTGGCATGTTTGAGTACCGTCAGGCCCTGGTCATGGTACATGGCCAGAAAAGCATCTGCTTTGGCCAGGTTTTTTTGCGAGAACATGGTGTCGGCCGGTAGTGCACCTATCAGCTGCATGCCTTCTGCGCGTAGTACATCTAGCACCGGGTTGATGGTATTGATCTCTTCGTCGCCCAGATAGCCGTTTTCACCGGCATGCGGGTTAAGGCCGGCGACATAGATCACCGGACTGGCGATGCCGAATTTTTGCACCAGGTCTTGGTGCAGTATGCGCAGCGTGGTGGTCAGCGCCTCGCGGGTGATGGCGTTGCTCACCTGTGTCAGCGGCAGGTGGGTAGTGGCCAATGCCACGCGCATGCCACCGCCAACCAGCATCATCACCACTTGCGGGGTGCCGGTAGTGTCTGCCAGATATTCGGTGTGGCCGGTAAAGGCTATGCCTGCGTCATTGATGATGCCTTTGTGCACCGGCGCGGTGACCATGGCGTCAAACGCGCCAGCTTCACAGCCTTCACGGGCCTGGTCTAGCATGGCTAGTACATAAGGGCTGTTCTTGGGGTCCAGCGTGCCTGCGGTGACAGTGGCAGCTGCCAGCACCGGCAGTACACACAGGCTGCCGTCGCCCGCATGTGGCGGCGCAATTTCTTCATAACAATGCAGGGTCAGGGGAATATCCAGTTGCGCAGCCCTGGCCTGCAGGGCATGCGGGTCGGCCAGGATCACCAGTGCGGCAGGCACTGCGGTGTGCGCCAGTTTGACACAGATATCCAGGCCTATCCCGGCAGGCTCACCAGCGGTAATCGCGATACGGGGGAGCGTGGTCATCCCTTGATTAAAACTTATCTTCCAGGCGCAACTCGACAAATGCCTTATCACGCAGCTCGTGTATCCACTCGTTATAGGCTTCTTCCGCCTTGCGTGCGCGTATCTCCTGGCGTGCTTTCAGGCGTTTGGATTCTTTGGACATATCCTGTTTGCGGCGCTCTATGACCTGGATGATGTGCCAGCCAAACTGGCTGCGCACCGGCGCACTGACTTCGTTAGGCGCCAGTTCGGCCATGGCTTTTTCAAACACCGGCACCGTATCGCCAGGGTTGATCCAGCCCAGGTCGCCGCCACTCGAAGCACTGCCATCGTCAGAATACTGGCGTGCCATGTCCTGGAAAGGGGTGCCGTGATCTATACGTTCTTTGATGGATTCGATCTTTTGCTGGGCTTCCTTGTCAGACAGCACCTCGTTCGGTTTCAGCAGGATATGGCGCACATGGGTCTGGTCTACGATCAGTGTGCTGGCGCCGGCGCGTCTTTCGTTGAGTTTGAATATATGCACGCCGCTGCCACTGCGGATAGGGCGCGACACACCGCCCACTTCCAGGCCTTTGATCAGCTCTACGAACTGGGCAGGCATTTGCTGGCCACTGCGCCAGCCGAGTTCGCCGCCTTCCAGCGCGTTGGGTGCGTCAGAAAAATTAGCCGAGGCTTTCTCGAAACTCATGCCTTCAGACATGGCTTTGATCGCCTGCTCGGTACGCAGCCTGGCTTTCTGGATATCTTCCGGTGAGCTGTCTTCTGGCAGGCGGATCAGGATCTGCGAGATATTGAATTCGTCGAGGTCGCCTTCTTTTTCCTGCGTGGTCAGGTAGTTATCGATCTCGGCTTCAGAAATATTGATCTTGTTATCAACATCACGCTCTCTTAAACGCGTGAGTATGATGTCGTTGCGTATGTCTTCACGGAACTTGTAAAACTTGGTGCCGTCTTCTTCCAGCGCTTTTTTAAAGGCCGGCATGGTCAGTTTGTTCTGTTCGGCGATACGCTCTATGGTTTTATCTAGTTGCGGGTCGTCGACCTTGATGCCGGTTTGCGACGCCAGCTGTAATTGCAGGCTATCGACGATCAGGCGTTCCAGTATCTGTTTCTGCAGCACATCTTCCGGCGGTAGTTCCACGCCTTTTTTGGTCATTTGCGCTCTGACTGATTCCATGCGGTCCAGCATTTCGCGTTCAGTGATCACGGATTGATCCACCACCGCGATGATCCTGTCCATCTTTTCGATAGAGGGTTTATCTGCCGCACTGATGTTCGCTGAGACGCCCAGCAAAAGCGCAGCGCCAACAGCCGAGTGTAGGAATGTGGATAAGTATTTCATCATTGGGTGTTCTGGTCTCTGTAAATTCCCGGGATATCATTGGTGCGCATATAAGTCGGGATATTGCGCTTGATCACGTTTAACGGGTTGGCCCCTATGGAAGTCAGCCCACCCAGTTCGAGTTGAAAAAACATGGCATAGTTCGCGTCGGCAGTCGCTGTTTGTACGCGCTGCATGACGGCTCTGCCTTGCCAGCATCCGGCATCATACTCCAGGCCCGCCAGCATTTGTACCGCATTGCCATCACGGATGGAGTAGTTCAGGCGGCCCACGCCGTACCAGCGGTTACCCAGCGGCCATTGGCCGGCAGTATCGATCTGCTCCAGGGTGTTGGCAGTGTAACGGTAGCCGAAACTGAATGATTTGCCAGGCTCGGGATTATAACGCAGCAGGTAGTTGTTACGTTCCATATTGCCGCGGTCGGGGTCATACTGCCAGTAGGTGTCCAGGTTGAGGCGGCTGGAAAGACGTGCCGTGAATGCGGCCAGGATATCAGACGACTTGCGCGTACTGGGCGAGGTGGTCGGCATATACACTTCCAGGTCATCAAAATAGAAGCGCTGACCCAGGGTGCCGCTAAGGCGCTCAATGCCGGTCTCGCTGTCTATCAGGCGGCTGGTCACTGCCAGTGTGACCTGGTTGGCGTTATTGATCCTGTCGTCACCACTGAACTGGTTCTCGTAAAAGATGGAGTTCTGGTTCAGTGTGTTGAGCGAAGTATCAAAAATAGGGATCTTGGTCTGGTCCCTATACGGGATATACACATAGTAGGCGCGTGGTTCCAGCGTGTGCGTGTAGTTGGTATCGAACAGGTTGGCCTGGCGGTCAAAATACATGCCCGAATCCAGGCTGACGATAGGCAATGTGCGGTTCAGCTGGTTGTATTCTTCGGTGTAACCCAAGGGCACATTGCCGGTCAGGCTGTATTGCGTGGTCTGTATGCCGACCTTGGGCGTGATGAAGCCATATGAATTCTTCATCGGGTAAGAGATAGACGGGTATAAGCTGAAGCGGCTGCCACTTGGCGCATTCACCATTTCTTTCATGGCGTCAAAATAAACGTATTGCGCACCGGTGTTGGTGGTGAAACCTTTCCAGTCATTGGTATAGGTCGCGGTCAGTTGCGGCAGGCGCTGGTAGACGAACGACAGGTTATCCAAGTTTTGGTAGCGTTGTATGGTACCGTTAAAGGTCAGGTGTTCGTCGCCATAATTGACGAATGCGGTTTGCCCGAGGTTGACCCGCGACGTCACCTGTATCCTGGTCGCCATTTCAGAGAAATATTTATCATCCGAGACTTTTTCCAGACTATAGCCGCCAGACCAGTGGTCACTGAACTGGTGTCTGTGCGCCAGCTTGGCGTAAAAGCGGTCTTGGCCGGTCATGCTGTCATTGTCCAGGTACTCGAAGTTATTCGAGCCCATATAGTTCTCGCCCAGGTAGCGGAACTCGCCCTGGAATTGTATGCCGCGTTTGCTCAGCACGCGTGTCGCCAGCGTGGCATCCTTATCCGGGCTGATATTGATGTAGTACGGCGTCAGCAGCTCGAAACCACTGCGTGAAGTCGTCCCCCACAACGGCGCCAGCAAACCGGTTTTACGCTGGTTGTTATAGGAGAAACTCATCCATGGCGTATACAGGATAGGCACACCCTTGAACTCGACGTAGGCATTGGTCGCTTCGCCGGTGCGTGTGTAATCATTTAATTCCAGGCTGCCGGTCTTGATATACCAGTCATCGACATCGGCTGCACATGAGGTGTAGCTGGCGCCTTTCAAGCGCTTGATATTCTGCCCTTCAAAAAACACCTGCTTGGCCGAGGCGCGGATGTTATCAAAAGAAGTCTTCTTTTCCTGGTTGCTGAATGAGGCGTTGTCATCAATGTAGCGTTTGGGGTCGCTGACCAGGATAGCCTGGTCGTCGAGCAAGGTATTGGTGTCGTCATTGCTGGGCCTGGGCGGGGCGCTTTTAAACTCTATGGTCACATCGCGCATCTCGCCGATATTCTCACTCAGGCGCATGCGCAGTACCGGGCCTTTAATGGTGGTCAGGCCGGCCGAGATCACCGCATTACCTTCTACCTGCAACTCATCGTTCTGCATGTCGTAACGGATCTCGTCGCCGGTGACCTGCTGGCCATCCTTGCGGATCACCGCATTGCCGGTGGCCCACATCTGCCTGTCCATGCGCAGTTTCAGGGTGTCGCCTTCGATCTCGACCGCCCCTGGCAGGCTGGCATTCTCGGCGACCATCACCGCAGGCGCAGTGGCATCATCAGCCCGCACGTGTGCAGACACCATGGTGCCGGTCGCGACCAGCGCCAGGATCAGGCGTATGCCGCGCTCACGTGAAGTGGAAGAATGAACTTGCAAGTTAGTCAAAGAGTGATAATTTCAGTAGGCTCCGCGGGTCGCAGAGTGGTTATATGCATGCAATTCGTGCCACCTGGCCGGATGCCCCATTCATTTGGGCTATATTATTCATTAAAACGCTTAAAAAGTCATTTTTCACTTAAAATGTGAGCCGCATTTTAACAGCAAGCGCGTGCACTTGAACCGCTTATTCATGATCCGGGAAAAATCTGTGGATAGAACACAACAACTTGACCTATGGCTGGCACAAGTACTAGACCAGCCTTATACGCTCACCACCGCTTCTGCCGACGCCAGTTTCCGGCGCTATTTCCGCGTGCATCTGCCACAGCAGACCTTGATCGCCATGGACGCGCCGCCACCGCAGGAGGACTGCAGACCATTCGTGCAGGTGGCCGAACGGCTGCTGGCCGCCGGTTTGAATGTACCTAAAGTGATCGCCCAGGATGTCACTCAAGGCTTTTTATTACTGAGTGACCTCGGTAACGATACCTACCTTTCCAAACTCACCGCGCAAAACGCCAAAGCCTTGTATGGTGATGCCTGCCAGGCGCTGATCAACATGCAACTGGCCACCGATAAAGACGCGTTGCCGCCGTATGACGCGGCCTTGCTGATGCGCGAGTTACAGCTGTTCCCCGACTGGTATGTGGCTAAACATTTGGGTAAAACATTGTCAGCAGAGCAGCAGGCGGTGCTGGACAAGACCTTTGCCCAGCTGATAGACAACATTCTGCAGCAACCGCAGGTGACTGTGCACCGGGACTATCATTCGCGTAACCTGATGGTCACCACAGAAAATAACCCTGGCGTGCTGGACTTTCAGGATGCGGTGATAGGCGCTATCACTTATGACCTGGCCTCGCTGTTTAAAGACGCGTATATCCGCTGGGATGAAGAAGAGCTGATGGATTGGGTAGTGCGCTACTGGCAGGCGGCAAAAAAAGCCGGTCTGCCGGTGAATGAGGATTTCGGCAGCTTTTATAAAGATTTTGAATGGATGGGGGTACAGCGCCACATCAAGGTGCTGGGCATTTTTGCGCGCCTGTATCACCGCGACGGTAAAGACGGTTACCTCAAGGATATGCCGCTGGTCATGCAGTATCTGCAGGCAGCCTGCGAGCGGTATGTAGAGTTGCGGCCTTTACTCAGGTTGTTGCAGTCACTGGAAAAGGCTGCCTGAACATGCGCGCCATGATACTGGCAGCAGGGCGGGGCGAGCGCATGCGCCCGTTGACCGACCACACGCCCAAACCATTGCTGCCAGTCGGTGGTAAACCGCTGATCGTGTGGCACATAGAGCGGCTGGCGCAGGCGGGCATACGCGAGATCGTCATCAACCATGCCCATCTCGGTCAGCAGATAGAGCAGGCGTTGGGCGATGGCCGGCAGTGGCAGGTAGATATTCAATATAGCCCTGAGCAGACCGCCCTCGAAACCGCCGGTGGTATCGCCCAGGCTTTGCCATTGCTGGGCGAGCAGCCGTTTCTGGTGGTGAATGGTGATGTGTTCACCGATATAGACTATGCCACTCTTGCTCTGCCTGCAACCAGCGCTCTACCTGAAGCCAAACTGGCGCATTTAGTGATGGTGGATAATCCGCCGCAGCATGCGCAGGGTGATTTTGCGTTAGAGTATGGGCTGGTGAAAGAGACCGGCGAGCATAAACTGACCTTCTCCGGTGTCGGTGTCTATCACCCGCAGTTATTTCAGCATGTAGTGCGCGGCCAGCCGGCAAAGCTGGCGCCGCTGTTAAAAACCGCCATGCAGCAGGCATTGGTCAGTGGCCAGCACCATACCGGTATCTGGCATGATATAGGTACGCCGGAGCGTTTGCAGCAGATAGACGCATGGCTGAATACAACAAAAAATCAGGGGGATGCATGAGACCGCCATACGAACATAAAACCGACAAGATCGCGCACCAGGCGTTGATGTGGATAGAGCGCCTAGGGCTGGGCCTGGTGACCATCGCCACTTTTTTCTCGCTGGCACATGAGCTGGCACGCATGTGGAATGTAGGCATGGTAGGGCTGGGTGATCTGCTGCAGCTGTTCTTGTACCTGGAAGTGTTTTCCATGATCAATAGCTATTTCGGCACCGGAAAACTGCCCATGCGCTATCCCATCTATATTGCCATGGTCGCCCTGGCGCGCTATCTGTTACTGGATATGAAAGAAATGACAGAGACACATATGCTGGCAGTATCGGCAGCTATCCTGATACTGGCTATTTCAGTGCTGGTGATGCGCTTTGGCCATTCCCGCTATCCATACGAGGATATCCCCGAGCAAAAGCGCGACCTGCTATAGAGCCTGAGACCAGGCGGCAGATGCAGGCGCCTGAGACCAGGCGTCTGAGGCAGGCGTCTGAAGCTGGCCAGGCAGCCTGTGCTTAGGCGGCTGCCAGCTCTTCTGCGATCAGCGTGACCTGGTTACGCCCTTTGGCCTTGGAGGTATACAGGGCCTGGTCGGCACGATTGAGGAAGCTTTCTGCGCTTTCGCCAAGCTGATACGCGGTCACCCCCAGCGAGATGGTGACATTGGAGATCAGTTTGCTGGTGATGTTGTTTTTAATGCTGATATTCGCCACATGCTGGCGTATGTTCTCGGCCACTTCCCTGGCGGTTTCCAGCGGCGTATGTGGCAATAACAACACGAATTCTTCACCGCCATAGCGGGCGGCGGTATAAAGCTCGCCAGAAACGGCTTTCATGATCCTGGCCACTGCCTGTATCACTTTATCGCCAAACAAATGGCCGTAGGTATCATTGACGCGCTTGAAAAAATCGATGTCGCCTATGATCAGGCAAGTGTCTTCTAGGCTGGATGCCGATGCCAGGCTCTGGTTCAGCGCATGGTCGAAGCCCCGGCGGTTCATCAGGCCGGTCAGCCCGTCTGAAATCGCTTCCTGTTTGGCTTTGACGATCTCATTTTTTAAAGCGGCGATCTCCTGCATACTGCTGTGCAGCTGGTCCTGCAAGGTATGCATGGACTGCTGGATATTGGCGGTTTCGGATAACAGTTCGCCCATGTGGCGCGCCACTTCGCCATCCAGTTGCTGCAGTTCACCAGACCAGGCATCCAGCGTCTTCCTGAATTGGGTGGTCTCATGGCCGGCTTTGATGGTAGAAGCATTGATATCCGACACCACATGGTTAAAGCGGTCTACGATATTTTGTGCGCTGTCAGCATCCAGGCTGGCAATATGTTTGTTGAATAACTGGGCAGTGCTTTTTTCGTTAAGTTTCTTCTCTTTGTCTATCAGGGAGTTGACTTCGTCTATCAGGTGCGCGTGCTCACCAGACGAGTATTCGTACCAGACGGCGTAGCTGACCGGATGGAAGGCAGCATCCTGCATGGACATATGCTGGATGGCCTGTCGCAGAAACTCTGCACTTTTTTCTTTACTGATTTCGTATTGCATGGTGTCTCTTTAGCAATGTTAAAATTCAAAGCTGATTTATTGGTTTTCTCACCTAATTAAGGGTGTTAACGGATGGCAATCGCTATTTTTGAGAGTAGCAATCAATAAAAACTGTAAATTATTTTTATCACTAAATAATTTTTGCCGAAAAGATGTCTATGAATAACAATGATCTGATGCAACTGGTCACCCTCAGAATGCCTTATGGCAAATACAAGGACAGGCTGATCGCCGACCTGCCCGGGCACTACCTCAACTGGTTTGCACGCGATGGCTTTCCCAAAGGCGAGCTGGGGCGCTTGCTGCAATTGATGCAGGAGATAGACCACAATGGCCTCAAAGACTTGCTACAGCCTTTACGTGGCCATAATGAGGCCAGGCATGACTAGGCGCTGGTTTGCAGCATGTCTTCTAGTAGTCTCTACGCTGTTGCATGCAGAAGAGCCGTGGCAATCGGTTGCCTATCTGCAGCAGGCATTCAGCGAGATCGCCTTGCATAGTGAATATAACCCGGGAGAACAGCCGGTACGCAAATGGCTGCAACCGGTCAGAGTGTGGCTGGAACATCATACCGACCAGAGCGAGCAGCACAGTCTACTCACCAAGTACCACTTTCAGCATCTGGCCAAGATCACCGGCCACCCCATCAGTTTTGCCAGCTCGCGGCAGGAAGCCAACTTTATCGTGGTGTTCTCGCACCTGCAGCTGTGGCGCAATGATATCGCCCTGGTCAGCGGTGATCTATCCATCAAGCCACCGAACGATGCTGCCTGCATGTTTGGCCTGAATCTGGATGATAAAAAGGCGATCAGGAAAGCCTGGGTGGTGATCCCGGTCGATCATGCGCAGGAGCACAGGCAATTGCTGTCGTGTATCGTCGAGGAAACCACGCAGGCGATGGGCCTGCCCAGCGATTCGGACAAAGTCTTCCCCTCGGTGTTTAACGACCACACACCAGAGTCATTGCTGACTGGCCTGGATGCCTTGTTGCTGAAAATGCTGTATCAGCCTGCGATCAAGCCTGGCATGCGCGGCGCGCAGGTTAAACCCATATTAGCCAATATTCTGCAGAAATGGCAGGCAGACGGCACCATAGAGCAGGCGGAAAAAAATGTCAGGCAGTCCGAGCTATATGAAATGATGGGGTTCTGAGGCCGGTCCGGCTTTGAACCATTCCAGCAAATGCGCACCAAATAAGCTAAAATGCCCAACCATCCAGGATTACCTTTGAGTTTTTCCATGCACGAATTTTCCCAGCGTCGTCAACAACTGATGTCCCGCATGCAGGCCGGGATCGCAGTCATTCCCACTGCGCCAGAAGTGACGCGTAACCGCGACAGCCATTACCCCTACAGGTTTGACAGCTACTTTTATTACCTGACCGGTTTTAAAGAACCCGAGGCGGTGCTGGTGCTGCTGGCCGGGGCAGAAAACAAAAGCATACTGTTTTGCCGCGATAAAGATATAGAGCGCGAGATCTGGGATGGTTTTCGCCATGGCCCGGCAGCGGCAAAAACAGAATTCGGTTTTGATGAAGCCTATTCCATCAGCGAGCTGGATGAAGTATTGCCCAAACTGATGGCCAACCAGCCGTCGCTGTTTTATAGCCTGGGTGCAGATGCAGGATGGGACAGCAAAGTCACCGGCTGGCTGAATACGGTACGCGCGCAGACACGCACTGGCATACAGACGCCGGCGACGGTGGTTGATGTGTGTCAATACCTGGACAGTATGCGCCTGGTTAAATCCCCGTGGGAAGCCGACCTTATGCGCAGATCGGCGCAGATCGCCGCCGCCGCGCACAACCGCGCCATGCAGGTCGCCAGGCCTGGCAAGTGGGAATACCAGCTGGAAGCGGAGTTCCTGCATGGGTTTTATAGCCAGGGGGCACAGGCACCTGCCTATACCAGCATAGTCGCCGGTGGTGCCAATGCCTGCACCTTGCACTACAACGCCAATAATGCCCAACTGCAAGATGGCGACCTGCTGTTGATCGATGCCGGTTGTGAGCTGGATGGTTATGCCTCTGATATCACGCGTACCTTTCCGGTCAACGGGCGTTTCAGCGCGCCGCAGAAAGATCTTTACCAGCTGGTGCTGGCTGCCCAGGCTGCGGCCATCGCCAGCGTCAGCACGCAGCAGCACTGGAATGCGCCGCACGAAGCTGCGCTTGAGGTGCTGGTGGATGGCTTTATCCATTATGGGCTGTGCCAGGGTAGCCGTGAACAAGTGCTGGAGAATGGCAGCTATCGCCAGTTTTACATGCACAGGACCGGCCACTGGCTGGGCCTGGATGTGCATGACGCCGGCGAATACAAAACAGCCGCCGGTGACTGGGTCATGTTGCAGGCAGGCAATGTGCTGACAGTGGAACCGGGCTGCTATGTGCGGCCGGCCGACAATGTGCCTGCGCATTTCTGGAATATCGGTATCCGTATTGAAGACGATGTGCTGGTGACTGAGACCGGGCATGAAGTACTCACGGCGGCAGCGATCAAATCCGTGACTGACATAGAAGCGCTGATGCGCGACAGAACATAACCATGATTTTTCAACAAAGGCCTCAGCTGTGAAGCAAAACGTTGCGCATCCACTAGTGCCTGCTCAACCATTAGTGATAGGCGGCGGCCCGGTCGGCCTGGTGCTGGCGTTATCGCTGCAACAGTCCGGCGTGCCGGTGACTGTGCTCGAAGCGCAGCAGCAGGGGGCCATGTACGGCGATGGCCGCGCCCTGGCCTTGTCTTATGGCACGCGCCAGGTGCTTGAACAACTAGGTGTGTGGGACAGGCTGGCAGCGGCTGTCACCGCCATAGAAACCATACATGTGTCGCAGCAGAAAGGCCTGGGCCGTGCTTTGCTCAAGGCGAGTGAGCACCAGTTGCCAGCGCTGGGCTATGTGGTGTCTTATGGCGCACTGATGCAGGCGCTGGATGCACGCCTGGCGGAAACCGCCGGTATAACAGTACGCTACCAGGTGCCGGTGCAGCATTTGCATGTAGATGCCGCTGCGGCAGAAGTGACTTTGCTGAGCGCGACGGCCACTGAGCCTGAGGTGCTGCTGACCCCGCTGGCCGTGGTCGCTGATGGCGGCCGCAGCCTGGAAGCCATCCCCGGCTTGATCCGCGACACCAAACATTACGGCCACGATGCGCTGGTCGGCCTGGTGCAGACTGAACTGCCGCACCGCAATATCGCCTACGAGCGTTTCACGCCGTATGGCCCGATGGCGCTGTTGCCTAACGGCGAACAGTTCTCCCTGGTCTGGACCGGTGAGCAGGCCTATATAGACCAGATCAGCGCCCTCGATGACGCTGCCTTTTTACAGGCACTGCACCAGGCGTTCGGTGACCGCGTCGGCAAATTCACGCACATAGGCAAACGCGGCCGCTTCCCGCTCAAACTCAGTAAACTGGAACAGACTTTTGCTGCGCATTGTGTGGTAATAGGCAATGCCGCGCAAACCATGCACCCGGTCGCCGGGCAAGGTTTTAATGTAGGCATACGTGATGCCATGGCGCTGGCAAACAATATCGCGGCCAGTGCCGCAGACGAGTGGGGTGCAGCGCACCGGCTCAGTGCCTATCAGCAGTCGCGTGCCCGCGACAGCGGGCGCGGCTTGCTGTTCACCGATTTCCTGGTCAATGTGTTCTCCAATGACCTGATAGGCGTAGGGCTGTTGCGCGGGGCTGGCCTGGGTGCACTCAGCCTGCTGCCGTTCGCGCGCCGCTTCCTTGTCAATAAAATGAGTTATGGTAGTTGAGTGATGGCAGCTAGCAAAATCCTGATCAGCACTGAGGTGGTCATCGTAGGTGCCGGGCTGGTAGGCCTGACAGCGGCGATCGCTTTGTCCAGGCTGGGTAAGAAAGTGGTGCTGACCGATGCCGGCTCACGCCCGCTACTGGCTGAAAACTGGGTGCAGGACACCAGCCACTGGGATGCGCGTATCTATGCCCTGACCAATGAAAGCGTGCACTGGCTGCAACAGATAGGCGTGTGGCAGCATGTGCCAGCCAGCCGTATCAATGCCATGAGCGCCATGCATCTGTGGTCACCCACCGCCATGCATGCCACACCCAGCCTGCGGCTGGCTGCCGAGGATGCGCATCTGGCGCAAATGGGCTGCATAGTCGAAAGCCAGGCCCTGATCGCAGCGTGCTGGCAGGTGCTGGCAGAGTCAGACCTGACCATCATCACCGATGCGGCGGCGCAATCATTGCAACATGCAGGTCACAATGTGCAGTTAAGCTTGCCGCAACATGTCATCACCGCGCAGTTGCTGCTGGGTGCCGACGGTGCCCGTTCATGGGTACGTGCGCAAAGCGGTGTCAGCGTCAGCCGGGTAGATTTTGAGCAGACCGCCCTGGTGACCAATTACCTGGCCGAACAGCCGCACGGCAATATCGCCAGGCAATGGTTCGGCAACCATGAGACACTGGCATTGCTGCCCATGCCGCAACAGCAGGTGTCGCTGGTGTGGGCATTACCCCATGCGCAAGCCGTGGAAAAACAGCGCCTGGCACCGGCCGCACTGGCAGCCGAGGTAGCGCAGCGCTGTGGCCATGTTCTGGGCAGCTTGCAGCCTAATGGCCCGCTGTTGAGCTTTGCGCTGGTCCAGCAAACTGCCGATGATATGGCATTGCCTGCAGTACTATTGTTAGGTGATGCCGCGCACCAGGTGCACCCTATGGCCGGGCAGGGCGTCAATCTGGGTTTCCAGGACGTGCAGGCCTTATGCCTGGAACTGGCCAAACTGCCTGCCTTGCGCCCACTAGGCGATGCGCGCTTTTTGCGGCACGTCATGCGCATGCGGCAAATGGATATCCTGAAGATGCATACATTGACACGCGGCCTGGATAAACTGTTCGCGCGCGCGGAGCCGGTATGGACGCATGCGGCGATTCTTGGTTTACGCGGGCTGGAAAACAGTGCTATGCTAAAACGATTTTTAATTCGCACAGCCACCCAGGGGTGAGGGTGTTGTGCCCGCTTTGAGAAAGAGTGATTCATGAAAAAAAGTGTTTGGAGTTCTGCCCTGCGCCTGCTCGGTATGTCAGTATTGCCGGGTGTGCTGCTGTTCAGCGCGGTGACCAGTGTGGCTGATGAAGCCTCGGTTAAAAAAGCCATTGAAGCGGCCTACCCCAAGATCAAGGTCGATAGCGTCACTAAAACCAGCTATGCCGGCCTTTATGAGATCTTTATGGGCGGGCAGATCATTTACACCGATGAAAAATTCAGTTTCCTGATCGCTGAAGGCCGCCTGGTAGACCCGAAAACCAAAAAAGACATCACCGGTGAACGCCTGGATGAGCTGACCAAGATAGACTTCAACAGTCTGCCACTGGATCAGGCGATCAAAGTAGTCAAGGGCAATGGTGCGCGCAAGCTGGTGGTGTTCTCAGACGTGGATTGCCCGTTCTGCAAGCGCCTGGAGCAGAACGAGCTGACCAAGATCAACGATGTCACCATTTATACTTTCCTCTACCCGATAGAGCAGTTACACCCGGATGCAGCGAACAAATCGCGCAGTATCTGGTGCGCCAGCAATCGCGTCAAAGCCTGGCAGGAGTGGATATTCAATAACAAATTGCCAACCAGCACCGCTAAATGCGAAGTGCCGCTGGAAAAAGTGGGTGAACTGGCGCATAAGATAGGCGTGAACAGTACACCGACCATGTTCTTTGAAAACGGCAAGCGTATGTTAGGCGCACAGCCGGCTGACGAGATAGAGAAGTCTCTGCAGACTGCTAAAAAATAGTTTTTTACCTGACTGCGTATATGCAAAAGGCCGGTTCTCCGGCCTTTTGTTTTGAGTCACATATTCTTGTGTAACATGGCAAGACAAGTAGTTTTAACTTGCCTGTGCTCCAGCAGCCTAGTTCCCGCAGCCTAAGGCCTAACCTGCGCCGCTGACCACTTTGCCCATTTTAAAGATAGGCATATACATGGCGACTACCAGGCCGCCTATCAGCACCCCCAGTACCACCATGATCACCGGTTCCATCAGGCTGGAGATGGCGGCGACCGCATCGTCCACTTCGCCTTCATAAAAGTCGGCCACTTTGGTCAGCATGGCATCCAGCGAGCCGGATTCTTCACCGATAGCCGTCATCTGGATCACCATATTGGGGAACACATTGGCATTCTGCATGGAAACCGTGAGGCTGGTACCGGTGCTGACTTCACTCTGTATGCGTTTGGTGGCGTCATAGTAGACGCGGTTGCCGGAAGCCCCGGCCACCGAATCCAGCGCTTCTACCAGCGGTACGCCGGCCGCGAACATGGTGGACAATGTGCGGGCGAACCGCGCAATGGTGGCTTTGCGTATCAGCTCGCCAAAAATGGGTAAGCGCAGCATCAGCCTGTCCATGGTGGCTTGCAGCTTTTCAGAGCGCTTCCATGTGTAGAGGAAGAACCAGATGCCAAAGCCCAGCGTGCCAAAGATCGCCCACCAGAAGCGTACGAAAAAGTCGGAAATATTGATCACGACCACGGTAGGCCCGGGCAGGTCGGCACCAAAGCTGCTGAACAGGTCTTTAAACGCCGGCACCACAAAAATCATGATCACGGCGGTGATGACGAATGCCACCACGATGATAGAAGTAGGGTATACCAGGGCAGATTTGATCTTGCTTTTGATGGCCTGGATCTTTTCTTTATAAGTAGCCAGCCGGTCGAGCAAGGCATCCAGGATACCAGCCTGTTCACCGGCCGCGACCAGGTTGCAGAACAGGTTGTCAAAATACAGCGGATATTTGCGGAAGCCCGCGCTCAGGCTGCTCCCTGTCTCGACATCGGCTTTGATATCAGCCAGCAGCTTGGCGACTGCCGGGTTGTGATGGCCTTTGCCTACAATATCAAACGCCTGCAATAAAGGCACACCGGCTTTCATCATGGTGGCCAGCTGGCGGGTGAACAAGGTGATGTCCTTGTCGGTGACCTTGCCTTTGATACGCAGGGAACTCTGCTTTTTGACCTTGATGACGGTGATGCCCTGGCGACGCAGGGTGGCATTGACCACGGCTTCGCCATTGGCACGCATCTCGCCCTTGACCAGTTTGCCTTTGCGGTCTTTACCTTCCCAAAGGAACACGGATTGCTTGATATTTGCAGTTGCCATAATGTTTTCTTAGTGATGATCCATCAAATCGTGCATTATTCGTTGGTGACGGCTTCTACTTCTTCTATGGAAGTCAGGCCCTGCTTCACTTTGAGCAAGCCTGATTCGCGCAAGTCTTTGACGCCTTCGCGTTTGGCCTGTTCGGCAATATCCATGGCATTGCCGCTGGCCATGATGATACGCGCCATCTCTTCACTGACCGGCATCACCTGGTAAATACCTACGCGGCCTTTGTAGCCATTATTACAATGCTCGCAGCCGCCTGCTTTGGCATCATACAACTGCCAGCTGCCATCGAGGTCGGCTTCTTTGAAACCTACGCTCAGCAATGCTTCTTTGGGTACATTTAATGGCACTTTGCAATGCTTGCATAAACGCCTGGCCAGACGTTGTGCTGTAATTAACGTCACCGCCGAGGCGATGTTGAAGGGGGCGACCCCCATATTCACCAGCCGCGACAGGGTGGTGGGCGCGTCATTGGTGTGCAGGGTAGATAACACCATGTGCCCGGTCGAAGCTGCCTTGATCGCCATGTCCGCTGTTTCCAGGTCACGGATCTCGCCTATCATGATGATGTCAGGGTCCTGGCGCAAAAACGATTTGAGCGCTGCGGCAAAAGTCAGGCCTTGTTTGTCGTTGACGTTTACCTGGTTGATGCCCGCCAGCGGGATCTCTGCCGGATCTTCCGCGGTAGAGATATTCACGCCGGGGTCGTTGAGCAGATTGAGACAGGTATACAGCGAAACCGTTTTGCCGGAACCGGTAGGCCCGGTCACCAGTACCAGGCCATAAGGGCGCTGCACCGCCTTGAGCAAGGCTTCTTTTTGCTCAGGCTCATAGCCCAGGGCTTCAATGCCCAGTGTCGCACTGGTCGGGTCCAGGATACGCATCACTATCTTTTCACCATAGATCAGTGGCAAAGTGCTGACGCGGAAATCGATAGAACGGGTTTTAGACAGCAGCAACTTCATGCGGCCATCTTGCGGGATTCTTTTTTCCGAGATATCCAGGTTGGAGATCACCTTGATACGCGAGGCCAGTTTGTCTTTGATCGCCAGCGGCGGTTGCGCCATATCCCTGAGCACACCGTCGATACGGAAACGGATGCGGTAATACTTTTCATAAGGCTCAAAGTGCAGGTCTGATGCGCCCATATTGATGGCATCCATCAGGATCTTCTGCAGGAATTTAACCACAGGCGCGTCGTCCACCTCCTGCATGACTTCGGCTTCCTGCTCCTGGCTGGTATCTTCCAGCCCCAAGTCAAAGTCATCACTGCCGGCATTGAGTGACGCCATGCTGGTGTCTTTGGACTCTACTATCCTGTCTATCCATTTGCCCAGCTTGTCGTCTTCTACCACCAGTGGCGCTAAAGTCGCCCCCATCTGAAACTGTATGGTATCCAGCGCCTGCAGGTTGGTCGGGTCCGAGATCGCAATATAGGCAACATTGCTTTTCTGTTGCAGCAACAACACGCGTTGTGATTGCATCAGCTTGATATCTATAGTCTTGTCCGGTAACGATTCCTGGTCCAGGGCGTCCAGATCAAAGAATGGGAAACCAAAGGCATCAGAAGCCGCCTGCGCGATATGCCGCGACGAGATCTTTTTCTGCGCCAGGATAGCCGCGACAAAACTGATCTTTTGCGTATGTGCTTTTTGCTGCAGCTCGCCAGCCTCATCTTCGCTGATCAGTGCAGACTGCACCAGCGTGCGTGCCATTCCGCCAAGTTTTTGTGTACTGCCAAGCGTTGCCATAGAAAGGTATCTGAGCTCGAGTTAATCCGGATAATGTGTTGATACAACACTACTTTTCTCCTAAGTATAGGGCCTGGCGCCCGTAATCAAATCAGAGAAAAGACGTACTCTCGTGCAGCTTTTATACAAATTTTAATCAGATTTACGTCAATTCGCGAAAAGATGAAAAATTACTCTTGACATTTAAATAATGCTGAATGTATAAAGCCCTTAAGGCGTTTGCGTTCAGGTTTTTTGTAGCCGTCTTTAAGTAAAGCAAAGCTTGTTTATTGCGACTTAAGTACTTGAGACAAACTTTTGGGGCGCCTCCCTGTAAATAAGTAAAAAAAGTAAGGAAGTAAAATGGCAACAGGTACCGTGAAGTGGTTCAACGATTCTAAGGGTTTCGGATTCATTACGCCTGATGATGGCGGCGACGATTTGTTTGCGCACTTTTCTGCAATCGTTGAGTCTGGCTACAAAAGCTTAAAAGAAGGCCAGCGCGTCAGCTTTGATTTGACCGAAGGCCCTAAGGGCAAGCAAGCAAGCAATATCCAAAAAGCATAATGATAGTTTAGGGGCACCAAATGTAAACGGCTCACGCATTGGTGAGCCGTTTTTTGTTATGCCGCTGGTTGATGGCTATGCTTTTAAGGCATGACGCTTATGCTGCCTGCATATGCTTGATGATCTCGTCGCCAAACTCGATAGAGCCGACTTGAGTCGCGCCATCCATCTGGCTGGAGAAATCTCCGGTCACGCGCTTGCTGGCGATCGCCTTGCCCACGCCGCTGATGACCAGGTCAGCTGCTTCTACCCAGCCCATATGGCGTAGCATCATTTCGGCTGACAGGATCAAAGAGCTGGGGTTGGCCAGGTTTTTACCGGCGATCTTGGGCGCCGTGCCATGTGTGGCTTCAAACATGGCGATGGTGTCACTCAGGTTGGCGCCTGGCGCAATGCCAATGCCGCCTACCTGTGCTGCCAATGCATCACTGATATAGTCACCGTTAAGGTTCAATGCTGCCACCACGTCGTGGTCTTCCGGGTGCAACAGGATCTCCTGCAGGAAAGCATCGGCGATACAATCCTTGATCACAATGCCGTTAGGCAGTTTGCACCATGGGCCACCATCTATCAGTTCTGCACCAAATTCTTCTTTAGCCAACTGGTAGCCCCAGTCACGGAAGCCACCTTCGGTGAACTTCATGATGTTGCCTTTGTGGGTGATGGTCACCGATGAACGGTTGTTGTCGATCGCGTACTGGATCGCTTTGCGGATCAGGCGTTTGCTGCCATCGATAGACACCGGTTTGATGCCTATGGAAGACGCTTCCGGGAAACGTATCTTTTTGCGCACACCCATGTCACTGAGGAAATTGATCACTTTCTTGACTTCTTCTGTGCCGGCAGCCCATTCGATACCGGCGTAGATATCTTCAGTGTTTTCGCGGAAGATCACCATATCGGTTTTTTCCGGATGTTTAACCGGGCTAGGCACACCAGTGAAGTACTGGATAGGGCGCAGGCAGACGTATAAGTCCAGTTCCTGGCGCAGAGTCACGTTCAATGAACGGATACCGCCACCGACCGGGGTGGTCAAGGGGCCTTTGATAGAGATCACATATTCTTTCAGCACAGCCATGGTCTCATCTGATAACCAGGTGTCCTTGCCGTAAACATTGGTCGATTTTTCACCGGCATAGACTTCCATCCATGAAATCTTGCGCTTGCCGCCGTAGGCTTTTTCCACGGCGGTATCGACTACTTTAATCATCGCTGGTGTGATGTCCAGGCCGATACCGTCACCTTCGATGAAAGGGATGATAGGCTGGTCGGGAACATTTAGGGTATTATCGGCATTCACGATGATTTTGCTGCCAGTCGCTGGCACCTTGATTTTTGACATAGCGCTTTCCATGTTGTTACTGTTTAACAAACCTTTTAACGTCGTCTGCCAGTTCACTCCTCACGAGAAACATGCGACGCTCAAAGACTATATTCCGATTCCCAACGTATATGCGGCCGGGCGGCTGGATACCGATTCTGAAGGATTGCTCATTTTAACCGATGACGGTGCTTTGCAACATCGTTTAAGTCATCCCAAACACAAAGAAATCAAAACCTACTGGGTTCAGGTTGAAGGTGCACCTACACAAGCAGATTTGATGCCATTGCAGCAGGGTGTTGATTTAGGTGACTTTGTGACGCAGCCGGCGCAGGTCAGAATCATGGCTGAACCTGCCCATTTGTGGCAGCGTGATCCGCCTATCCGTGAACGAAAAACTATCCCCACCACCTGGCTGGAGCTTAAAATAAGCGAAGGCAAGAACCGCCAGGTGCGCAGAATGACGGCGCATATAGGCTTTCCGACCCTGCGGCTGGTACGTTATGCCATAGGGCCATACAATCTGGACGGAATCTTGCTTGGTGAATATAAAGCCGTTTAGTTTTAGCCGATATAGTCACAAGTAAAGGAAGCGAAAAGGGTCAGTATGAAACCGGTGGTTGTTTTCAGGCACGCCTGCTGCGAAGGTGCAGGTTATTTAGGCACTTTTTTAGCGCAGCATGCTATTCCGTGGTGCGAAGTGCGCATCGATAAGGGTGAAGCTGTGCCTACCTCAGTCGAGGCCTATAGCGGCATTGTACTTATGGGCGGGCCTATGAGTGTCAATGATGATCTGCCTTGGATACCACCGCTGCTGAGTCTGATCCGCCAGTCCGTAGCCAAGGATGTGCCTTTGTTAGGCCATTGCCTGGGTGGTCAGCTCATCAGCAAGGCGCTGGGCGGCACCGTCACTAAAAACCCGGTCAAGGAGATAGGCTGGGGTGAGGTGTCGGTACTCGATAGCCAGCTGGCGAAAGAATGGTTTGGCGAGCTGTCAGGCTTTAACAGTTTTCACTGGCATGGCGAGACCTTTACCGTGCCGGAAGGCGCGACCCGCGTGCTGGCCAGCCCCTATTGCGAAAACCAGGCTTACGCTTTTGGCAAGCATATAGGCTTTCAATGCCATATAGAGATGATGCCGGAAATGGTCAGGATGTGGACGGATAAATGGCAAGCGGATATCGCAGAGTCAGCGTCCAGCCCGGCTGTGCAGTCTGCTGAAACTATGCTGGCAGAAGTCGAAGCCGGTTGCGATCGCCTGCATAGCGTGGCCGACAAAGTTTATAGCCGCTGGATACAGGGCCTGGTACACAGCTAAAACTTTACTGGTCTGGCGTATCGTCTGCTGTCGCAGATGATGCTGTGGCAGCAGACTGCTGTTCCAGCTTGTGCATGGCATAGCGGCGCTGTTTGAATCTGTTGTACTGCCATAAATATTGTGCCGGGCATTGCGCGATCTGCCGCTCTATCGCCTGGTTGAGCAGGGCCGGGGTGTGTATATCGTCTACCCGGGTCAGGTGTATGTTAAAGCCTTTGCCGCCTGCCAACCGTTCACCAAAAGCCATCACCACTACCGCATCAGACTTGCTGGCCAGTTTGCTGGCCAAACCCATGGTATACGCCGGTTTGTTAAAGAAATCCGCCCATACCCCTTCACCGCTGCGCGGGATCTGGTCCGGCAGTATTCCCACCGCCTGCCCGGCTTTGAGTGCCTGCAACAACTTTCTGACCCCGCTGGCATTGGCTGGCGCCATGCTTACTTTGCCTTTTTGCCGTCCACTCACCACCAGGTCGCTCAGTGCCTGCAGTTTGGGCGGGCGGTAAAGCACGGTGATAGGGTGGTGGGCGCCATAATAAACCGAAGTGATCTCAAAACAGCCCATATGCGGCGTGAGAAAGATCAGGCCTTTGCCCTCGCGCTGCGCCTGGGTGACCGCCTCCCAGCCATGTACTTCATGGATCAGCGGCAGCAGCTTACCCCCGCTTTGCCCCCAGATAAAAAAAGTTTCCAGCAAGGCTTTGCCGGCTTCTATGCGGCTGCGCTTCATCAACTGTCTGGCCTGGTCGTGGTTCTCTGTCAGGCCGCTTTGCTCTATGTTGCTCTGTGCGATGCGGTTACTTTTGCCATCCAGCCAGTATGACAGCGTGCCTAAGCCGGCGCCCAGTCTATGCACCCAGCGCAATGGCAGGCAGGCGATACATTTGCAAAAGTAAAACAGCATCAGTGATAGCTCACAGGCAAAATTCAAAGTGGTGACTATGTTAACAAACTCTGGCGCGCTAGCCGTCACTGGCGGCCAAGTTTTTATGACTTGGCTTATGTCTTGCGCTATTGCGGCATGCATAGCGCGTGCTTTGCAGTAAAATAGCCTATTATCCTGAAACGACACTGTGCATGCACCTTCCGCCAACCACCAGCCAGCCCTACACCTCTCATGCTGATAGTCAGGTTGCAGCCTGCCCGGTGGTCGCTGATGATGCGGTGCTGCTGTCTAATGGCACGTCTTTAACGCAATTGCAGCTACACCGTATGTTGCCTGGCCGGCGCTGGGTGTTCAGTGCGCAATGGCAGGGCCAGGCCGTGTTCGCCAAGGTGTTTATCGGTGCCCAGGCTGAAAAGTATGCACAGCGCGATGCGCAGGGCGCACTGTGGCTGGCCGCCGCCGGGCTGACTGCACCGGCCTTGTTATGGCAGGGCCAGTCGCAAAACAGGCCGGAGCAAAGCGGTCAGGCACAAGTATTGATTTATGCGGCTATCCCCCAGGCCGACAATGTGCAGCAGGTCTATGCGCAAAGCGATGCAGGGCAACGCGCCGAGCTGATAGCAAGCGTGGTGCGTGTGCTGGCGCAGCAGCATGCGGCGGGCCTGGTGCAGACTGACCTGCACCTGAAAAACTTTATGCTGGCGCATGGGCAGGTTTGGTCTATCGACGGCGATGGCATACGCAAAAAAACCTTATCCAGGCGCGCGGCCTATCAGCAGCTGTCTGCACTGATAGGCAAACTGGCTGTGCTTGAGCAGCAGGCATGGGTGGGGTCATTGCTGGCGGCCTACCAGCAGGTGCGGCACTGGCCCGCTGATATAGACTCCGGGCAGATCCTGGCCTGGGCCGCACGCGACAAAGCAGCAGCTGTACGCGAATATGTAGAGCGCAAGATCTTCCGCAACTGCAGCGATGTCGTCTGGCAGCAAAAATCTGACTTTGTATTGGCGCGCAACGCCCATGTGGCGTTAGCCGATTTAAGCCCTGAATCACTGGAAACGGCCATGCAGGCCGGCAAGCTGCTCAAGGACGGCAATACCAGCACCGTGGTGCGCAGCCGGCTAATGCAGCTGGATATGAAGACCCAGCTGGATGTAGTGACGCAGTTGGATGTGGTGATCAAACGCTACAATATCAAGCACCTGCTGCATGCACTGGGCCGCAGCTGGCGGCCAAGCCGGGCGGCACATTCATGGTCTAACGCGCACCGGTTGCAGTATTATGGTTTTTTAACGCCACAACCGCTGGCCATGCTGGAAAAACGTTTTTTCGGTCTGCGTGGTGAGGCTTATTTTGTGTCTGCCGTCAGCGCATGGCCAGATGCACTGACGTTTTTCCAAACCGTGCAAGACCATGCCTTGCGCACAGAAGCGCTCAGGCAATTGGCGCTGACCTGCTACCAGTTCTACCTGTTGCAGATCTCGCATGGTGACCTCAAAGCCAGTAACCTGCAGCTGGATGCGCAAGGCCGGGTCATCGTGATGGATCTGGATAGCTTGCAGCAGCACCGCTGTGCCAGACGCGCCTTGCGTGCGCATGTGAAGGATATCCGCCGCCTGCTGCAAAATTGGAAAGACGATACTTCCCTGTATAATGCGCTGTTGCAGAGTTTTCAGGCGGTGTATGTGGACCGCACACCGTTAACACTGGCAGGCATTTCTATTTAATTCTACTGAAGAGTCACTGAATGATTGTATTAGGGTTATCCGGCGCATTGGGGCACGATGCTTCTGCGGCTATTCTGGTCGATGGCAAAATCATTGCCGCGGCTGAAGAAGAGCGTTTTATACGCGACAAGCACGCCAAAAATCACTGGCCGTACGAGGCCGCCAAGTTCTGCCTGCAGCAGGCAGGCGTGACGCCGGAACAAGTGGATATCGTCGCTTTCCCGTATGGGGAGATCTCGCTGGCTTCCCCTGCGCGCTGGCATTACGCCAAACGTTACTGGTATGCACCAGACCGTGCGCTGGATGCGATCTTTAACGGTAACCGCCGTTTCAGGCGCAACCGTGACAAATCGCTGAAGCTGATGCAGGACCTGGGCTTGAGCAAGGCGAAATTCGTGCCGGTAGAGCACCATCTGGCGCATGCTTCCAGCGCTTATCACCTGAGTGGTTTTAAAGAAAAAACCGCCATCGTCGGCATTGATGGCAAAGGCGAATACGCCACCACTTTCTTTGGCTATGGCGAGAACGGCAAGATCCACAAGATCAAGGAATTCTATGACCCGGATTCGCTGGGCGGCCTGTATGGCGCGATCACCGAGTACCTGGGCTTTGAAATGCTGGACGGCGAATTCAAGGTCATGGGCATGGCGCCTTATGGCGATGCCAAAAAATATGATTTAAGCCGCCTGGCCAAGTTTGAAAATGGCGAGCTGGTCATCAATACTGAATATGTCAACGTGGTCGGCTTGCGCCGCTACAAAGAGGGCGGCAAAGGCTTTTATTTCACGCCCAAGCTGATCGAATGGTTAGGCCCCAAGCGCTCCGGTGACGAGATCGATGATCCGTATATCCATTACGCTGCCAGCGTACAGCAACTGCTGGAAGACCTGGCGCTGCAAATGATAGAGTATTACCTGGGCGATATCATACGTGAGACCGGCAAGATCGTGATGGCCGGCGGCGTGGCGCTCAATGTGAAACTCAACCAGCGCATCATCTCCCTGCCGCATGTCAAAGAATTGTTCGTGCAGCCAGCGGCCGGCGATAACGGTACCAGTCTGGGTGCCGCTACTTACGCTGCCCACCAGGCTGGCGAAAACATACATAAGATGGAACATGCTTACCTGGGGCCTGCCTTCAGCAATGAAGAATGCATAGCCGCCTGTGAAGCTCACCCGGAAAAACCCGTATTCACCCGCGTGGAAAATGGCCCGCAAAAAGCGGCCGAGTTATTGGCAGCGGGCAATCCACTGGCCTGGTTCCAGGGGCGTATGGAGTTTGGCCCGCGTTCATTAGGCTGTCGCAGTATCCTGGGCGACCCCAGCTTTCCTGGCGTGGCTGACCGTATCAACGCGCAGATCAAATACCGCGAGCGCTGGCGGCCATTTTGCCCCAGCATGCTGGACCGCGTGGCAAAAGATATTCTGCAGACGGATCATCCGGCGCCTTATATGACCTTTACCTTTGACGTCAACCCGGCCTGGAAATCACGTATTCCGGAAGTGGTGCATGAAGATGGCACCGCACGCGCACAAGTCGTTACTAAAGAAACTAATCCGCGGTATTACGCCTTGATTGAACATCTGGAAACACTGCGTGGCAATGGGGTGGTACTCAACACCTCGCTCAACCGCCGTGGCGAGCCTATGATCTGCAGCCCGACTGACGCATTGAATATGTTTTATGGCTGTGACCTGGAGTACCTGATGCTGGAAGATGTGCTGGTGACGAAAAGTTAAGTCCTGATATAGCCTAATTCTGATTTAAGTGTTTGGAATCATTCAAAAAAATAGAGTTAGCCCCTCTTTTGCGTTTGACTGATTCCAGTAGTTTAGCGATAATCGGGAATAGAGTTCAGTCTGGACTCCAATACAATAAGTTCCTAAACTGTGATTGAAGTAAGTCATAGCAGTTCATCAGGATAGTTCAGTAGTTAAAACACAGTTGAGCGATAGTCAATGAAACAATCTCACATTGAAGTAACAGAACGCATCATCGAGCGCAGTCGACCGACCCGCAAGGCTTATTTGCAGCGCATTGATGATTATCTCAACCGTGAAAAAGGTCCGGACCGCCTGGGCTGTGCCAACGTGGCGCATGCATTCGCGGCCATGCCACAAAACGATAAATTCAAGATTTACGCTGAAAAACCGGCCCATATCGGCATAGTCACCGCTTACAACGAAATGTTGTCCGCGCACCAACCTTATGTGAATTATCCGGAGATCATCCGTGATGAAGCGCGTAAACACGGCGCAACGGTGCAGGTCGCTGGCGGCGTGCCGGCCATGTGTGATGGCATCACCCAGGGTGAGCCTGGCATGGAGCTGAGCCTGTTCAGCCGCGATACCATCGCCATGAGTACCGCCGTGGCCTTGTCGCACGATGTATTCGATGCCTCCCTGTTATTGGGCGTCTGTGACAAGATCGTGCCGGGCTTGCTGATAGGTGCCTTGCATTTCGGCCATCTGCCGTGCGTATTCGTGCCTGCCGGTCCTATGAGCACCGGCATTGATAACACCTCCAAATCAAAAGTGCGTGAGCAGTATGCACAAGGCCTGGTTGGCCGTGAAGAACTGCTGGCCAGTGAGTCTGCCGCTTATCATGGCGCTGGTACCTGTACCTTTTACGGTACCGCCAACAGCAACCAGATGTTGCTGGAAGCGATGGGCCTGCATGTGCCTGGCGCGGCCTTTATCCATCCGCATGACGGCATGCGTGAAGACCTGACCCGCGAAGCGGTGCGCATGGTGTTGCAAAACACCCAGAAAAACAGATTCGTACCTATCGGCCGCCTGGTCGATGAGCACGTGATCGTCAACGCCATGGTGGCTTTACTGGCCACCGGCGGTTCGACTAACCATTTGATACACTGGGTAGCGGTTGCGCGTGCGGCCGGTATCGTCATCGACTGGACCGATTTCCACTACCTGGCCAGATCGACACCATTGCTGGCCAGCGTTTACCCTAACGGTAAAGCCGACGTCAACGAATTCCAGGAAGCCGGTGGCCCTGGCTTTGTGATCCGCGAGCTGATCGAAGGCGGTTATATGTATCCGGATGTTTACACCGTCAGTGGCGGTGGCATGCGTGATTACGGTAAAAAGCCGGAAAAACAGGCTGACAAGCTGGTGTGGAAAGACTACCCGGCTGAGAGTGGCGATGAAACCATAGTGCGTACCGCAGCGCACCCGTTCAATGAGTCCGGTGGTCTGCGTCTGCTCAAAGGCAACCTGGGCCGCAGTGTGATCAAGATCTCTGCCGTGCCGGAAGACAGACATATCATAGAAGCGCCAGCCATCGTGTTTGACGCACAGGAAGAACTGCTGGCCGCGTTTGACCGTGGTGAGCTGGAAAAAGACTTTATTGCCGTGGTGCGCTTCCAGGGCCCTAAAGCCAACGGTATGCCCGAGTTGCATAAACTGACGCCACCGCTGGCGGTGCTGCAGAACAAAGGTTTCCGCGTGGCTATCGTCACCGATGGCCGTATGAGTGGTGCTTCCGGCAAGATCCCGGCAGCGATTCATTTGAGCCCTGAAGCCAGTGCCGGCGGCCCTATCGCCAAGATCCGCAGTGGTGACATCATTCGTTTGAATGGTACGGTAGGCCAGTTGAATGTGCTGGTAGATGAAGACACCTGGGCTGAGCGCGAGACTGAAGAGTTGAGCGATGCCAAGCGTCACCATAATGCGCACGGCCTGGGTAGGGAGTTGTTTGGCGGCATGCGCAGGAATGTACTATCGGCCGAAGAGGGCGCTATCACCTGGCTGTAATTAAAACTTCGTCGCAATACGTCGTTGCAGTCGCTTGCCGTATTTATGATACTGTCTTCGCTCCTGCGCCTAGTCTTGCTTAGAACTTTTAATTACAGGTTGTAAATTAAAATGGCGTCGCAATACGGCGTTGCAGGGCGCTTGCCGTACTAATCGTACTGTCTGCGCTACTGCGCCTTGTCTTGCTTAGCCATTTGAATTTACAAGGCATATAAAATTTATTTTTAGAATTCAATCGTTAATTAGGTAAATATTTAAACATGAGCACATTAGATTTAGCGAACCACGGCCCGGTCATTCCGGTGATTGTCATCAACAAGGTAGAAGACGCTGTGCCTATGGCAGAAGCGCTGCTGGCAGGTGGTGTGAAGGTGCTGGAAGTGACTCTGCGTTCACCAGTCGCCCTGCAAGCCATGGAGCAGATTGCCAAGCATGTGCCTGATGCTATCCTGGGTTCAGGCACTGTGCGCAACCTGAAAGATGCACAAGCTTCTAAAGATGTCGGTTGCCAGTTCGCCGTCAGCCCTGGTTACACCAGTGAGCTGGGTCAGTTTGCGCGTAAGATAGGCCTGCCATTGCTGCCAGGTGTGTCTACCGGTTCTGAGATCATGATGGCGAATGCCGATGATTATTACTTCTTAAAACTGTTCCCGGCGGTGGCTGTGGGCGGTATCAACCTGCTTAAAGGCTTTGCCGGCCCGTTTGCCGATGTGAAGTTCTGCCCTACCGGTGGCGTGAGTGTAGAAAGTGCACCTCAGTTTTTGGCCTTGCCTAACGTAGTGGTGTGTGGCGGTACCTGGTTGACGCCTAACGACGCGGTTGAACGTAAAGACTGGGCACATATCACCAAGCTGGCAAAAGAAGCTTCAGCGATTGTTGCTGCCAAATAATTCAGACTGCGCAATTGTCGTCACAATTAAGTTCGTCACAATTAAGGTAAATCAAATCCGCTATAATCAAGGCTTGTAGTCATACAGGCCTTTTTTATTGCCCTCCGCTTATGTCCCAGTCCCTGAATCTAGAAAAATACAAAACCATAGTCCTCGATTGCGATGGCGTGGTGCTCAACAGCAACCAGACCAAAGTGGATGCTTATTACAATACTTCCAAACGTACCGGCGGTACCGATGAGCAGGCACAGGCTTTTGTCGATTACCACATCAAGCTGGGCAGCATCCCGCGCAATGACAAGATCCGTTATTACATCAGCGACATCCTCAAGCAGCCTTACAGCGAGGAACTGTTTCAGACCCTGATGGATACTTTCACCGAGATCCTGGATGAGACGCTGATGCAGTGTGAGGTCGCGCCCGAGCTAGAGCACCTCAAGCAAAGGACTGCGCACGCCAAATGGATGATGATGTCCGGCGGTGACCAGGCAGAGTTACGCAAGATTTTCCCACGCCGAGGGCTGGACCACCTGTTTGAACTGGGCATATACGGTGGGCCAACCAAAAAGAATGAACATCTGGCAAAGATGATTGCAGATGGCACGATACAGTTCCCGGCATTGTTCATAGGCGACAGCCGTTTTGATCACCAGGCCTCTACCGGCGCCGGGCTGGACTTTGTGTTTGTCTCGGACTGGACTGATATGCCGGACTGGCAAAGCTATTGCAAACAACATCAGGTGACCGTGAGCCACCATCTTGAACTGCAACCCTATACTGACTTTTAGGCCACTGCCTGCGCCTTTGAGTGAACAATGACATTTACCCTATAATGCCGGCCATGACGACAGACCACAAGCAAGTCACCATACTGGTGCCCAACTATAA
Organism: Methylophilus luteus; assembly: GCF_042676265.1. NCBI lineage: Bacteria > Pseudomonadati > Pseudomonadota > Betaproteobacteria > Nitrosomonadales > Methylophilaceae > Methylophilus > Methylophilus luteus. The sequence goes on from NZ_JBHTKB010000001.1 coordinate 251,523, forward strand.
AACGCCAGAGATCACCAAGATCTGCATGCGCCTGCTGCGTAAGTACACTGATTTCAGCCAGGTTGAAGTCATCGCCATTGATAACAACTCCCAGGATGCATCGCTGGATTATTTGCGTTCATTACCGTGGCTGACATTGATAGAGCGCCAGCCCGCACCCGATGATACGGTGCCGCTTTCGCACTCGCGGGCGCTGGACCTGGCCTTAGCCAGAGTCACCACACCCTATGTACTGTCTATCCATACTGATACTTTTGTGAAACGCGCGGACTGGTTGCAGATGTTATTGCAGCCGTTCAAAGATAATCCCAAGCTGGCCGGTGTAGGCTCGTGGAAACTGGAATCCAAGACCACGTTGCAGCGCTGGGGCATACGCTTTGAGCAATCCTGGAAAAAAGCCTTGCACCAATGGTTCGGTTACCGCGGCTATAACCCTAACCGGCTGGATGAAAGTAAATATTACTTGCGCAGCCACTGTGCCATGTACCGCACCGATATCATACGTGCACTGAACACCTGCTTTTCGGATCAGAACCAGACTGCAGGCATGGCCATGCACCAGAAAATGGTCGCCGCCGGCTATGAGATGCGCTTTCTCGACTCGGTGCAATTAGGCCAGTTTGTAGATCATCTCAACCATGCCACGCTGATTTTCAACCCGCAACTGGGCACCAGCGAAAAGAACATGCGCGAGGGTGCCAAGCGCATCAATGCCAAATTGCGTGGCATAGATGGCGAAGCCATACTTACAGACAGCGGCCTGGATAAATAACGAGATCGGTCAATAAAAACATCATGCCTAACCGTTTGCTCAGCCTGGCTTATTACCTGCCACAATTCCATGAGATCGAAGAGAATAATCGCTGGTGGGGTGCCGGATTCACCGAGTGGCAACAGCTGAACTCGGCAAAAACCTACTATGACTGGCAACAGATACAAAAACCTGACACGCCATTCGGTGATTACAATCTGCTTGATCCAGCCGTATTCGAGTGGCAGCAATCGATTGCGCAAGCGCATGGCATAGATGGTTTTCTGGTGTTTGATTACTGGTTCGGCCAGGGCAAGAAGTTACTGGAAAAGCCCATGCAAATGGTGCTCGAGCAACAGCTGGATTTCAAATATGCCTTTTGCTGGGCTAATCACACCTGGTTTAACAAGCGCGAAAATATCACCCTGCAATTGCAGCAATACCTGGGCGCTGAAGATTACCGCGCTTATTTTCAGCAATTATTGCCGCATTTTCAGTCTGCCAATTACATCAAAGTAGACGCCAAGCCGGTATTCTCGATTTTCAGCCCCAGGGATATCCCTGATCTGGAAGTGTTTATACAGACGTTTGAACAATGTGCCGTGCAACATGGTTTTCCTGGTATTTACTGGCTGGCCGATAATACCGAGCCGCACCAGCCGTGGAAAAAACATTTCGACGGCTACAATAAATCCGGCACTATCTTCAAATGGCGCAAGCGTGATAATTGGTGGTCTTATATCCGTGAAAAACTGGCGCGCACTTTTCATTGCCAACAGCTGGGGCCTTTCGTCTATAGCTACCAGGGGCTGGTGATAGATAACGACCCGCTGACGCAAGACCCGCACCAGATCCCTATCGTATTTACCGGCTGGGATACCACGCCACGCCATCTGCGCAGGGGGACTATTCTAAAAGGTTTTGATCCGCAGTCTTTTGCGCTGCATCTGGATAATATCTATCTGCAATTAAGCCAGCGCCGTCAGCATTTGCAAACTCAGGTGGTTATCATCAAGTCGTGGAACGAGTGGGCAGAAGGCAATGTGATAGAGCCTGATACTTTATGGGGCAGTGAGTTATTGAATCAGTATTCAAACTTCAGCAAAAGATTTGAAAAATGAAGTATCTTCTAAGATCCAAGATCATCAGCAACCTCATCTTCAAACTGAGGAGATTCAGGTATCAGGCCAGGGATGAACGCTCTGAGCAGACTTTGCTGCTGACTTATTTATGCCCCAACGCCAAAAAAGCCTCGGGCGGCGTCAAGGTGATCTACCGCCATGTTTCGCTGATCAACAACATGCAGATCGCTGCAGTGAAAGCGCAGGTATTCCATCCCAAAGATGTGAATTTCAGATGCGATGCGCCATTTAACAATCTGGCTTTTAAAAACGACTTCATCTTTAATAAACAGCATGAAGTGTTCGTGATCCACGAGATGTGGGCTGCGCGCGAAGCCAGGATAGCGCGTGACAAAGGCATACGCTACATCATACAGGTGCAGGGCGGCTATGATATCTTCCGCAAGGCAGATGTCGCTTCGGTTTACACCGCTTATCAGCATGCAGAACTGATCACCTGCGTCTCGGATGATATTTACGCCTGCCTGGTGTTTCTGTTCCCCGAGTTCGAGCACAAGATCTACCGGCTGCACCTGTCGGTAGAAAGTGATTTATTCAGGCCGGCCGTGCACAAAGAGAATATCATCACCTACATGCCACGCAAGCTGGAGAAGCATTCCAAGCTGGTGATGAATTTTATTGCCGGCAAGCTGCCTGCTTCGTGGAAGATCTTGCCGATACAGAATATGAACCAGCAGGCGGTGGCTGAAACCCTGGGCAAATCCAGGATATTCCTGTCTTTCAGCGAGCTGGAAGGCCTGGGCCTGCCACCGATAGAAGCGGCGCTGGCAGGCAACCTGGTGATAGGCTATACCGGCGAGGCAGGTAAAGAGTATTGGCTGGAAGGGCAGTTTCATGAGGTAAAATGCGGTGATATCCGCAGTTTCTCAGAAATGGTGCTGAGTAAGATAAAAGAGATGGATAGCGGGCATTTTGATTTTAATAAAATAAAACACAATATCACCACGCTACAAGACAAATACTCCCCGGTTAAGGAGCTAGCTGGTTTGCGTGGATTGGTCGATCAACTCAGCAAGGGGTAGCAAGTGCAAACAGCCAGACATCACCTCGACTTAGGCTGCGGCGCCAAGCCGAGAAATCCTTTTTCGTATGAAGTGGTGTGTGGCATAGATCTGGTAGCGCATGCCGATGTCGCGCCAGGCGTAGAGATCAAAACGGCCAACCTGTCTATAGACGCTATCCCTTATCCGGATAACAGCTTTGATGCTGTTTCGGCATTCGACTTTATCGAACATATTCCACGCATACTCAATGGTGGCGAGTACGGCACCCGTTTCCCTTTTATCGAGTTGATGAACGAGATCTGGCGCGTATTAAAAGACGATGGTGTGTTTTATGCATTGACGCCTGCTTATCCCAGCAAGGAAGCTTTTCTCGACCCCACGCATGTGAATTTCATTACCGACGCCACGCATAGCTACTTTTGTGAAGGCCGCTGTTATGGCAGAAACTATGGCTTTACCGGCCTGTTTAAAGCCAAACGCGTGGCCTGGGTTTATCCCAGATTGCATTACCATGCCAATGATGATTTCTCTACCACACTCAAAACCGTTTTCCGCAAACTAAAACTAAAACCGCAGACCCACATCTTATGGGAGCTGCAAGCGATCAAACATGCATAACCACCGTAAACATCTACCTTTATACCTGGCCCTGGCCCTCGCTTTTATCACCTGTTGTCGCATTATTGTGATCCAGCATGGCTGGATCACCAATGACTCCATACTCTACTTTGAAATGGCGCGCCACTTTGCACTGGGTGATCCGCATCCGTTTGAAGGCTATAGCTGGGGCTTTTATCCTGCGCTGATCGCAGGCATACATACCGTCACTGGCCTGGGCTTGCAGGCGATCGCCAACCTGCTGATCGTTATTTTTTTCATGCTGCTGGTGTGGGGGCTGATGCGCATGGTCAGTATCGCCGGTGGTAATGACTGGACACAGTTTTACGCCGTGGTGCTGCTACTCGGCTCAGGCTATATCGTTGGCAATATCCTGCCTATGGCCAGCCGCGACCTCGGTTATTGGGCCATGATGGTGCACGCGGTCAACCAGCTGATCTTGTACTATCAGCAAGGGCGCGGCAAGCATGCCATTTACTGGCAGATCTTCGCACTGCTGGCGACATTGTTCCGCATAGAGGGCGCGGTGCAGTGGCTGGTGCTGCCTATCGCCGGGTTGCTGATCTCTTCGCCAGCTGTGCCGGGTAGGTTGAAACGCCTGCTCGCGCCATATTCGCTGTTGATGCTAGGCGGCCTGGCTGCGCCTTTTGTATTAATGGCCATGCACCTGAGCCTAGAAGACCTGGGCCGCGTCAAAGAACTTTTTACCGGTTTAAAAGATATAGAACTGAATGTCAGCCAGGACCTCGCCCATAGAGTCGCTGTCATGCGTGATGCCGTGATAGGCGAACCATTCCAGGAGTTCGCCTGGTTCACCTTCCTGCTGGCTTATTTCTCCATCACCACGCTAAAGTGCCTGAGCGTGGCAGGCTGGGCGCCGCCATTGCTGGTGCTGGCTGAAAAACACAGCATCAAAAAAAGTATGCAGCCCGTAGCCTATCGGGTGCTGCTGTTCTGGTTGCTGGTGTCGTGGGTGATAGGCTGCCTGATCACCTTCAAGGTCAACCTGCTGTCGGCGCGCTATGTGGCCTTGTTCGGCTTTGTGCTGATTATTTTTGCAAGTTTTGCCGTACATAAGTTATTGCATCAGGCAAAAACCTATATCAAACCGGCAAAAAAGCTATTGCTGGTACTAGCCGCCGTGATCGTCATTGCTGGTTTTATCAGTAACATCAAAGCCAAAGGGGCGGACTTTTATTATGAGATCGATGCCGTCGCCTATGTGAAATCCAGGTTGCCGGCAGGCCAGCAGGCCCTGTACAGCTCGGCCAAACAGCGGTTTTATGCCGGCGTGCCTTATGACGGCAGAAACGATTATGAGTGGGATGCGCTTGAACAGCGTATCGCTGACGGACGCATACGGCAATACAGCTACCTTGTGATCAAGCTGGATGACACGCCGGAGGATCACGCCAGATTAAAAGCCGTGCAGCAGCAACTGCTGGGGTTTGAGCTGGAAAAAACATTTTATGGCCACAAGCGCAAGAAACAATTGCTGGTTTTCAAACGCCTGGCTGAGTAAGCAAGGCATGGCTTAATGAGCAATGCATGGTCGAGTGAGCAACGCTAGGCTGAGTGAGCCATGCGTGCTGAATAAGCTGGGCTTAATGCGGCGGGTGCAGCAGATAATGCTGCATTTTCTTTTTAAGGCAGCTGGCCTGGCAACTGGTCAGCGCTGCCTGTTCAATATAACTATCGACTAATAGCGTCCAGTTAGACTGGCCAAACGGTATATTCATCCTGGCATAGCGGGTCAAATGCCTGAAACTGCGCAAGCGCGTGCCGAACCAGAGCGACCAGGGGTAGATTTTCATATCGGCGATATCTATCAGCCCCAGCTCGCCGGCCGGAGTCAGCACGATATTACCTAAATGCAAGGAGCGGAAGTGCACACCTTTGGCATGCAGTTCGGCAATAAAAGCACCGAGTTGCCTGACGAGCTCAGGTGGCAATTGCTGCTGGTCCAGCAGCTGTTTCAGCGTTTCGCCAGGCAAGGGCGCGTAATGCACGGCAAAGGTATGGCTTAAAGGCGCGGAGGCAGTTTCTGTAGCAGCAGCATCGGTCAGCAGTGGATAGGCTAGCAAGCGCGCATCCTGCACTGCATAGCAGGCGCGTATATGTATGCTGGGCACGCCCAATGCCGCCAGTTTGCCGGCGTGACTGCAAAAGCGTTGTGCGTAGCCATAAATACGCGCCAGGCTGTAGCGATGGCGCAGGCGAAACACTTTCAGGTAATCGCCATCCGGCAGCTGCAATACCTTGATGCCACGCGGGTCACGTTCAATGACGCGCGCATGTTGCAGGTGCCCGGCTGTCAGCAACGGATAAGTCATGCCAGCGGCGCCTGCGCGGCTAAAGAAAGATGCTGTATCACGCGCGCCGGCGGAATCTGTTTCAAACAATTGAGGTGGCCTAGCGGGCACACCCGCTCAAAACAGGGGCTACAGGATAAGCCCAGATATTCAACCACCGCCTGTGGATGCATAGGTGGCGTGTGGCTGGGGTCAGACGAACCATAGATCGCGACCAGTTGTTTATCCAGCGCTGCTGCCACATGCATCAGGCCGGAATCGTTGCTGATCATGGTGTGGCAGGCAGACATCAGGTCTATGGCTTCGCCCAGCCTGGTTTTTCCTGCCAGGTCCACGCAACGGTCCTGTGTGTGTTGCTGTATCTGTGCCGTCACTGGCCGGTCTTTATCAGAGCCGAACAACCATACCTGCCAGCCTTTGCTCAAGGCGGCATTCGCCACCTCGGCATAGTATTCGACCGGCCAGCGTTTGGCTTCGCCATACTCCGCCCCCGGGCACAGACCCAGCACTGGGCCGCTGGCTGGTGCAATACCATGCTGTTGCAGCAAAGATGGGATTTTGCTGCGGTCTGCGACCAGTACCGGCAGTGGCAGTGAGGGCGGCAGCACGGCATTCTTAGCGCGGCCTAGTGCTACAAAACGCTCTACGGTTTTTTTGAGTATGGATTTATCCAGCGGCCGCATGTCGTTGATCAGGCCATAACGCATTTCGCCTTTAAAACCGGTGCGTAGCGGGATATTGGCTGCCCAGGGCAGGATGGCGGATTTCAGGCTGTTGGTCAGCAAGATGGCCTGGGTGTAGCCATGGCTGGCCAACTGTTTGCCAAAGCGGTAGCGCTCGCCTAGGGCCAGGTCGCCATGTTTGAAAGGCAGGGCGATAGACTGCGTCACTTCCGGCATTCTTTCCAGCAGTGGCAAGGTCCAGGCCGGGGCCGCGACATCGATCTGGCAGTCCGGCTGGTCCAGCTTCAGCTGCTTGAACAGGCTTTGCGCCAGCACCATGTCACCCACCCATGATGGGCCCATCACCAGTATCTTGTTCATGCGTGCATTTTTTTGATCAGGTTGCTGGTGCTGCGGCCTTCGACCAGGTCTATGAGGGCTATCTCGCCGCCCCACGACAGTACTTCCTGGCCACCGACCACCTGGTCAGCCGTGTAATCACTGCCTTTGGCGATCACATGCGGGCGTATGGCATTGATCAGCGCCAGCGGCGTATCTTCATCAAACAGGATCACGGCATCGACCGATTCCAGCGCAGCCAGTACTCTGGCCCTGTCATTTTCATTGACCACCGGACGGGTTGGGCCCTTGAGGGCAGAGACTGATCTATCGGTATTCAGGCCCAGCACTAATTTGTCGCCGCGTTTTTTTGCGCCTTCAAGATAGGTGACATGGCCGGCATGCAGCAGATCAAAGCAGCCGTTGGTAAACACGATTCTTTGCCCTTGCTGCTTCCAGGCAGCTACTTTTTGCAGCAGGTCAGGCAGTTCGCTGACTTTATGCGCCTGCATGCTGCCTTGCGCGCTGGCCAGCGCATAGACCAGGTCAGCTTTGGTGATAGGCACAGTACCGACTTTGCCGACCACCACGCCGGCGGCGATATTGGCCAGCGATAAGCTGGCCAGCGGGGTCAGGCCATGGATCAGGCCGGCAGCCAGGGTGGCGATCACGGTATCTCCGGCGCCAGAGACATCAAATACCTGTTTGGCAGTCGCACCCAGATGTTCAATACTTTCAGTGATCAGGCTGATGCCTTCCTCACCACGGGTGACTGCCAGGAAATCCAGCGCCAGGCTGGTTTTCAGGGCGCTGGCTTTTTCTATCAGTGCCGGGTCATTAACCTGGCTGTCGCAGGCTTCAGCGGTTTCTTTCTTGTTCGGCGTCAGCGCGGTCGCGCCCCTGTATTTATGGTAATTGCGCCCTTTGGGGTCTACCAGCACCGGGATCTCCCTGGCACGGCAATAGTGGATCACATGCTGGCAGATGGCTTCTGTCAGCAAGCCTTTGGCGTAGTCCGACAGGATCACCAAAGCCGGTTGCTGCTCCAGCGCCGCCTGTATCGCCGTGGTCACATGGCTGGCTTCGCTGGCGGTCAGTTCACTGGTGACCTCCTGGTCCAGCCGCATCATTTGCTGATGCCCGCCCAGGATGCGGGTTTTGGCGATGGTAGGGCGGGTGGCGGTGCTGATCATGGCTTGCGTATCTATACCATGGCTGTGCATGGCGTTTAGTAATAATGAAGCTTCATTATCTTCGCCTATCAGGCCTATCATGCGTGTGTGTATGCCAAGTAAAGCCAGGTTGGCAGCCACATTGGCGGCGCCGCCTGCGCAATGCTGTTCTGATTTGATCAGCAACACCGGCACCGGCGCTTCTGGCGAGATGCGGTTCACATCGCCTATCAGGTAGCGATCCAGCATCACATCGCCTATGACCAGCACATGCTGCGGGGTGTCACCAAAGTGCTGCACCAGTGCGGCCAGGCTGCTGTTTGTTTGCGTGGCAGTCATCAGGATTCCAGGATCTCGCACAGGCTGTGGCCTATGAATATGTGGGCTTCCTGGATACGCGCCGTCACATTCGAGGGCACGACGATATTGTATCTGCACAGGTCATTCAGTTTGCCGCCACTGCCGCCGGTCAGGCCTACAGTGGTCGCGCCTATCTGGTTGGCTGCTTCTATCGCTCTCACTACATTGGCACTGTTGCCGCTGGTGGTGAGGCCTATCAGCATATCTTCTGCGCGACACAAGGCTTCGACCTGGCGCGCAAAAATATAATCATAGCCGTAATCATTGCCGACCGAAGTCAGGATGGAGGTATCGGTAGTGAGCGCGATAGACGGCAGGCCTTTGCGCTCTTTCTTGAAACGGCCGACGATCTCAGCCGCAATGTGCTGGCTATCTGCCGCGCTACCACCATTACCGCATAGCAGGATCTTGCCACCGCGCTGGATACAGTCACGCATGGCGTTACCGACTTCACTGATCAGCGGGAATGTGGTTTTTAACGCCTCGAACATGGCCATATGCGCTGCATGCTCGCCTTCGAGGTATTCAACATAGCTCATGATGTCGCCCTTAAATCAGTGATTGTGTACGCATCAAATGCGGGCAATCGAATGAAATTGCAAGTAGAGTAAACACGCATGGCTAGCAATACGCGTCTTCTTGCATTAAATAATTCTGTACATAATCTTTCACGCCTTCTTCGAGGCTGGTGAAAGGTTTTTTGTAGCCGGCCTGGCGCAGTTTCTGCATCTCGGCCTGGGTGAAATACTGGTATTTGCCCTGCAAGTCCTGCGGCATGTCTATGTAGGTGATATCCGGTTCGCGCGCCATGCTGGTCATCACATTGGTCGCCAGGTCTTTAAAGCTGCGTGCCTGGCCGGTGCCTATATTGTAAATGGCGCTGGCTGCCGGTTTCTGCTTGAGCGCCGCTTCCAGGAAAAAGCCCATCACATCGGCCACATCTTTGACGTAGACGAAATCGCGCAACTGCATGCCATCGGCTATGCCAGGTTTGGTGCCCTTGAACAGGCGCATGGTGCCGGTCTCGCTGAACTGGTTAAAGGTGTGCAAAGCGACACTGGCCATGCGCTCTTTGTGGTATTCGTTAGGGCCATACACATTAAAGAATTTGAAACCGGCCCAGGCAGGTGGCGCTGGCTGCTTCTGTTTCACCTGCTCCAGCACCCACTGGTCAAAGAAATGCTTGGAATAGCCATAGCCGTTGAGCGGGCGTAAGCCTTCTATGCTGGCATCATCATAGCCATGTTCACCGGCACCGTAAGTGGCGGCTGAGCTGGCGTAAAAGAAAGGCACTTCATATTCGGCACACCAGGACCATAAGTCCTGCGAGTAATGCATATTGTCTGCGACCAGCTTGTTGAAGTCGCGTTCGGTGGTGGCGCTGATGGCGCCCATATGGATCACCGCAGTCACATCGTCGTTATCTTCGAGAAAGTCGAACAGCTGGTCTTTATCCAGATACTCGGCATAATGCCTGTGCACCAGGTTCTGCCACTGGTTTTCATGGGTGATACGGTCAACAATGATAATGTCCTGTCTGCCCAGCTTGGTATTCAAGTGCCAGGCCATCATAGAACCTATCATGCCTGCGCCACCGGTAATCACTATCATAAATGCTTGTCAGACGATGTACTTTGCATCAGGGTGTCAGGCCAGTACACGCGTTCGCCTTGTTGAGGTTGAGATAGCCGGCATTATAAACCCTTATTGCCGGGCTCCCAATGCCTGCACGCGGCAGAATTACGGGCTGGCCGCTTTGGTTTCGCCAGCCTCATCCGCTATCCAGCCTTGCAGATGTTGCAGTGCGATCACCCGCATGGCGTCTATCCAGGCCGGGTCGTCATTCAGTGCCGGGATATAGTGGTAATCACCGCCGCCGGCCGACTGGAACAGATGTTTGCCTTCCATGGCGATCTCTTCCAGCGTCTCCAGGCAGTCGCTGCTAAAGCCGGGGCAGACCACGTCTATGCGATTGAGTTTTTGTTTGCCCAGTGACTCCAGCGTGGTTGCCAGATAAGGTTGCAACCATTCCTGGCGACCAAAGCGCGACTGGAAGGCGATCTCGTACTGGTTGGGAGCAAGATCCAACGACTGCGCCAGCAAACGACCGCTTTCCAGGCATTGATAATAATAGGGGTCGCCTTTTTGCAGGTGAAACTTGGGCACGCCGTGAAAACTCATCACCAGTTTTTCCGGTTGGCCGTGCTGCTGCCAGTAGGCCTTGATCTTGCTGGTCAATGCCTGGATATATTGAGGATGGTCGTGGTAATCCCTGATCGTGCGTATGGCCGGCACATTGCGGGTTTTCAGTAATACCCGCCAGACTGCATCCAGCGCGGCAGCCGTGCTGCTGGCCGCATATTGCGGATACAGCGGAAACACCAGGATACGGTCACACTGCTGTGCTTTGAGTGATGCGATGGCGCGTTTGATCGCCGGTTCGCCATAGGTCATACCTGATTCCACTACACACAGGCCAGGCAGGGCAGCTGCCAGTTGCGCCTCGAATAATACTTTCTGCCGCTGCGCGTACACCATCAGCGGTGAACCTTCGCTGGTCCATATGCTGGCGTATTTTTCTGCCGACTTTGCCGGGCGTATGACCAGGATAATAAAGTGCAGTATCCAGCACCAGATAAAGCGTGGGATCTCCACCACGCGCCTATCCATCAAGAACTTTTGTAAATAGGGGCGCAAGGCGCGCGCTGTCGGTGCCTGCGGCGTACCAAGGTTGGCCAATAAAATACCCACTTTAGCTGGGCGGTCAGGGGTTTGCTGCGGTTCGGGGTTGTAATAAGCCATACAGGTATTTTAAGCGATTCGGGCCAGCTTAGCTAAGGAGACTTGCATTGCTGGATAATATTGCAGACTGCCGCCCCAAAAAAATCCCCGCCTGGGCGGGGATGCAAATTCAACTTTTAAAGCAAAGTGCTTAAACTGTCTCGCGCACTTTTTTACGTGCGATCACGCCTATCAGGCCAAGACCGGCCAGCATCAAAGCGTAGCTGCCAGGTTCAGGAACCAGTGTGGTAGTGATGGTGCCGTTGTAACCGGCACTGGCACCTACAGTGCTACCGACTACGTGCAGGAAAAAATCACCATATTGTACGCTTTCCAAAAAACCGAAAGCTATTTTAGGGCTGCCATTCAACACAGACCCGGTCGCTATCAGGTTTTTGTCTGCATCTAGCAAGTTAAATGAGGTGAAGGTGAAATTGGTGCCACTAGAGCCGGAGATGCTGGCGAGAATAGTTTGCTGGCCTTCAGTACTGAATCTGATGTAGTCATCAAAGCTGGTATCACCAGAAAATGAACTGCTGAACTGGTAACCATCGCCAGAAGGTGTGGCGTCATAAGTGGCAGCATAAGCACTGTTTAAAATGGTGCTTAAACCCAGGGCAAGCATTAACAAAGGTTTCTTCATACTAAACTCCTTAAAAAAGTTAAAAAAAAATTGGAAAACTAATTTATTGAGCGCTAGCTCGACCATCAGGTGGGCTAGACGTGAGATACACAGGGCTTATTTTTTGTTGATCTGGTTGCCAACCACACCGCCAACGGCTGCACCACCTACCGTACCTACGGCACTACCACCAGTGAGTATTGCGCCACCGACTGCACCTATACCGGCGCCCAGCGCTGTACTTTTGCCGCGTGAACTCATGGAACCACAGCCAGAAGTGCTCAATAAGGTCACCAGTAAAATGGACCATATCAAGGGTTTATGATTTTTCATCTGGCCACCTCTATTCGTATGCGAATTGAATATGGGTGGATTATGGGAATTTAGCGGGCGGGGGCGTAGAGGGCTAAAGCTGATTGTCTTGTCGGATAATTCAGACATTCAGGAAAGAAATGTAAAGATATTGAAAGGATTGATTGCAAAGACTAGTTATTGATTGGAAAGCGCATTTGACAGCAGTTTTGCCGTGATATCGACGATAGGGATGATACGCTCGTAAGCCATGCGCGTAGGGCCTATCACGCCCAAAGTGCCCACCACCTGCCCATCCGCCTCGTAGGGGGCGGTGATCAGGCTGCATTCATCCAGTGGCAGGTAACCGCTTTCGCCGCCTATAAAGATCTGAATACCATCAGCGCGCTGGCTGTGGTCCAGCAATTGCATAAGTGCGGTGCGGCGCTCAAAGATCTCGAACAGTTTGCGCAGGCTGGTGACATTGGTAGACAGCTCATCCACTTGCAACAGGTTGCGCTCGCCAGAGATCACCACAGTTTCCTTGGCGGATTGCTCGGGCTGGCCGGCGGCATCCAGCGCGGCTGACATCAGCCGGTTGATATCGGCCTGCACCTGCTGTAACTCCTGCTTTAACTTATGCTGCAGCTCATCCAGGGTCAAGCCCTGGCAATGGCTGTTGACATAGTTGCTGGCGGCGATCAGTTCACTGCTGCTAAAGGCTTTTTCCGCCATCAGAATGCGGTTTTGTACCTGCCCGTCTTCGGTCACCAGGATCACCAGGATCTTTTTTTCACTCAGATGCAGGAATTCCATATGCTTGAGCACATTGCGCGAGCGCTTGGGCGTCATCACCAGCCCGGCAAACTGGGTCAGTTGTGACAGCATATCTGCAGCGCTATTGATCAACTCTTGCTGGTTGGGTGAGGACAAGCCGGTTTTAAGTTGCGCCACGGCACGGTTATCCAGAGGTTGTACCGTCATCAAAGAATCGACGAACAGACGGTAGCCTTTTTTGGTGGGGATACGGCCGGAGGAGGTATGCGGGCTGGCAATAAAGCCCAATTGTTCCAGGTCGCTCATGACATTGCGTATGGTGGCCGGGCTCACATCCAGGCCGGAATGTTGCAGCAGGGTGCGTGAGCCTATCGGTTGACCAGCGCTGATGTAATGCTCGACCAGGGTTTTCAGTAAAATTTGTGCGCGTTTATCCACTTTTTACAGCCTTGTTAACGTAAGGGGATTTTGCCCGATTTATGCTCAGGATAACAGCCCCCTGTGCTTTTCAGTTCAGGGCTTCTGTGCTTTAATGCGCGCATGCTTCCTTACTTTCGCTCGGTTGCCATTGTCGGCAAATACATGGATGACTCGGCTCTGCAAAACATGCGTGATGACCTGACGCATCTGGTGCAGTATCTGCAGTCACAGGAGTTGCATGTATGCGTAGAAGAGCAGACCGCACGCTTTATCAGGCATGAAGGCTTTGAACTGGCCAGCCTGGAAAACATAGGCCATAAAGCGGATCTGGTGGTAGTCATGGGGGGCGATGGTACCATGCTTAGCGTGGCCAGGGCCTTGCGTGACAGCAATGTCTGCCTGATAGGCATCAACCGTGGCCGGCTGGGTTTTCTGACTGACTTGCAAACCGACAATATGCTGGGCGAGCTTGAAAAGATCCTGCAGGGTGAATACCAGCTTGAATCGCGCATGTTGCTGCAATCGGCAGTTTCGCGCGCGCAGAGTCAGTTGTGGCAGTCGGTGGCCATGAACGATGTGGTGATCAAGAGCGCGTTTCGCCTGATAGAGCTGGAAGTGCATGTGGACGGTAAATTCGTTTCGCGCCAGCGTGCCGATGGCCTGATCCTCGCTACGCCGACCGGCACCACTGCTTATGGTCTCTCGGCGGGCGGGCCTATCATGCACCCCGACCTGCACGCGATCTCCATCGTGCCTATCAGCCCGCATACCTTGAGCTACCGGCCTATCACGGTGCCGGCTGACAGTGTGATAGAGGTGATCATAGTCAACGCTGCCGATGCCCAGATCAGTTTTGACGGCCAGGGCCAGCATGCGCTGAGTGAGGGCGATCATATCCGCATCGCGCGCGGCGAGCAGGAGATCCAGTTGCTACACCCAAAAACTTACTGTTATTTTGATATGTTACGTAACAAACTAAACTGGGGCTAAAGCCAGTCTTTAAACAACACTATGTTACAAGCCCTTTCTATTCGTGATTTTGTCATTGTTGAGTCGCTGGAACTGGAGTTCTCGGCCGGCTATACCACATTAACCGGCGAAACCGGTGCCGGTAAATCCATACTGATAGACGCACTTTCGCTGAGCCTGGGCGCACGCAACGAAGGTGATGTCACGCGCAAAGGCCATGAAAAAGCCGAGATCGCCACCACTTTTGCAATTGCCCACAACCAGGCCGCGCGCGACTGGCTGCAGGCGCAAGAGATGGATGTCGATGACACCCTGGTGTTGCGCCGGGTCATCTATGCCGATGGCCGCAGCCGCGCGTTTATCAACGGTGCTTCGGCCACTGTGGGCCAGCTTCGTGAGATAGGCGAAACCCTGATCGATATCTATAGCCAGAACGCCCATCATTCTTTACTCAAGATCGCTACCCAGCGTGAGATCCTGGACGCCTATGCGCAGGCCAGCCCGCTGGCAAAGCAGGTCAGTCAATTATATAAAGACTGGTCGCAATTGCAGCAGCAGCAAACAGCCTATGAAAAAAATGCCAGCCAGTTCGCCGATGAGCTGGCAGAACTGCGCGACAGTAGCCGCGAGTTGAAACAACTGGCGTTCTCTGAACAGGAATGGCAAGCGCTGCAACAGGAGCATGTACGCCTGAGTAACGGCGCCAGCTTGCTCAGCGGTATGGAAACCTGTTTGCAACTGATGAGCGAGAACAGTGAAGTCAATGCGCTGGAGATGCTGTCGCAGGTGCAGGGCAAGCTGGCTGAACTGCAATCTATGGATGCCGGTTTGCAAACCATTGCCGAAACACTGGATTCTGCCGTGATACAGCTGGAAGAATCCAGCCGTGCACTCAACCGTTATCTGCAGAAAAGTGAACTGGACCCGGAAAGACTGGCGGAAGTAGACGCGCGCATACAGGCCATTCACGGCGCGGCGCGCAAGTATAGAGCCAAGCCGGAAGAGTTGCCCGAGCTGTTGGCGCAACAATCGGCACGTATGCAGGAGCTGGAAGCTTACGCAGATGACGGTGCCTTGGCCAAAAAAGTGAGTGCGGCCTGGCTTGCCTATCAGCAGGGAGCGACCCAGCTCTCCGGCCTGCGCCAGCAGGCCGCCACGCAACTGGCACGTATCATCACTGCAGAAATGCAGACACTGTCACTCAAGGGCGGGCAGTTCGCGATCTCGCTGACGCCGGGTGACGCTGCGGCCCATGGCCTGGAGCAGGTGGAGTTCCTGGTGGCTGGTCATGCCGGGGTAGAGCCGCGGCCACTGAATAAAGTCGCTTCCGGCGGCGAATTGTCACGCATCAGCCTGGCCTTGCAAGTCACCACGGCTGCCCTGGGCAGTGTGCCGTGCATGATCTTTGACGAGGTCGATGTCGGTATAGGGGGTGCAGTGGCTGAAGTGGTAGGCCGTTTGCTGAATCAATTGGGCCAGCAACGCCAGGTGCTGGTGATCACCCACCTGGCCCAGGTGGCAGCACAGGCGCAGCAACATTTGCAAGTGAGCAAGTCTGAAGCTAACGGTGCAACACTGAGCCGGATTCGTGGCCTGAGTGTGGATGAGCGTATTGAAGAGATCTCACGCATGATAGGTGGTTTGCAGATCACCGAAGCCACCCGCAATCACGCGCGTGAGATGCTCAAGCAGGCGACGCACTCTTGAACAACAGCACCGATTCACTGGCGCTGGCAAACGCACCCGCGCTAGCTACCATTATCATCTACGCGCGGGATATCCCTAAAACGGTGGCTTTTTACCGCGACTATTTTGGCTTTGAGACTACAGGCGAAAGTATAGAAGGCCTGGTCGAGTTAAATGCCAGGCATGGTGGTGCGAGTATCCTTGTGCATCAGGCCGCCAAGTCAGTCAAACTGGGGCAGGTGGGCGTCAAACTTTCTTTTACTGTGCAGGATGTTGAGCAGTTCGTGCAGGCCGCGCAAGCGCAAGGCCTGGCATTCGGCGCTATCCATCAGGCGCATGGCTACCAGTTCGCCAATGCCAAAGACCCTGATCACAATTCTATCAGCATCTCCAGCCGCGCTTTCAGGGCCAAGCCTGCGGTTTAATCTCTAAACTGTTTATTCTCTGAACTTCAGCAACACTGACCATTTTTCCAGTTTCTGTGCATAGGTAATACCGGCATTGGCCGGGCTGGTAGAAGGCAGGGTAATGGTGGTGAGCGGCTGCTGCAGCAGTATATGTTTGTTGAACAGGCTGGCGGCGGCATTGCCGTTGAAAGCGATCAGTTTGATGGATGAATGTAGTGCCAGCAAGCCGTTGATATCATTGGCGATCACGCTGTTGCGGGTGATGGCACTGTCCAGGCTACCGGGACGGTAAGCCGAGTGGCAGACATCCCAGATCGCCAGTCTGGCGGCTTGCACCTGCTGGCAGCGCCTTGCATATTCGGCATCGGCCGGGATAGCAAACAACGCTTGCAGTATGCGCCAGAAGGCATTCTGTTTGTGCGCGTAATATTGTTGCTGGTCGAGGGAGGCTATGCCGGGTAATGAGCCGAGGATCAGTATCTCGGGCGCTAAGCCTAAAATGGGCGGGAAACCGACTGAGGGCAGCGGTTCAGTGCTAATGAGTTCAGAGAAATCTGTGCCCAAGTGTTTGCCCATATCTATGAATCGTTGAGCGGCAGATAAAGTGTGTCAGCACCTGGTGCTGTGCTGACTACTAGTGCAGTGCTGACTGAAAGTGCAACGATTATTCGTTACAAGGCTGGTCTTTACAGACGCCATAAATGGTCAGTGAATGGTCCTGCATGGTAAAGCCATATTTCTCTGCAGCATTCTTCTGGCGTTTTTCGATCTCATCGTCGTAAAACTCTTCTACGCGGCCGCATTTGATACAGACGATATGGTCATGGTGGCTGCCTTCATTCAACTCAAATACCGCCTTGCCACTTTCAAAGTGGTGGCGCACCAGCAAACCGGCTTGTTCAAATTGTGTCAGCACGCGATAAACAGTCGCCAGGCCTACATCTTCGCCATTACCTATCATGACTTTATAAATATCTTCAGCTGACAAATGACGCTGCTCACTGCGCTCGAATAATTCGAGGATTTTCAAGCGTGGCAGTGTGGCTTTCAGACCGGCATTTTTGAGATCTTTTGAGTCATGCATAGTGTTTTGTCCATTGTTATGTAGTCCAGCATATTTGATTGCGAAACTACGTGGTATATTAATGATTGTTTTCAATATACCGATTATAAAGTGAATCCAATGCGTAATTCTATTTTTTTTGTGTTGGTTGTTGCGTCGCTGGGGAGCGGGTGTGGCGCAAAGCTTCCATCCATGAAGCCTTTCAAAATGGAAGTGCAACAGGGCAATGTGGTGACTTCCAAAATGTTACTGCAACTGCGTCCAGGCATGACACGCACCCAGGTGCGCTACATCATGGGGACACCACTGATTGTAGATAGTTTCCGCGATAATCGCTGGGATTATTTTTACGAACTGCGCAAACAGGGCTCGGTGGTTGAAAAGCGCAGGGTGATACTCGATTTTGATAAAGACAGCCTGGTGGCGGTACGTGGGGACGTGATCCCATCCGCAGAAAATCCTGAGATCAAGACCATTGCTGAAACACCCAAGCAAAAACTCGCAGAAGACAAAGATGAAAGCTGGTCGGATAAGCTGAAATTCTGGAAAAGCGATGAAGCCGCCAGTAGCGGCGCAGCCGTCGCAGCGACAGGTGCAGGCGTAGCTGCCAGTGCCACCGAGCAGAAGAATGCCGAGGCAGCAGTTGCAACACCTGCTGCAACGGCACCAGCAACAGACGCTCAAACTGCCACAGCCACTGCACCAGCCAGTGCCGAGGCGGAAAAACCACAAGTCACTGCACCAGTTGCTGAACCAGCAACAGTCTCAGCAGCCCCGCAAGCTGTCGCAGCCGCTGATAACGAAGTCGTACCTTATATCCCTGAAGGCGAATATAGCGGTGCACCTAGCCCGCAGGAGATGGCAAAAGCTAATCCGGATGCCAGCGCTAACCAGGTGACAGAAGCGAATACCCAGGCGGTGAACGAAAAAACCCTGGCTGCCAGTACCGCTGAAAGCGTAGAACCGCCGCCGGTTTTTCAGGCCGAAGCCGTGGCAGCGCCTGCGCCAGTGGCTGAACCTGAGCCGGTGTTGCCGCCAGCAGTGAGCACACCTGCCCCTGCTGCTCCGGCTGCTCCAGCTGCAAAAACCGCTGCACCAGCCGCGAAGAGTGTACTGGCTCCTATGAAACCAGCAGCTGCACCAGCACTGGTTGCCGCTACTGCCACGGCTGCCGCTGCTAAGACAGCGCCATCCAAGCCAGTAGCCGCTAACAAGACGCAAGAAACTAAACCTGTCGCAGCTAAACCTGCCACTACGGCAGCCGCCGCGACCAAAGCAACCGGCATCACCATCATCAAAACCAAAGACCCGGCTCTGCTGGACGATGATGAGGTGGTTCCCTTTATTGCTGAGGGTGAATATGTCGAGCCTGTGATCCCTAGCGAAGGCGAGATGGTCAAAGGCAATATGGCTGAAGCAAATGCGCCTGCCGTCGATGCTGAAGCACGTCAGGTCACCGCAAAAGGCGTTGCACCCAAGGAAGCTGAAGCAGCAGAGCCTGCCCCTACCTTTATTGCCGAACAATTGCCTGAACCTGAGCCCGAGCCCGAGCTGCCCCTACCACCACCCGTGAAACCAGTGGCTAAAGCGGTGACGCCAGCTGCGAATGCAGGCGCATTGGTCGCGACAGAAAACAAACCGGCTGCGGTGTTAAAGCCTGTCGCGCCGCAAGCCGATCTATTGCCAGCGGCTGAAACAGCGCCGCAGGTAGCAGCAACTAGCGATGCAGGTGTCAACCAGTCGGTCGCTGCCTGGGCGCAAGCCTGGCGTAGCAAAGACGTGAATGCCTATTTTGCCGCCTATGCCCCAGAGTTTGTGCCTGAAGGTGTGCCCAGCAGAAAAACCTGGGAAGCACAGCGCAAGCAGCGCCTGTCAGCCAAGCAAGGCGAGATCACACTGGTGCTGAATAATCTGCAGGTGCAGCGTGATGGCGGTGAGGCCGTGGTCCAGTTTGAACAGAAATATGCGGCCAAAGCCTACAAAGATGAATTGTTGAAAACCCTGGAACTGCGTTATGAACCGGCTCAAAAACGCTGGTTGATCACGCATGAACGCACTGCGCCTTTAGGCTCGGCCGCGCTGCCGGCAGTGGTGGCGTTGCCTAATAAAGCGGCAGTGGCTGCTCCTGCGGCTTCAGAAGCCAAGGTACAGATCCCGGTTGAAGCTGACCCTAGCGTGGAGTCTGCCATTGAAGGCTGGGCCCAAGCCTGGCGCAGCAAGAATATCAACGCTTATCTGGCAGCCTATTCGCCAGAATTCGTGCCTGAGGACTTGCCGAACAAGCGAGCCTGGGAAGCACAGCGTAAAAAGCGCCTGTCACCCAGCCAGGGCAATATCAGCCTGGAGATCGATGCGGTGAATGTGACGCGTGACGGCGATAATGCGGTCGCCACCTTTACCCAGAAATATGCGGCGAAGGCTTACCGTGATGTGATGGTCAAGAAATTGCAGCTGAAACTGGACCCGGCTACGCACAACTGGCTGATCGTGCGGGAAACTGCCACTACCGCCACAGACCTGCCAGCGGCCAAGCAGCAGCTGACTACGCCTGCGGCGGCCGATGAGGCCAGCCCTGAGTCATCAGAGGCGGCACCGGAACAAATCGGGTTTTAATCAACCTGGCCAACAAGAATTAGAGTATTGAGCGATTTATGTTAAAAGTAGTGATTGCAGGGGTTTCCGGCCGTATGGGACATGCCCTGCTGGATGGTGTATTTTCAGATAGTGGTCTGCAGTTGCATGCGGCCCTGGACAGGGCTGGCAGTGCCATGCTGGGCCGCGATGCCGGTGAGCAATTCGGTAAAGTGACTGGCGTTAAGATCACGGCAGATGTGGTGGCAGCACTGCAAGGTGCCGATGTGCTGGTCGATTTCACGCGCCCGGAAGCCAGCATGCAGTATCTGCAAGCCTGCCAGCAGACCAAGGTCAAACTGGTCATAGGCACCACCGGTTTTAATGACAGCGAAAAAGCTTCCATTGAAGCTGCTGCCAGACAAACAGGCATCGTATTCGCGCCGAATATGAGTGTGGGCGTGACCTTGCTGATCAACCTGGTGGAGCAGGCCGCACGCGTGCTCAATGAAGGTTACGATATCGAAGTCGTTGAAATGCATCACCGCCATAAAGTAGACGCGCCTTCTGGCACCGCTTTGCGTTTGGGTGAGGCTGCGGCCAAAGGCATAGATAAGGCGCTCAAGGATTGTGCCGTGTATGCGCGCGAAGGCGTGACCGGCGAGCGTGAAACCGGCACCATAGGCTTTGCCACCTTGCGTGGTGGTGATGTGGTCGGTGACCACACGGTGGTACTGGCAGGTGTGGGCGAGCGGGTAGAGTTGACGCATAAAGCCTCCAGCCGGGCGACCTTTGCCCAGGGCGCTTTGCGTGCTGCCAAGTTCCTGGCGGATAAACCAGACGGCTTGTTTGATATGCGTGACGTGCTGGGTTTTGACAAAACATAGCTGATTTTTGCCCTCCGCTGGCTCTTGAGTGACTAGCGGTAATAGGCTATAATGCTGCAATTCTGAAACGGGAAGAGTCCAAAAAGCTTTTCCCGTTTTGCACATCTATTCACCGGCGGTTGAAGTCAGCTTCCAGCGTTTGCGTGAACCCTCTAAAGGATGTGTTTCGTATCAAACTTAAGGAGCTAAAGGTGTCAAAAACAATTCCAGCGATTTTAGTCTTAGCAGATGGAACTGTTTTTAAGGGCATTAGCATTGGCGCTTCGGGTCATACGGTTGGCGAGGTCGTGTTCAACACTTCCATGACCGGCTATCAGGAAATTCTTACTGATCCATCTTATGCCTCACAAATCGTGACGCTGACTTATCCGCACATTGGTAACTACGGTACCAATAGTGAAGATGTAGAGTCGGGCAAAGTCTATGCTGCAGGTCTGATCATTCGTGACTTGCCCTTATTGGAAAGCAATTTCCGCAGTGAACAAAATCTTTCCGATTATCTCAACACTAATCATGTAGTGGCGATCGCCGATATCGATACGCGTAAACTGACGCGTATCCTGCGCGAAAAAGGCGCACAGGCTGGCTGTATCATGGCCGGTGAGACGGTAGATGAAGCGCAGGCTTTGGCCTATGCCCAGGGTTTCCCTGGCCTGGCCGGTATGGACCTGGCCAAAGTGGTGAGCTGTAGTGAGCCTTATGAGTTCACCCAGCAGGAGTGGCAGCTGGGCAAAGGCTTTAACAAGCCTGCAGCACAGCAGTTTCATGTGGTCGCATTCGATTATGGTGTCAAACTGAATATCCTGCGCATGCTGGTTTCGCGTGGCTGTAAGGTCACCGTATTGCCAGCGCAGGCCACGGCTGAGCAGGCATTGTCTTATCAGCCGGATGGCATTTTCCTGTCCAACGGCCCTGGCGACCCTGAACCATGCGACTACGCTATCAAGGCCATCAAGACACTGGTGGATACCGGCATACCGACCTTCGGTATCTGTCTGGGTCACCAGTTGCTGGCGCTGGCCAGCGGTGCCAAAACTTTGAAAATGAAGTTCGGTCACCATGGTGCCAACCATCCGGTACAAGACGTGGATAGCAAGCGCGTGTATATCACCAGCCAGAACCACGGTTTTGCCGCAGACCCAACCACTTTACCCGCCAATATTAAAATCACGCACGTCTCATTGTTTGACGGCAGCCTGCAAGGCATTGCGCGTACCGACCAGCCAGCCTTCAGCTTCCAGGGCCACCCGGAAGCCAGTCCCGGCCCGCAAGAAATGAGCGTGTTGTTTGATCGCTTTATCCAGTTAATGCAAGATAGAAAGTCCAGCTAATGGCAAAAAGAACTGACATTAAAAGTATCCTGATCATCGGTGCCGGTCCGATCGTCATCGGCCAGGCCTGTGAGTTTGATTACTCTGGCGCACAAGCATGCAAGGCCTTGCGCGAAGAAGGTTATCGCGTGATCCTGGTGAACTCCAATCCTGCCACTATCATGACCGACCCGGAAATGGCAGATGCGACTTATATCGAGCCTATCACCTGGCAGATCGTAGAAAAGATCATTGAAAAAGAGCGTCCTGACGTGTTACTGCCTACCATGGGCGGCCAGACAGCATTGAACTGTGCGCTGGACCTGGACAAGCATGGCGTATTGCAGAAATATAATGTTGAGCTGATCGGTGCTTCTAAAGAAGCGATCGATAAAGCCGAAGACCGCCAGAAATTCAAAGAGGCGATGACCAAGATCGGCCTGGGCTCTGCACGTTCAGCCATCGCGCACAGCCTGGAAGAAGCACTGCAGGTGCAAGCCAATATCGGTTATCCGGCCATCATCCGTCCTTCATTCACCATGGGCGGCAGTGGCGGCGGTATCGCTTATAACCGTGAAGAGTTCATTGCCATTTGTGAACGCGGCCTGGATGCTTCACCTACCAATGAATTGCTGATCGAAGAATCGCTGCTGGGCTGGAAAGAATACGAGATGGAAGTGGTGCGCGACAAAGCGGACAACTGCATCATTATCTGTTCTATCGAGAACCTGGACCCTATGGGTGTGCATACCGGTGACAGCATCACGGTGGCACCTGCGCAGACACTGAGCGACAAAGAATATCAGATCATGCGTAACGCCTCTCTGGCTGTACTGCGTGAGATAGGCGTAGATACCGGTGGTTCTAACGTACAGTTTGCCATTAACCCGGCAGATGGCCGCATGATAGTCATCGAGATGAACCCGCGCGTGTCGCGCTCATCAGCCCTGGCTTCCAAAGCCACTGGTTTCCCTATCGCCAAAGTGGCGGCCAAACTGGCGGTGGGTTTCACCCTGGATGAATTGCGCAATGACATCACCGGTGGCCAGACCCCGGCTTCGTTCGAGCCTTCCATCGATTACGTGGTCACCAAAGTGCCGCGTTTTGCGTTTGAAAAATTTCCGCAGGCTGATAGCCGTCTGACCACACAGATGAAATCTGTAGGCGAGGTGATGGCGATAGGCCGTAACTTCCAGGAATCTTTCCAGAAAGCCCTGCGTGGCCTTGAAGTCGGCGTGGACGGACTGGATAGCGTGACCGATGACAAAGACCGCATCGTCAAAGAAATGGGCGAGCCTGGCCCCGAGCGTATCTGGTATGTAGCCGATGCCTTCCGTCTGGGCATGAGCATAGATGAGATCTTTGATATCACCAAGATAGACCGTTGGTTCCTGGTGCAGATCGAGGAGCTGATCAAGCTGGAGCAATCGCTGATAGGCAAACACATTGCCGATTTAAGCAAAGAGACCGTGTTTAGGCTCAAGCGCAAAGGCTTCTCTGACCGCCGTCTGGCCAGGTTGCTGGATACTGACCAGCACGCGGTGCGTGCTTTCCGTCAGGCGTTGGGTGTGCGCCCGGTTTACAAACGTGTGGATACCTGCGCGGCTGAATTCGCCACCAATACCGCTTATATGTACTCGACTTATGAAGAAGAGTGCGAATCACAACCTACCAGCAACAAGAAGATCATGGTGCTGGGTGGTGGTCCTAACCGTATCGGCCAGGGCATTGAGTTCGACTATTGCTGCGTGCATGCTGCTTTCGCCATGCGCGAAGATGGTTATGAAACCATCATGGTCAACTGCAACCCGGAAACCGTGTCTACCGATTATGACACTTCTGACCGCCTGTACTTTGAGCCGGTGACCTTGGAAGATGTGCTGGAGATCGTCAATATCGAGAAACCGGTAGGCGTGATCGTGCAATATGGTGGTCAGACACCATTGAAACTGGCGCGTGACCTGGAAAAAGCCGGTGTGCCTATCATTGGTACCACACCAGATGCGATAGACCGCGCTGAAGACCGCGAACGTTTCCAGCAGATGTTGCACAAGCTGAACCTGAAACAGCCACCTAACCGTACTGCGCGTGCGCCTGAAGAAGCCATACGCCTGGCAATGGAGATCGGCTACCCGCTGGTGGTCCGTCCTTCCTACGTGCTGGGCGGCCGTGCCATGGAGATCGTGCACGAGCAGAGCCAGCTGGAGCGCTATATGCGCGAAGCGGTGAAAGTGTCTAACGAGTCACCGGTGTTGCTGGATAGATTCCTCAATGACGCGATAGAGGTGGATGTAGATGCACTCAGCGATGGCGAAGATGTACTGATAGGCGGCATCATGCAGCACGTCGAGCAGGCTGGTGTGCACTCCGGTGATTCGGCCTGTTCACTGCCACCTTACAGCCTGAGCGATGCTTTGCAGGATGAATTGCGCAGCCAGACCGTGCAAATGGCTAAAGCCCTGGGTGTAAAAGGCCTGATGAACGTGCAGTTCGCCGTGCAGAATACCGAGCAGGGTGAAGTAGTGTATGTGCTGGAAGTCAACCCGCGTGCTTCACGTACCGTGCCTTTCGTTTCCAAAGCCTGTGGCCTGCAACTGGCAAAGATCGCCGCCCGTTGTATGGCAGGTCAGTCACTGAAATCACAAGGCGTGACTAAAGAAGTCATTCCTCCTTACTATTCAGTCAAAGAAGCGGTGTTCCCGTTCATCAAGTTCCCGGGTGTGGATACCATACTCGGCCCTGAGATGAAATCCACCGGTGAAGTGATGGGCGTAGGCAACACGTTTGCCGAAGCGTTCGTCAAATCACAATTAGGTGCCTCGGTTAAAATGCCTACTGGCGGCCGTGCCTTTATCAGTGTGCGTAACGAAGACCACCGCAAAGTGATCGATATCGCCAAAGACCTGGTCAGCCTGGGCTTTACCCTGGTCGCGACCAAAGGCACTGCGCGTGCCTTGTCTGAGCAGGGGCTGGATGTGACACCGGTGAACAAGGTCGCTGAAGGGCGTCCGCATATTGTGGATATGATCAAGAACAACGAGATCAGCCTGATCGTGAATGTGACAGAAGATAAAAAAGCGATCACCGATTCATACGAGATCCGTCGTAGCGCCTTGCAAAACAAGGTGACATATTACACGACGCTGGCCGGTGCGCGTGCTGCCTGCATAGGTATGGCACAAAGCAAGGATATGGATGTGTATTCGGTGCAAGACTTGCACAAACGTCTGGCATAACTTACACTAAGCCAATTATGCTTTGGTCAGTTAGCTGATAGACCTTAGTTGATTCATCAAGAAATATAGTAGTTAGCTGTTATTGAAATAAGCCACGCTCGACCGGGTGTGGTTTATTTTTTTTATACTTCATTTTTTCAAGGTTTTCGTTATGGCAGTAAATCAATTTCCTGTGACCGTGCTCGGTGCAGAACTACTCAAAGAAGAATTACAACGTTTGCGCGCGGTTGACAGGCCTAACATCATCCAGGCGATCGCCGAAGCGCGTGCGCAGGGTGATCTGTCAGAAAATGCCGAATATGAAGCGGCCAAAGAACGCCAGAGCTTTATTGAAGGCCGTATTTCCGAGCTGGAAGCTAAACTTTCCAACCTGCAGATCATAGATCCAACCACCTTGAATGCAGACGGTCGTGTAGTGTTTGGCGCCACCGTGCGTTTTGAAGACCTGGATTCCGGCGATAGCAAGATCTACCAGATCGTTGGTGAAGACGAAGCGGATATCAAGAACGGCAAGATCTCGGTCAGCTCACCGATCGCGCGTGGCCTGATAGGTAAGTCCGAAGGCGAAGTGGCCGAGGTGCAATCTCCGGGCGGTATCAAAGAGTACGAAATCATAGAAGTGCAGTATATATAGCGTTTGCTCGCAAGCGCCTCTATTCAAGGAAAGCACATGGCACGCAAAGCTGGATTGATCGCATGGATAAGCCCGGTAGTGCTCACTCTGTGGGTGGGTGCATTGTGGATGACGGGTATTACTGCCAGCGTGCTGTTCCAGAACATCGCTGACCGGCAACTGGCCGGGTTGGTGGCGGGCAAGCTGTTCACCATCGTCAGCTATATAGGCATAGGCAGTGGCCTGTGGCTATTGATACAGCGCCTGGCCGCGGATGGTTTTTCAGCTTTCAGGCAAAGCCTGTTCTGGATAATACTGCTGATGTGGATACTGGTACTGGTAGGCGAATTCGGTATCCAGCCGCTGCTGGCGCAACTCAAGGCCAGTGCCTTGCCGAATGACGTGATGCAAAGTGTTTTCGCCAGCCGCTTTAAAACCTGGCATGGCATCGCCAGTGTTGCCTACCTGGTGGAATGTGTGCTCGGCTTGTGGCTGGTGATCAAATCCAGTTAGACGATAAAAAAACGCGCATTCTTGCGCGTTTTTTAACTGAGCAACTGCTTTACAGTTTTGGGATAACGATCTTTGCTGAGGCTTTCACAGACTCACTGGCGCGGTAGAACACCAGTTGTTTACCGATATGGTGCACAGCGAGCGCATTCACTTTAGTGGCGATCTCATCCAGCATGGCTTTGCGCAGGGCGCGGTCATCACCTGACACCTGTACCTTGATCAGTTCATGTGCATTCAGGTTGAGATCTATCTCTTTTAACACCGCCTCGGTCAGGCCGTTATTGCCTATCATGACCACTGGATTCAACGTGTGGGCAAGGCCACGCAAGTGCGCGATTTGTTTACTATTTAATTGCATAAAAGCATTCCTTCAAGACAGCCCCTATTTTAGCACGAAGCCTATATTCACCCTATGAAACCTTCTAAAACCAGTAAAGCCTGGATGCAAGAGCATCTGAATGACGAATATGTCAAACGCGCACAAAAAGAAGGTTACCGGGCGCGCGCCGCCTATAAATTGCTGGAGATCGATGAAAAAGACAAACTGATCAAGCCTGGCATGACAGTGGTCGACCTCGGCTCCACACCGGGCAGCTGGTCGCAGGTGGCGGTGCAACGCCTGAAAGGGCAGGGCCGCGTGATCGCACTGGATATCCTGGAAATGCATGGGATGCCCGGCGTTGAATTTATTTGCGGCGATTTTCGCGAAGAGGCGGTGCTAAAACAACTGGAAGCCAGCCTGAAAAACAAACTGGTGGATGTGGTCATTTCTGACATGGCGCCGAACATGAGCGGCCTGAAAGACGTAGACCAGGCGGGCGCGACGCATCTGACCGAACTGGCACTGGAATTTTGTCAGGACTGGTTGAAACCTGGCGGGCATTTCCTGGTCAAAGTGTTCATAGGCAGCGGCTTTGACGAGATCGTCAAACAAATGCGCAGCCAGTTTGAAAAGGTAGTCACACGTAAACCGAAAGCCTCTCGTGACCGCAGCAGCGAAGTCTACTTGCTGGGATTGCATCGAAAACCCTGAAATGCAACGGTTTTTGCCTTCTAGTTTCATCGCACAAGCATAAATATATGTATACAATACAATGTAGGGCTTGAAAATTTTGGTATCACCCTCATTGTCACCAGTAGGGATATTCCCCGCCTTTCGTTTTTTAGTTAAGGAACCATCTTGAACAATCTATTGAAGAATATCGCGATTTGGGTAGCTATCGCCTTGTTGTTGATGACGGTATTTAATCAATTCAACGGCACCAGCAAAAATAGCGGTCAGGTGGTTTACTCACAATTCATGCAAGAGGTCAGGGATGGCCGCGTGGCAAAAGTCCAGATCGATGGGCGCAATCTGCACGTCACTACCAACGAAGGCAAAAACTACGATACCTTCACCCCTTCAGACCCATGGCTGGTCTCAGATCTGTTAAAGAACAACGTCATTGTGGATGCCAAGCCTGAAGAGCGCGAATCCATGTTGATGAGCATTTTCGTTTCCTGGTTCCCTATGATCTTACTCATAGGTGTGTGGATCTTCTTTATGCGTCAGATGCAAGGTGGCGGCAAGGGCGGTGGCCCATTCTCTTTCGGCAAGAGCAAAGCACGTCAACTGGACGAATCGAATAACAGCACTACCTTTGCCGATGTGGCCGGTTGCGACGAAGCCAAAGAAGAAGTCGCCGAACTGGTTGAATTCCTCAAAGACCCGAGCAAGTTCCAGAAACTGGGCGGCCGTATCCCGCGTGGCGTATTGATGGTAGGCCCTCCGGGTACTGGTAAAACCTTGCTGGCACGCGCGATCGCCGGTGAAGCAAAAGTACCTTTCTTCAGCATTTCCGGTTCGGACTTTGTAGAAATGTTTGTCGGTGTGGGTGCGGCCCGCGTACGCGACATGTTTGAGAACGCTAAGAAAAATGCGCCTTGTATCGTTTTTATTGACGAGATAGATGCGGTCGGTCGTCATCGTGGTGCCGGTACTGGCGGCGGTAACGATGAGCGCGAGCAGACCTTGAACCAGATGCTGGTGGAGATGGATGGTTTTGAAGCGAACTCCGGCGTGATTGTGATCGCTGCGACCAACCGTGCCGATGTGCTGGATAAAGCGCTGTTACGTCCTGGCCGTTTTGACCGCCAGGTGATGGTAGGCTTGCCGGATATCAAAGGCCGTGAGCAGATCCTAAATGTACATATGCGCAAAGTGCCTATCGACCCGGACGTGAAAGCAGATATCCTGGCACGTGGTACCCCTGGCTTTAGCGGTGCCGACCTGGCCAACCTGGTCAACGAAGCCGCCTTGTTTGCAGCGCGTCGCAACAAGCGCACAGTGGATATGCAGGACTTTGAAGATGCCAAAGATAAGATCTTTATGGGCCCTGAGCGTAAATCCATGGTCATGCGTGAAGAAGAACGCCTGAACACGGCTTACCATGAATCCGGCCATGCTGTGGTTGCCAAGTTATTGCCTACTGCCGACCCGGTGCACAAAGTCACCATCATGCCGCGTGGCTGGGCGCTGGGCCTGACCTGGCAGTTGCCTGAGCATGACCGCATCAGCAACTACAAAGACAAGATGTTGCATGATATCTCTATCCTGTTCGGTGGCCGTATCGCCGAAGAGATCTTTATGCACCAGATGTCTACCGGCGCTTCGAATGACTTTGAGCGGGCCACCAAGCTGGCGCGTGATATGGTCACCAAATATGGTATGTCTGATAGCCTGGGTACCATGGTTTATGCCGGTAGCGAGCAGGATTCGTGGATGGGTAGCATGTCTTCGCGCACCGTGTCAGAAGCGACCCAGCAAAAAGTGGATGCCGAGATACGCCGTATCCTGGATGAGCAATATGCGCTGGCGCGTAAACTGCTTGAAGAGAATCGCGACAAAGTCGAAGCCATGACCAAAGCCTTGATGGAAATGGAAACCATAGATGCTGACCAGATCAATGACATCATGGCTGGCTTGCCAGTGCGCCCGGCCAAGCCTAAAAATGGGCCTGCAGTCAGCAGCAATGGTGGCAGCGGTAGCGGTGGTACTGTAGTGAATACATCGCCGCAACCTACCGCTAAAACTGATGAAACCGATTTTAATAATCAATAGTTTAAATAATCAATAGACTCAGAGCTTTAAGTTAGAATATAAAGGCTGGCTTTTGCCAGCCTTTATTTTTTTGACAGAATTGTTTTTATGCACTTACGCTGCGGCGCATTTAAATTAGATCTGAGCACACCCCAGGTGATGGGGATACTCAATGTGACCCCGGATTCGTTTTCGGATGGTGGGCAATATACGCACAACGAATCTGCAGTGGCGCATGCGCTGCAACTGATTGAAGATGGCGCAGCCGTGCTCGATATCGGTGGCGAATCCACCCGCCCTAATGCCACGCCTGTGCCGCTGCAGCAAGAGTTGCAACGCGTCATCCCGGTGATAGAGGCATTGGTTGCGCGCAATATCGCTGTGCCCATTTCCATAGATACCTATAAACCCGCCGTGATGCGGGCAGCCATAGAAGCAGGTGCCAGTATCGTCAATGATGTACGCGCCTTGCAGGAAGCCGGCGCGATGGACGTGGTGGCCGCAAGCAACGCTGGCGTCTGCCTGATGCATATGCAGGGCACGCCGCAAACCATGCAGGATGATCCGCAGTATGACGATGTGCTGCTTGAGGTCAAGGATTTCCTGCGCGCACGCCGAGATGTCTGCCTGGCTGCAGGTATCAGCGCCGACCGCATCTTGCTGGACCCGGGATTTGGTTTTGGCAAAACACGCGCGCATAATATCGCTTTGGCCAGGTCACTGTCTGAGTTGCTAGATCTGGACTGTCCGTTGCTGGTCGGCCTGTCGCGTAAATCGGTATTAGGGCAGGTGACGGGTAACGATGTCGCTGCCCGCTTGTATGCCAGTGTGGCGGCTGCCGTGGTGAGTGCCATGCAGGGCGCGCATCTGTTGCGCGTGCATGATGTCAAAGCTACGGTAGAAGCATTAAAAGTCGTCACAGCACTCAAATAAATCAGAAAAGTATAATAAATCAAGAAAGTATCATAAATATGGCTAAACAATATTTTGGCACTGATGGCATCCGCGGACGTGTGGGTGAGTCTGTCATCAATCCCGAATTCGTCATGAAACTGGGCTACGCTGCCGGTCGCGTGTTGGCCAGCCAGGAGCAATTGCCCAAAGGCCAGCGTCCTACAGTGTTGATAGGTAAAGACACGCGCATTTCCGGCTATATGCTCGAAGCCGCGCTGGAGGCAGGGCTGTCAGCCGCAGGTGTGGATGTATTGCTGACCGGCCCCATGCCTACGCCGGCAGTCGCTTACCTGACCCGTGCGTTGCGTGCGCAGGCCGGCATAGTGATCTCGGCGTCACATAACCCGTATTACGACAACGGTATCAAATTCTTTTCCGCGCAGGGCACCAAACTCGCCGACGATGTAGAGTTTGCCATAGAGGCGGAGATCGCCAAACCCATGCAGGTGATGGAATCGGCCAGCCTGGGCAAAGCCAGGCGTGTGGATGATGCCGCCGGGCGCTATATCGAGTTCTGTAAAAGTACTTTCCCCAGCCACCTGGACTTGCGTGGCCTGAAGATAGTGCTCGACTGTGCGCATGGCGCCACCTATCACGTGGCCCCGGATGTGTTTCATGAACTGGGGGCCGAAGTCATCGCCATAGGCAACCAGCCTGACGGGCTCAATATCAATGAGCAGGTAGGCTCTACTCATCCGCAAGCCCTGCAAAAGGCCGTGCTTGCGCAGCAGGCTGACCTGGGTATCGCCTTTGATGGCGATGGTGACCGTGTCATGATGGTCGATGGCAGCGGACAACTGCTGGATGGTGACCAGCTGCTGTATATCATCGCCATGGGCCTGTATGCCAAAGGCAAGCTCAAGGGTGGCGTTGCGGGCACGCTGATGACCAACCTGGCGTTGGAACATGCACTGCAAAAACATCAGATCCCGTTTGGCCGTGCCAAGGTAGGTGACCGTTATGTGCTTGAATTATTGCAGAGCAAGAACTGGAAACTGGGCGGCGAAAACTCAGGCCATATCCTGACCCTGGATAAACACAGCAGTGGTGACGCCATCATTGCCGCGCTGCAGGTGTTACATTCACTGCGTGAGAGCGGCAAGACCCTGCAGCAACTGGGTGCAGACCTCGCCCTTTATCCGCAGGTGCTGATCAATGTCACTACTAAACAAAAGCTGGACCTGGAACAAAATGCGGTGCAGGATGCGGTGAAACAGGCGGAGACCGCACTCAATGGTGAAGGCCGGGTATTGCTGCGCGCATCCGGTACTGAACCCAAGATACGCGTCATGGTAGAGGGCCTCAACCAGTCACTGGTGCAATCGCAGGCAGAAGCGCTGGCGGCGGTGATACGCGAGCTGGCCGCTTAATCAAACAGGGAGTAGGGCATGGATACCTTTAGTCACGCGCTGTGGGGGTATGGCTTGTTCGGCATACGCAAATACCCGAAGTTTGCCGCCCTCATGGGTGCCATGCCCGACCTGATCTCGTTCGGCGCGCTTATGCTTACGCGCGTGATCGATGGGACTTATCGCTGGGGCAAGCCGGCACTGGCCAGTCTGCCGGACTGGATCTATCCGGCCTATACCGTGGGCCACAGCTTTGTGATCGCCTTTGCCGTCATCGGCCTGGTCGCCATCTGGCGTAAGGATATCGCGTTCGCCATGCTGGGCTGGCCGTTTCATATCACGCTGGATTTTCCGTTCCACAGCCTGGAATATTTCCCTACACCTATGTTGTGGCCGCTGTCAGATTACAAGATAGACGGTATTCCGTGGTCAAACTGGTATATCTGGTTGCCGAATGTGGCCGGCATCATCCTGTTGCTGGCTTACCGCCAACGGCAAAAGAGAAAGCGCCTGAACGGCCTGTAGGCCTGATGGGCATCAGCCTGGCGCATCAGGCTTGCACATGAAATGCGATCTTGTGCTGGCCGAATGCCTGTTTGATGCGTTTGAAATATTCGCGCTTGACCGCAGCCTGCTGCAGCGGCAATACCTTGAAACGGCAGCGGATCACTAATGCATCGTCGGTCAGCTTGCCGATATCAGTCACTTCGGCAGGCGCCAGTATCTTACTCCTGAACGCATCGTCTTCTGCCAGCTGGTCAGCTGCTTGCTGTGCCACTTCTATCGCCTTGCTGCTGTTATCCTGATCGGCCAGGGTGATCTCTATGCCGGCGTAAGAAAAATCGCGTGAGCGGTTGGTGACGGTGAGGATCTGGCCGTTAGGCACATAGTGCACATTGCCGTCATCGTCGCGCATCTTGATATAACGGAGCGTGATCTCTTCTACCAGGCCAGATTTGCCGGCCACCTCTATCACATCATCTTTACGGATCTGGTTTTCCAGCAGCAAAAAGAAACCGGTGAAATAATCTTTGACCAGGCTTTGCGCGCCAAAACCTATCGCCAGGCCGACCACCCCGGCAGCGGCCAGTACCGGGGCGATAGAAATACCCAGTTCATGCAGCACCTCGACGATGGTGATGGCGATAATGACGGTGGTGATGATGTAGCGCAGCACCATGGTCACGGTATTGATACGCTTGACCTCTTCCAGGTGATTGCTGGTTTGATTGCTCAGGCTGTCACGCAAGGCGTTCAGCGCCCGTTTGCTCAAACGGTTAAGCAGATAGGCGATAGCCACGATGACAAAAATACGCAGCAGGGTCTTGGTCAGCGCCATAGCCTCGGCCGGGTTGGCGATGCCAAAGTAGGTAAACCATTCAGTCATGCAGGGGTTCCTTTTCTGATGTTAAGCCGCCAGCCAGTAAGCGGTCAGTTTAGGTAGGATGATGGCGTCATCTTCAATTTGCACGGTCTGGCCGCTGCACAGGTCTATCAGTGTGCCTTCGGCTTTTTGCAGATTTTTTTGTTTGAATAAATGCAAGGCTGCCCGCTGCGGGTGTACGTCAAAATTGGCGATCACCACCACTTTCGGGTTCATGCCGGTTTGCACATAGCGGTGGAAAGCAAACAGATGCGGGTTGACCATATCTATCAGTTCCCTGTTGTTCAAATCGGCAAACGCAGCGATCTCCTTGCGCATGGCGATCATCTGCTTGATCTGGCTGAACAGGCGTTGCTGCACGGTGCCGGGCTCGTTCCTCAGCGCCATCACCTCCCAATCCAGGGTAGGTCTGTGCACCCAGCGGTTATCATGCATTTTGGAGGAATCCTGCAAATAACCGTCATTGTTCAGGGTGCCTACCGAGTCACCGTAATAGATCAGCGGGATACCGCCAAATGACATGATCAGGTTATGCAACAGCACTATGGTGAGTATGGCATTATCGATCGCCGGCTGGTCATTGTTGGCCAGTGCGGTTTCCAGGCCGGCCAGCGAGGCCAGCGCACCGGAGATACGGGCATCGCCGGTTTTACGGTTGACACCAAAGGCAAAACCGCGCGCGTTAGAATCAGGGTATTGGCCGGTGTAATAATCAACCAGGAAACGGCGGTGCGAGACTGGCTCAAAACCCGAAGCGATGATCGCCTGGTCACTGAAACCCAGGCCGATATCGTCATGGCAGCGTACATAATTCAGCCAGGTAGCGCGGTCCAGTTTTTCCGGCAGGTCTTTGACGCCATTGGTCAGCAACACCGTGTTCTTGGTGGCGACCGCATCCCATAACAAGGCCATAAAGGTCGCGTTATAGGCGATCTCGCATTCCTTGGCATTGACCGCATCTTCACCAAAATATTTAATGATCTCCAGCGGGGCGACGATCGCTTCGGCAATAAAGATCACGCCTGGCGCAGTCACCTGGCAACAGTCTTTCAGCAATTGCAGGATCAGATGCGCTTCACGTTCATTCTGGCTGGTGCTGCCTATCTTTTTCCACAAAAAGGCCACCGCATCCAGCCGCAGGATATCCACGCCTTTATTGGCCCAGAAAAGGATGATATCGACGATCTCTATCAAGACCGCCGGGTTGCTGTAGTTGAGGTCCCACTGGTAGTCATTGAAAACGGTCATCACCCATTTGCCGGTTTCAGCATTAAAGGTGAAACTGCCTGGCGCATGCTCGGGAAACACTTCCGGCATAGAAGCTTCAAACATATCAGGCAACGTGCGGTCAGGGTACATATAGTAATAATCCTGATAACGCTGCTCGCCATTCTTGGCATTCATGGCCCAGGCATGCTGGTCTGAGGTGTGATTGGCCACCACATCCAGCGTCAACAGCATATCGCATTGCTGCATGGCGGCGATCAATTGCTCCAGGTCTTCCATAGAGCCATAGCGCGGATCGACTTTGCGGAAATCGCGTACCGCATAGCCGCCATCATTGGCTTGCTCCGGACAGTCGCAGATAGGCAGTATGTGCACCAGGTTGACCCCCAGCTCCTGCAGGTAGGCCAGCTTGTCTTTCATATTGGCCAGGTTGCCGGCAAAGCCTTCGCAATAAAGCGCCATGCCGACCAGCTTTTGTTGCATGAACCAGTCATGGTTCTTCTCACGTTCCAGGTCTTTCAGCCTTAAATGCGGCGCACGCTGGGCATATTGCCTGGAAAGCACAGACACCAGGCTGGCAAGCTGCGGCTTGAAGTCTTCACGCTGCCCGTATAAATGCTGAAACAGCGAATAGATCGCATAAAAATTGGCACCCAGCCGGGTATAAAAATGCTGCCAGTCTTCACCTTTGGGTTGTTTAACTTCTGTCAGGATGTCATTCAGTAAAGAATGCGAGATTTGTTCGTACATGGTCAGTGCTCCTAAATCACTTTTCCAGCTGCAGTTTCGCGCGCTTTTTTCTTACCCGGCCTGGCCGGCGGGTCGTCACTGGTTTTGCCTGTTGCTGCAGGCGTGCCAAATTTGTAATGCTGCATGCCTTCCAGAATGCCGTGCGCATAATTGGCTTCGGCAAAATAAATGCGGTTCACGCCTTTGAGGTGGCTGAGTTCTTCACTATGGTTACCCACCACGACCGCCATGGTGTCGCCCATCAACATCTCAATATCATTGCCGGAATCGCCTGAGACCAGGAAGTTAGCCAAAGGCAGCCCCCATTTATAAGACAGGTAGCGGATGGCGTGCCCTTTGGAAGCGCGCACGGGTAACAGGTCGAGGAATTCGCCATGCGAATAAATCAGTTGTGCATGCAGATGCTCTTTACGCAGATGGGCATGGATCTCGTCCAGGGCAGGCATTTTTTTGGGGTCTACGATATAAGATATCTTGAATTCGCGTTGATTTTCCGCCGATTGCAACTTGAGGCCTGGGATCTTTTTCATGGCCTCCAACAGGTATTCCCTGCGCCATAAATGCCGGATATGGTTGGCCCAGCCGACATCAGGGATGCTGCGCAAACCATAATGGATCTCGGAGCCGACTGAGGTGATCAGCACATCCGGGATAGGAATGCGGTTTTTGCGCAAAATGTCTATGGCACTTTCCAGCGGCCTGCCGGTGGCAATGCCGAAAATATTGTAGCCGGAGTGGCTGCGTAGCCAGTCGACCAGGGCTTCGTGCCCCTCGCGGTTACCGAGCAAGGTGTTATCGATGTCGGTGATAAAAGCATGTTGTGCCAGCGGGATATGCGACTTGCCGTTATGGATGGCGACCTGCTGCCGGCGCAGGTTCTTGCGCTGCTTGCGCAGCAGGTTACGCACCTCTTTGACATATTTATTCACATGGCCGGCCCAGGTGTAATGGCGTTTGACATTCAACACGCCACTCTTGGACCATTTACGCCAGCGCGCCCTGTCGGTCAACGCCGAAAGCAGGGTATCGCCTATGGCCTCGCTATCCAGGGTGTCCACCAGCAAGCCGTGGTGGCAATTGCCCAGGATATCGCGCGGGCCGCCATCGTCCGGTGCGATCACCGGCAGGCCGCAGGCTGCGGCTTCCAGTAGGGTCAGCCCGAACGGCTCAGTGAATGCGGCATTGATAAATACGCCACGGCTTTTAGCGGCCATGCGGTACATTTCAGGCACATCTTCCTGGGCATGGGTCTTGGGAATAGAGACTTTGCCCCACAGATCATAGGTGTCAATGTCGAGCAGCAGGTCTGTGAGTACTGTGGCCTGTGATTTTTCCAGATCACGGATATTCTCGCGGCTGCCAGCCACCAACACCAGGTTGGCACGCCGCTGCAAGGCAGGGTTATTGCCATAGGCAGTGATCAGGCCTTTGATGTTTTTACGTAGCTCCGGCCTGCAGATGCACAGAATCATAGGCTTTTTGGGGTTATCCAGAAAGCGATTGATGTTTTGCTCCACCGTGGCCGAGATAGGCCGTCTGCCCGGCGGTAAAAAACGCGAAGTGTCGGTGCCCGGCGGGATCACGCGAAAACGCTTGGGGTCAGGGCGGGTATACATGCCATATTGCAGTTCGACTTCCTGGCGGGTGCTGGTGACTATCAGCGAAGCATGTTGCACCAGGGCTTCTTCTTCGGTGATGCGCCGTTCAAAATTAAACTGCTTTTCGATTTTTTCTGCTTTACGGCCACTGGAAAGCAGGCGTTCCTGCTTGGGTTTGCCCAGGGAGTGCCCAGTGTGTATCTGCGGAATGCCCAGCAACATTGAAAGCTGTCGCCCTACATAGCCGGCATCGGCATAATGGGAGTGGATCACATCCGGCAGGCGGCCTTGCTGGCGTAAATAATGCAGGCAACGGTCCACCATCTGGTCCAGGTGCGGCCATAGCACCTCTTTGCGCAAATAACGTTTAGGCCCGCAAGGCACGCGTATGATGCGAGCCTTATCACTGATTTTTTCTTCAGGTTGCGCATAGTCATCGCTAACATCGGGGTCCTGGATCAGGCGGGTGAGCAGGTCCACCTTGCCCACCTGCGGGTGCTCAGCCAAAGCCTTGGCCAGGTCTAGTACATAAGTGCACTGGCCACCGGTATCCGCGTCTACGCCAAGCTCCAGCTCCTCACCGCGGATCAAGCCATGAACACTGATGAGCAATACATATAAAGGGTCATTCTTTTGTTGATGTGGCGCACGCATACATTCCTAACAGCAATTTATAAAACCTGGGCGGCATATCAGTCCAGTTGGGGCTGATGTCTATGCCTATAGCTGGCTAGTGATGTATAGGGAAGAGGGCGATGCAAGTATATTTGCTTGTTTGAATGCATCGGCATCCGTCGCGTCGCTTTCCAGCGGAAAGCACGGTGTCACTAACCAGCAAAATTGATATATAAAGTGACACTAGCGTACAACAGAAGTTTAGTGGCGGTCTGTAGGAATCGTCTGAAAATAAAAGCCCTGCCGGTGTTGCGCAGGGCTTGTGTACTGGCAGTAAGGGGCTATTCAGGCTTTAGCATTCCTGACCAGTGGCGAAAAATACGCCACCTGCAATGTGGTGAATAGTGCGTAAATCGTCATGCCCTTCAAAATGCCAGCGCCCATCACTGAACACCCGCTCATCGGCATGCGCGGCCACTACTTCAGCAATAAACAGATCATAAGTCTGCTGATTATGCGGTTCAGGGATGATCCTGCATTCCAGCCACGCCACACAGTCTTTGACCAAAGGCGCGCTGATTTCCTGCGCTGCAAATGTTTCAATCCCGTATTCAGCAAACTTGTCGGTGTCTGGAAAATCCCGGCCGCTGCTATTGCCGACTTTCTTCACCATCTCGATCTGTTTTACACATGGCAGGTTGATCGCAAACGTACCCTCAGCTTCCATCAGCTCACGGGTGTAGGTTTTGCTATCGATCACTACGGTGACTTTAGGTGGCTTGAAGTCTAAAGCGCATGCCCATGCCGCGGCCATGATATTGCGTTTGCCAGCATGGGAGGCAGTGATGATAGTAGTAGGGCCGTGGTTCAACAGGCGGGTTGCTTGAGAGAGTGGTATGGATTTAATCATGTCTGTACACATCTTTTTCTGTGAGACTGCTGATAGACCTGCGGCCATTGTTACTTGATGGGTGGTTGAGGTGCTTTAAGGTTTTGTTCGCTGGACTGGGTCACTATGTATGGGGTGCCAAGCCGCTCGGCCTCTTGCCTGGCTTTCAATGCCGCTCTACGCAGAGCCTGGTCTACATCTTGCAGTTCTTTATTAGCAGGTATTTTTTTGCTGACCATTACTTTTCCCCTGTTTCTAGTAAATTCGGTTGCGAATATGAATTGTCATACAAGGACCAGGAGTCTGCCAGTGGTTTGTATATGTTATGAAAGTTTTTAAGCCCGGCATTAAATCTTCGACGTATAGTGGCTTCAGGTATGTCATGTCCGCCCGCTGCAACTCGAGCCGCGACACGCTGAATGGCAAATTCTTCGCTAGGAAGGCTTAGGAAAATCAAGGTGATGTGATATCCCAGCTTTTTCCACTCCATGATATCTTTTGCATAAGCTCTGCCTGAAAGTGTCGATTCAAACGCAAAACTATTGGCTTTTTTTACGTTGAATTCTATTTCATTGAGCATAAGTCTAGCTGCCTTCACAGAAACTGTTTCAGGCGCAAATGGTGCAAGGCCGGCTGCAATTAAATCGGCATTAATGAAAGTGGGGCAATTGGCCTCATTAGGCAGGTACTCTTTGGCGAAGGTGGTTTTTCCTGCGCCATTTGGCCCTGCAATAATGATGACCTTTTGCATTACTTCTGCCAGTTGTCTCGCAATGTCACCGTTCTGTTAAACACCGGTTTGCCTGGCACGCTGTCTTTGCGGTCGGCGACAAAGTAGCCGTGGCGCTCAAACTGGTAAATATCGCCGGCCTGGGCTTCTTGCGCACCTTGTTCCAGTTGTGCCGTGATGGTGGTCACTGAATCCGGGTTGATGTCATCCAGGAAGTCGCGGTCGCCGCTACCGGGATGCGCTGCTTTGAACAGGCGGTCATATAACCTGATCTCGGCAGCATAGGCATGCGCTGCGCTGACCCAGTGTATATTGCCTTTGACTTTGACGCTGTCTGCGCCCGGTGTGCCGGATTTGGTGTCTGGCAGGTATTCGCAATGCACCACGGTCACATTACCGGCAGCATCTTTGTCGCAGCCTGTGCATTTGACGACGTAGCCGTAGCGCAGGCGCACCATATTGCCGGGGAACAGGCGGAAATAGCCTTTGGCAGGCTCTTTCATAAAGTCTTCACGCTCAATCCAAAGTTCTTTGGAGAGTTTAACTACGCGTTTGCCGAGGTCGGGTTTTTGCGGATGGTTAGGCGCGTAGCAATCTTCTTCCTGGTTGTCCGGGTAATTATCAATCACCAGTTTGATCGGGTCTAGCACGCCTATCTTGCGCGGTGCGGATTCGTTGAGCACTTCGCGCATGCAATCTTCGAGTATGCTGTAATCTATCCATGAATCGGCCTTGGACACACCGATACGGTCGGTAAACAGTTTAAAGCCTGCTGGCGTATAGCCGCGACGGCGCGCACCAGCCAGGGTAGGCAGGCGCGGATCATCCCAGCCGCTGACGTGTTTTTCTTCTACCAGCTGTATCAGTTTGCGTTTGGAAAGCACGACGTAAGTCAGGTTCAAGCGCGCAAATTCATACTGGTAAGGCACCGGGTTGGCCAGCAGACCGGCTTCAACCAGTCTGGCCATCAGCCAGTCGTAGAACGGGCGCTGGTCTTCAAATTCCAGTGTACAGATAGAGTGGGTGATCTGTTCCAGCGCATCTTCTATCGGGTGGGCAAAGGTGTACATCGGGTAAATGCACCATTGGTCACCGGTGTTGTGGTGATGCGCGCGGCGGATGCGGTATATGGCCGGGTCGCGCATATTGATATTAGGCGAGGCCATATCAATCTTGGCGCGTAACAGCATGCTGCCGTCGGCGTGTTTGCCATCGCGCATTTCGCGGAAGATACGCAGGTTTTCTTCTGCGCTGCGGTTGCGGAAAGGCGAATCTTTGCCTGGCTCAGTCAGCGTGCCACGGTTGATACGTACTTCTTCGGCAGTTTGTTCGTCTACATAGGCATGGCCATGCGTGATCAGCGCTTCTGCAGCCTGGTACATCACATCGAAATAATCCGAGGCAAAATACAGATTGGTTTCGACACCGTTGGGCGTGCTGTTGTTCCAGCCAAAGCCCAGCCATTGCACCATGTCAGAAATGCTGTCTACGTACTCCTGGCTTTCTTTTTCCGGGTTGGTGTCGTCAAAACGCAAATGGCAGACGCCGTTGTAATCACGCGCCAGGCCAAAATTGAGGAAAATGGATTTGGCGTGACCGATATGCAGATAGCCATTCGGCTCGGGCGGAAAGCGGGTGCGTATCCTGGCAAAGTCTACCTGGCCG
Organism: Methylophilus luteus; assembly: GCF_042676265.1. Taxonomy (NCBI): domain Bacteria; kingdom Pseudomonadati; phylum Pseudomonadota; class Betaproteobacteria; order Nitrosomonadales; family Methylophilaceae; genus Methylophilus; species Methylophilus luteus. Next base: position 292,269 of record NZ_JBHTKB010000001.1, read on the forward strand.
CTGGCTTGATGTGCGGCATCACCCGGTGAGCCCGCCCAGTGCTTGCTGGCATATTTGTTTTCGGCCAGGTCTTTTTCGATGATGGCACGAATAAAGTTGGAGGCGGCGGGAATCGGTTCTTTTTCTGTAGACATGGCGAATCTTGAAGTTTCTGAAGTGTGTTTATTTTACACGCTTCATCCCCTGACCCAAAACCCTTAATAGGCAACTGGTATAGGCTTAGTTGCGGGCGTTAAGCAACAGGCTGTGCATGGCGTCTATGCTAAACTGCAGGCTGTGATGACCGTCTTGAAGCTAGCGCATAAAATAAGCCTATGAATAAACTGGCATTTCCCATACTGGCAGTATTGGCCGATGGCAAGTTTCACTCAGGCGAAGCGCTGGCGCAACGCTTCGGCGTGACGCGTGCCACGGTATATAACGCCATCCTCGCCGCGCAGGCGATAGGCATCACGGTGTTTTCGGTTCGTGGACGTGGTTACCGTTTACCCAAGCCGGTGACGCTGCTGGATGCCGAAGCCATTTTCCAGGCTTGCGGCGAATACGCCTCATGGTTTCATTTGCAGGTGCTGGCACAGGTCGATTCCACCAACCGCTATCTGATGCAGGAAAGTGCGCGTGGCGTAGCTCACGGCACCTGTGCCGTGGCGCAGGTGCAAACGGCAGGCCGCGGGCGCAGAGGCCGCAGCTGGCTTTCGCAGCTGGGCGGCAGCCTGACTTTTTCATTATTGTGGCGCTTTCAGTGCGGGGCGGCAGGGCTGTCCGGCCTGAGCCTGGTGATAGGCCTGGCACTGTTGCGTGCCTTGCATGAGCTAGGCCTAACTGAAGTGCAGCTGAAATGGCCTAACGACCTGGTGGTCATGTACCAGGGTCAGTGGCATAAACTGGGTGGCATTTTGATAGAACTGCAAGGCGATATGGAAAGCCCTAGCGCGGCGGTGATAGGCATAGGCCTCAACCTGGATATTGAGCAAGCCATGCGCGAGCAGATTGAGCAGCCGGTGCTGGGCCTGAACCAGTTAGCCGGACACAGCTTGAATGCCAACGCAGTGCTGGGCCGTTGCCTGGCCGCCCTGGCTGTACATTTGAACCAGTTTAGCGAGCATGGTTTTACTTATTTCCAGCAGGCGTGGATGACGCACCACGCTTTTCATCAGCAGGCGGTGAATCTGTTAATGGCAAACGGCCAGGTGGTGGCCGGGCAAGTCACCGGCGTGGCAGAAGAGGGCAGTCTGCTGGTTGAAACCGCCAGTGGCCAGCAACGCTTTAATGCAGGAGAGATCAGCGTGCGGAGTGCAGCATGAAACTATTGATAGATGCCGGCAATACTCGTACCAAATGGGCGTGGTGCCCTGAACCGCCACTGACTCTGGAAATGCATATGCAGGTGGTCGCGCTCGAAAACCGGTTATGGCTGCACGACAGCGGGTGCGCAGATAGCCAGGCCCTGCATGCCGCACTGGCGCAAGCCACCGAGATACTGGTCAGCAATGTCGCCGGTGCCGGCTGGTTGCAATCGCTGGCTGCGGTCAAAGAAAAAGTCACCGTTATCAAAGCAAGCCCCACTTTACTGGGGCTGCATAATAGTTACAGCCTGCCTGCCCAGTTAGGCAGCGATCGCTGGTGCAGTGTGCTGGCGGTGTGGCTGTTACATCAACGCGATGCCCTGGTGGTGACCGCTGGCACGGCCATGACTATGGATGCCCTGGTTACGGATGCATTGGTTACGAATGCACCGATCACGCAAACTGTGGCCGCAGAGACCAGCGCCACTTTTGCCGGCGGCAGCATACAGCCCGGTCTCAGTCTGATGTGGCAGAGCCTGCAACAGGGCACGGCGCAGCTGGATCATGACTATCCGCACAATACCGCGCTCGCTAATGGTTTTGCGCGCAATAGCCAGCAGGCGATGTGGGCAGGCTGCGTGCAGGCGCTGATCGCCCCTATGGCCAGCCAGTACGCGCAGTTGCAATCATTGACTGACGGGCGCCAGCCGGCTTTGGTGCTGAGCGGTGGCGATGCGATGATTTTGCAGAGATATTTGCCAGATGCATTGTCATTGCAGGCGATTATTGTGGATAATCTGGTATTAAAGGGGCTGGCCTGTTTGGCTGAAAGTACATAACAATGAAAAGATTATTCTGGATACTGCTATTGTTGAATATAGTCGTGTTTGCCTATTTCAAACGCGACGCTTTCTCCCCCGCCTTGAGTAGCCTCAAACCCGAAGTCCATCCCGAAAAAATCAAGTTACTCAGCGCCAGTGCGTTGGAAGCTTACCCCAAACGCACGGTGGCGCCGGCGCAAGATACCGCACTGATTGCCAGCCCGCCAGCGCAAGAGACTACAACGGCCGCAGCAGCCACTGAAAGCAAACCTGCCAGTAAAAAAGAAACGGTCAAGCCCGCTGAATCACGTCCGGCTACACCAGTGCTATCTACACCCGGGGTATGTTATGAGTGGAGCAGTTTTAATACCGCCAGGGTCAACGAGGCCGTCAGCCTGGCGCAACAACTCAACATCAAGACCCAGGTCGGCCAGCCGGTATTCGGCCAGGAGAATATCCGTTACTGGATCTACAAACCGCCCATGGCATCTGCCGAAGCAGCGCAGACCAAAGCGGATGAGTTGCGCAAATTAGGGGTAGAAGACTTTTTTATCGTCCAGGATGACCCGAAATGGCGTAATGCCATCTCATTCGGCGTGTTCCGCGATGAAAAACTGGCCGATAAACTGATGGAAGACCTGAAAGCCAAAGGTGTGCGCCTGCTGATCAAGTCGACCCGCAATGGCGGCCAGGGCCAGTCTGTGATCAAGCTGTTCAGTGTTTCTGCGCAACAGTATTCAGCTTTGCAAAAGTCGCAGTCGCAGTTCCCGGACGCGGTGCTTAAAGAAATCGCTTGCCAGTGAGATCCCTTATTAGTGGCCATGTGCTCACCCAAACAAAAAGCCCGCGATCGCGGGCTTTTTGCTGTTTATAAAACGTTCTGAGCTTAATGCTTTTTAGGCCCTAGCGCTTTTTAGGCGGCAACATATCGGTGATGGTGCCTTCCTTGACTTCGGCAGCAAAGCATATGGTTTCGGATAAAGTCGGGTGCGCATGTATGGTCAACCCCAGATCATGTGCATCCGCACCCATTTCAATGGCGAGTACCGCTTCTGCCAGTAGTTCACCAGCATTGATGCCCACAATACCGGCACCGATCACTCTATGGGTCTGCTTATCAAAAATCAGCTTGGTGGCGCCTTCAGTGCGTGCGATAGACAGTGCACGGCCACTGGCCGCCCACGGGAAACTGGCTTTATCTATCTCTATGCCTTTGGCCTTGGCTTCAGTTTCGGTCAGGCCTACCCAAGCGACCTCAGGGTCGGTGTAAGCGACTGATGGGATCACCGAGGCGACAAATTCGACCTTGTGGCCGGCAATCACTTCGGCAGCGACTTTGGCTTCATGCGTGGCTTTGTGTGCCAGCATAGGCTGGCCGACAATATCGCCAATGGCGAAGATATGCGGCACATTGGTACGCATTTGTTTATCAACGGCAATAAAACCTCTGTCGTCGACGGCGACGCCGGCATTTTCGGCACCTATGTTTTTACCATTAGGACGGCGGCCGATGGAAACCAGCACGCGGTCATATTTCTGGGTTTCCTTGGGCGCGTTCTCGCCTTCAAAGTCCACATAAATACCGTCAGCCTTGGCTTCAAGTTTTGCCACCTTGGTTGAAACCATGATGCTCTCGAAGCGTTTTTCCATACGTTTCTGCAGCGGGCGGATCAGGTCACGGTCAGCGCCGGGGATCAGGCCATCCATAAACTCAACCACGCTGACTTTAGTGCCCAGCGCGTCATATACAGTGCCCATCTCCAGGCCTATGATGCCGCCGCCTACTACCAGCATGCGGCCAGGGATATCTGCCAGTGCCAGTGCGCCGGTAGAATCCATGATACGGTCATCATCCGGTGCACCAGGGAATTTGGACGCCTGCGAACCGGCAGCGATAATGGCATTGTCAAAGCCGACCAGGGTGGTCTTGCCATCGGCAGCGGTGACTGCGATCTGATTGGGGCTGGTGAATTTACCCAGGCCAGTCACCACGGTGACGCCTCTGGCCTTGGCCATTTGCGCCAGTCCGCCAGTCAGCTTGTTGACCACGTCATTGGATTTCCAGTTGCGCAGTTTGTCCAGATCTATCGCAGGTTTGCCAAAAGTCAGACCATGACTTGCGGTCTCTTCGGCTTCGGTGATGACTTTAGCGGTATGCAACAGCGCTTTGGAAGGGATACAGCCGACGTTGAGGCAGACACCACCCAGGGTAGGGTAACGCTCAATCAGCACTACTTTCAGGCCAAGGTCAGCGGCGCGGAAAGCGGCAGTGTAGCCGCCAGGGCCTGAGCCCAGTACCATCACCTGGCAAGTCACATCGTTATTGCCGGTAGCTACTGCCGCTTGCGGGGCGGCAGCCTTGGTTTCGGGGCTGGTCGCAGCTGCTGGTGCTGGTGTAGGGGCTGGAGTCGCTGCTGGCGCAGGCTCAGCCGGTTTGGTTTCCGCGCTGGCAGCGGCTGCGCTTTCCAGCAGCAGGATCAGGCTGCCTTTGGCAACCTTGTCGCCGACCGCGATCTTGAGTTCTTTCACTACACCGGCGTGAGAAGACGGGATATCCATGGACGCTTTGTCGGATTCTACTGTCACCAGTGAATCTTCCTTGTCTATGGTGTCGCCGACCGCGACTAATACCTCGATTACATCGACGCTGTCAAAATTGCCGATATCCGGCACCACTACTTCAACCAATTGACTCATGAAAACCTTACGTTCAGAAGAATTTTGCTATTTTAACACCAAAAAAACGATATCAGTTTTAGCGTGTTCAGCTGGCCTAGCGGCTAGACTTTCTTATCTGTTAGTCACCCTTATCTGTTAGTCACCGGGATTTTTCCATTGGCAGGTGCAGAGAGGAGTATAGGTTTTTGTGTGCAGATTTCGTGGCCGTAATTGCCACCGGTGTCATCAGGCTCGTAATAGTCATTCTTAAAAGACCATAGCTTGCCTGCTTTGGTGAACTGGCCGAGGCCGGTAGAGAACTCTGCAAATTTGGCATCAGACAATTTAAATGTCATGGCCAGCTGTTTGCCACGGGTAATGGCCTGGCCGGTATAGCTCTGTTTGTTCTCGGTGTGGGTCGCCAGGTCGTACACGGCGATCTGCGAAGTGCTGTTACGACGGTTCTTCTTCAGATAGATCGTCACCTCATAATCACCGACTGTGATGTTGTTGCCTTTGCACAGGTACTCACCGCTGTAATCAGTAGTAACAACAGCAGGCGCTGCGGCGGCAGAAAGGGAGAAAGCGGATAGCAAACAAATTGCTGTTAAACTGGATTTAACGTTCATATGACTTAAGAGATAGTTATTTGGCGAGATAGGGTTAAAAGCAAGCAGTTTGAGCCATACTTTTTGAATATCGTTTCATCATAATTCCATTTACTTAAATCACCAAGTCTCTTTTAGCAATCGGCTACCTGCGCTAGATCGCTTGTAGGACACAAGCCGCGGCTATTTGTGAGAGAATACCAGCTCTTAATAGAGAGTAGCCTGTCAAAATCCATCATGGTACAACGTTCGTTTTTTCGTATTCCAGCGTTAATTTGGGCCAGCCTGTTTCTGATAGGAACAGTGTTTTATGTCTGGCGCCTGCAACAACCGCAGCCATTGATAGAAGTGCCTGCTGACGTCCTGCCACTGCAATGCGTTTCGTATGCCCCTTATTACAAGCCAGGCATGAACCCTACGCTCAAAGATACTTTTGTCGACCCGGTGCAGATAGAGCAGGATCTGCAGGCGCTTTCTAAAGTGACTAAATGTCTGCGTACTTATTCGGTGTCGCAAGGGCTGGATTATGTGCCCAAAGCGGCGCAAAAATATGGCATGCAGGTGATACTCGGCGCCTGGATAGGCTGGGTAGATGCAGATAACCGCAAAGAGCTGGAACTGGCGGTGCAGCAGGCTAACCAATACCCAGACACAGTGCGTGGCCTGGTAGTCGGTAATGAAGTGTTGCTGCGCGGTGAGCAGACCGAAGCCAGAATGCATGAATACCTGCAATGGGCAAAACAGCATACCAAAGTGCCATTGACCTATGCCGATGTCTGGGAATTCTGGTTGAAGTACCCTACGCTGGAGCAAGAGGTGGATTTTGTTACTGTGCATATCCTGCCTTACTGGGAGGACAAGCCGGTGGCGATAGACCAGGCGGTGGCGCATACGGCTTCGGTGATGGGGCATTTGGGCACCGTGTTTAAAAAACCATTGCTGATAGGTGAAACCGGCTGGCCGTCACAAGGGCGTCAGCGTTTCCGCGCCAAACCCAGTGTGGTGAACCAGGTGCTGTACGTGCGCGGCTTTTTGCAGGCCGCCAAGCAGACCGGCTGGCAATACAACATCATAGAAGCCATGGATCAACCGTGGAAGCGTGAGCTGGAAGGCACGGTCGGTGGTTTCTGGGGTATTTTTAACGATCAGTTGCAACCAAAATTCAATTTGCAGGGTCCAGTATCAGAACGGTCTGACGGCTGGCTGCCCTATATTATTGCCCTGGTGCTGGCTGCCGGTGCGGTCGCATACGGCGTCCATAAAAAGCTACCCGCCAGCCAGAAAGCGCTGCTCGGCGTAGTGGCGGCTACGCTGGCCCTGCATGGTTATTTGCAAGTAGATTATGTGCAACTGGCCGCGCGCAACCCGCTGGAGTTCGTGGCCCTGGGCGGCTTTGTTCTGCTGGGCTGGGGCCTGTTGCTTTTGCAATTGCGACACTGGTTAGGCCTGGCACCCCGGTCTTGTGTCGAGCAGTGCCTGCTGCGCTTGTTTGCCATAGGTCTGTTTGTCACCAGTGCCGGCTTGGCTTTTAATGGACGTTACCTTGATTTCCCGCTGATCCTGTCATGGTTGCCTTTGATAGGCCTGCTGATCTCGCTGCTGGCGACCCGGCAACCTGAGGCGGCATCAGCACAACTGCAACAGACCGGCATCTGGTTCACGGTGGTGATGGTGTTGCTGGCAGCCAATCTGTCTGTTGCTGTCGCCATGATGGAACCCGGTAATCTGACCGCCTGGTGGTGGTGCCTGGTCTGCGGCCTGGCATTATTCGTTTTGCCGGCCAAAAGCATGCAATTGGCACCCAAAGCCGCTGGTGACTGATCGCTGGCATGGTTAAAAAATACGCATCGTTTAAGAAAGTGTGAGAAGTGATACTGTCCTGGTTTAAAAAACTGATCCCTGGCCTGGTGTTTGCCATTTTGTTTTCTGCATTGCACTTCGGGGTCTGGGCGCTGGCAAACCGCGCTTTGCCACTGATCAGTGTAAAGCCCGCCGTAAACGGGTTTGCCTACAGTGGTTACCGCGGTGACCAGAGTCCGCTGGATGGGCAACACCCTAGCACGGCAGAACTGGCGGAAGATCTGGACCTGATGTCCAAGCATACCAAGCATATCCGTATGTATTCTTCGCTGGACCTGAACGAGACCATCCCGCTGGCAGCCAGACGCAATATGAAGGTGATCGCCGGGGCCTGGATAGATACCGATGGCGCAAAAAATACCCGCGAAGTTTCTGCCTTGCTGGAAAAGATCGAGAACTACAGCAATATCGATAGAGTCATTGTCGGTAACGAGTCATTGCTGCGTAATGATCTGCCGACCGAAGCGCTGATCAAATATCTGGATTTTGTCAGGGAACACAGTACAGTGCCGGTTTCAACGGCCGAGCCATGGCACGTATGGCTCAAACACCCTGAGCTGGTCAAGCATGTCGATTACATCGCCGTGCATTTGCTGCCATACCACGAAGGTGTGCCGGTTGAAGGCGCGGTGCAATACACCATAGAGCGTTACAACCAGCTGATGAAGGCTTTTCCGCGCAAGAAGATCGTCATCACCGAGGTGGGCTGGCCTAGCCGTGGACCTTCCATAGGCGCTTCTGTCGCCAGTGAAGTCAACCAGGCACGCTTTATCCGCGAGTTCCTGGCGCGTAACTCCATAGAAGACCTGGACTTTTACCTGATGGAAGCCTTTGACCAGCCATGGAAAGTGGCGCTGGAAGGCTGGGCGGGTGCCTATTGGGGCATGTACAACGCTGACCGCCACCAGAAATACTCTTTACAGGGCGCAGTGCCACCCAATACACGCTGGATAGCCAAAGCCACCTGGTCTACGGTGCTGGCGTTCATCCCCATGATGTTTATCGCCTGGCGCTTCAAGCATTGGGGCATAGGCGGTGTGTTGTCCATGGCTATCTTGTTCCAGGCTTGTATCACCACGCTGACCATCGCCTGGAACCTGCCTGGTGATTATTACTACACCTTGCGTGATTTCGTGGTGCTGATAGGCCTGATCCTGGCTATCGCCCTGACTTCCATGGTGTTGATGATCTACGCCGCCGAGTTCAGCGAGGTGATGTTCAAGCCACAATGGCGGCGCTTGTTCAAACGCGCTGCGCCTTTACCTGCTGACAAAGAATTGTTTGTTTCCATCCATCTGGCCTGTTATAACGAGCCGCCGGATATGGTGATCGCCACCATAGACAGTCTGCGTAATTTGAATTACACGCACTATGAAGTGATCGTGGTCGATAACAACACCAAAGATGAAGCGAAGTGGAAACCGCTAGAAGCTTACATGGCCACCATGCCGGACAACTTCCATTTTTATCATTTGCCTTCGTGGCCAGGCTTTAAAGCCGGGGCCTTGAATTTCGCATTGGAAAAAACCCATCCTGATGCCCAGGTGGTCGGCGTGGTCGATGCCGATTATGTAGTGACCCCAGACTGGCTGTCTGATCTGGTGCCACACTTCATGGAAACACAAGTGGCCGTGGTGCAGGCACCGCAAGCGCACCGCGAATGGGAGAACCAGTTCTTCCACCGCATGTGTAACTGGGAGTTTGAAGGCTTTTTCCGTATAGGCATGCATCACCGCCACGAGCGCAACGCGCTGATTCAACATGGCACCATGACACTGATACGGCGTGAGTCGCTGCAAACCCTGGGCGGCTGGTCTGAATGGTGCATCTGTGAAGACACCGAACTCGGTTTGCGCCTGCTCGAAAACAAAATGGAGCTGCGCTATATAGACGAAACCTTTGGCCGTGGCCTGACGCCGGCCAACTTCAAGGCGCTCAAGTCCCAGCGCAATCGCTGGGCGTTTGGCGCCATGCAGATCCTCAAGCACCATATGCCTAAACTGCTGGGTAAATCGACGCTGGATTTCAGCCAGCGCTACCATTTCCTCACTGGCTGGTTCGGCTGGTTTGGTGAAGCGTTGCAACTGATATTTACGCTTGGTTCGGTGTTATGGACCATCGCCATGCTGGTGTTCCCCAAGCATTTCAGTTTGCCGGTGGTGGTGATGATAGTGCCTATCTTATGCTTCCTGGCGATCAAGGCCATTCTAGGGCCGGTGCTATACCGTAAAACCATGCACTGCAGCTGGACCGATATTTTCGGCGCTTCGCTGGCCAGCCTGGGCCTGTCGCATGCCATCGCCAGGGGCATCATAGGCGGCCTGACCCACAAAGCCGGCGTGTTCGTGGTGACTAACAAAACCAAAGGCAAACTCAGCAACTGGCAATTGATAGACCCTATCAAAGAAGAGCTGATGATACTTATCCTGCTGGTGTTAAGTGGTTCTGCCATGTTGTACGCGCGTGGCTTCAGCAATCTGGATGCGCAATTATGGGTCTCCATGCTGGCTTTACAATCGCTGCCGTACTGGAGTGCAGTGGCTTGCCAGTGGATCTCGGAAAAACGCTGATGCAGCGCATGGAATACATTTTTAAACTCAAGGTTTTGGCAGGTTAAAAACAACAACGAATAGCATTTTGTCAGAGGCCTTTTTTCAGGAATGAAGTTTGATGAATGAAAAACCTCTCATCTATAAGGGCAGGGCAGCCAGCAGTAATCAGGTCAGCCGCTTTGACCCTTATAGCCGTGTCGCAATGGATGATGGCTGGGGCAGCCTGGATGAAGCAGCCCCGCCGCTACGCACCGAAGTGAGCCTGGATGCGAGCAAGTCAGTCATCAACTACATCCAGTCACCAGACCTGCCTTTTGAGCGTACGCTTAATCCTTATCGTGGTTGCGAGCATGGCTGTATCTACTGTTATGCACGCCCTACCCATGCCTACCTCGGGCTGTCGCCCGGCCTTGATTTCGAGTCTAAATTGCTGATAAAACCGGATGTGGTCGCTCTGCTTAAAAAAGAGCTGGCCCACCCCGGCTACAAATGTGCGCCTATCGCACTGGCGATGAATACTGATGGCTACCAGCCTATAGAACGCGAGTATCAACTCACGCGGCAGGTGATAGCGGTGCTTAGTGAAGCCAATCATCCTTTCAGCCTGGTCACCAAATCAGCATTAGTCGAGCGCGATATCGATCTGATTGCGCCCATGGCGGCCAAAGGACTGGCCAGCATATATCTGAGCATCACCACCCTGGACCGGCAGATCGCACGTCGCCTGGAGCCACGCGCCGCTACACCTGAGCGGCGCTTTGAGACCTTGCGTAAATTAAGCGAGGCAGGCATTCCAACTGGCGTGATGGTGGCACCGGTGATTCCGGCTCTGACTGATCATCACATGGAGCAGATACTGGAAAAAGCGCATCAGGCAGGCGCACGCAAAGCCGGCTATGTATTTCTGCGTTTACCGCACGAACTGACCACTTTGTTTGAAGACTGGTTGCAGCAGTATTTCCCTTTGAAAGCGGCACATGTGATGAGCCTGGTGAAACAAAGCCGGGGTGGCAAGGCTTATCAAAGTGAGTTTGGCAAACGTATGCGCGGTGAAGGTATTTTTGCAGACTTGCTGGCGAGCCGGTTTAAGTTAAGCTGCCAAAAACTGGGCATGTCAGGTGAACGCACAGGCTTCCGAACGGATTTATTTGAAGCGCCGGATGCCTGGAAATTGAATAAAACAGGTCCGCAGATGGCTTTATTTTAAATACTGCTTTTTGTTTTTTTTATGAAGTGAGCATTATTTAATGCTGCTGATACTGGCCAGCAATGCTTGTGGTGAATAGACTGCCAGGGTCGTACCCTGGAAGTCTTTGAGGTTTCTGGTCACAATTCCTAAAGCGCCTACGTGCAAGGCTGATTGATTAAGCACCGCATCTTCAAAATCAGTGAAAGATGAATCCAAGGCTTTGCTTAAAACCACACGCGTCACCGGCGCGACTTCAAACAATTTAAGCAAGTGACTGAGCGCTTGCCTGGCCGCTTTTTCACCTATGGTTTTAGATGCAATGTAATGTATGGTGGTCAACGTGGTTGCGCAAATGTACCCTTGTAAGATACCGATTTCAACCGCGCTCATCAGGCTGGTGGCATCATCGGAAAAAGGTTGCCTGTCCAATAACACATCCAGAATCACGTTGGTGTCAAAGAGTATCTTCATAAGTGTTTTTGCAACAAATGCTGTTTGTAATCCTCTTCATCCAGCATAGCTAAGTTTTCTTGTTTTAAAAGACCACGCAAGCTTTTGGTGACTTCAGAGGTGGGTAGTTGCGGCTGATGTTGTTCACCAAGCACGACAAAATAGTCGGCTACCAATTGCGAAACGGATTTCCCTTGTAACTGGGCAGTTACTTTTGCTTGTGCAATCGCTTCTTCATCCATGCGTAAAGTAAGTTTGGTTTGCATATGGTTCACCTATGACGTACATTATTAATAATATAATACGTCATGCCATCTTAGGCATGCAAGCTTAACTTGTATGAATCACGTTCTACATATAAATCAATAGCATTTGAAGCTGAAGGTATTAGAAATATAGGATTGAAACTGTTAAATAAAAAAGGGCGCATAGAGCGCCCTTTTTTATTGCTTGATGATCAACTTACAGCAACAACCTTCTCACATCACTCAGCATCACACGCAGGTGGCTGGTGAATCTTGCACCATCCGCGCCATCGATCACACGGTGATCGTATGACAGTGACAGTGGCATGATCAGGCGAGGGTCAAAGCCGCCGGAGTCTTTGTTGTAGACAGGCTGCATGGCCGCACGTGAAACACCCAGGATAGCGACCTCGGGGCAGTTGATGATAGGGGTGAACATGGTGCCGCCTATGCCGCCCAGGCTGGAGATGGTAAAGCAGCCGCCTTGCATCTCTTCTACCTTCAATTTACGCTCGCGCGCTTTGGCTGAAAGGTCAGCCAGGTCACGGGCGATGTCCATCACGTCTTTCTGGTTGACGTCGCGCACCACTGGCACGACCAGGCCATCCGGCGTGTCGCAGGCAAAACCGATGTTGTAGTATTGCTTGAGGATCAGGCTATCACCTTCAGGCGACAGTGAAGCATTGAAGTTAGGGTAGGTGCGCAATGCATTGACTACCGCTTTCATCAGGAAAGCCAGCAATGTCAGTTTCACGCCACGCTTTTCCGCTTCGGCCAGCATGGACTTGCGGAAATCTTCCAGGTCGGTGATGTCGGCTTCATCAAATTGAGTGACGTGCGGGGCAGTCACCCAGTTGCGGTGCAGGTTGGCACCGGACAGTTTTTTGATACGTGACAGCGGTTTGCTTTCAATCGCACCAAACTGGCTGAAATCGATCACCGGCATAGGCAAGGTGCTCAAACCTGTGCCCACGCCCATGTTTTCGCTGCGTGGCTTGGATAGCTCGCCTTTGACATAGGCTTGCACGTCGCTTTGCACGATGCGGTTTTTAGGGCCTGTGGCTTTCACCAGTGACAGGTTCACACCCAGCTCACGCGCGAATTTGCGCACTGAAGGGCTGGCGTGTGCCAGTTTGCCAGAGCTGCCTACGCTGGATTCTGCTACCGGGTTAGGGGTAGCTTGCGGTTGTACCACTTTTGGCGCTTCAGCCACCGGGCGGCTAGGCTCGGGGATGGCGACGGTTTTTTCATCCACTTTCACCGTTGCTACCACAGGTGTCGCGGTCGGTTGCGGGGCAGGCTTCTCGGCAGGAGCGGCTTCGCCGGCAGTATCCAGGGTGATGATCAGCGCACCTTGTTTGGTCTTGTCACCCACACTGATGTGTATCTCTTTGACCACGCCGGCCAGAGAGGAGGGGATATCCATAGACGCTTTGTCAGATTCAACGGTAATCAAAGAATCTTCTTTGGCGACCGTGTCACCTACGCTGACCAGGACTTCAATGACGTCTACAGTGTCAAAGTTGCCGATATCTGGTACGAGAACTTCTTTTAAGCTCATGTATTAAACCTTTATAAAAACGCGGTACTGCATCGCAAGCAGTACCGGTGTCACTTGTTAAATCGTTGTCGGGTTGGCGCGGCTGATATCGATATTGTATTTCTTGATCGCTTCAACTGCTTTGCTGGCTGGTAGTTTGCCATCATCAGCCAGGGCTTTCAGCGCGGCCAGTACCACGTAGTAACGGTCTACTTCAAAGAAGCTGCGCAATGCCTCGCGTGAGTCAGAGCGGCCGTAACCGTCGGTACCCAGTGCCACAAAGCGGTTAGGTACAAAGTTGCGGATCTGGTCAGCAAATGAGCGCATGTAGTCGGTAGACGCGATCACCGGACCTTCTGCCTTGGCCAGCGACTGGGCTACATAGCTCAGGGTCGGTTTGGCTTCAGGGTTGAGCAGGTTTTTACGCTCGGCATCTATGCCTTCGCGGCGCAATTCTGTAAAGCTGGTCACGCTCCAGATATCAGCAGACACGCCCCAGTCTTTCTCCAGCAACTCTGCTGCTGCAATCACTTCGCGCAGGATCACGCCTGAACCCATCAGTTGTACTTTCGGGCCTTTGGCTTTGGATTTGCTGAAGCTGTACATGCCTTTGAGTATGCCTTCGGCACTGCCTTCCGGCATGGCAGGGTGGGTGTAGTTCTCGTTCATCAGGGTGATGTAGTAATACACATCTTCCTGGTTCTGCACCATGCGGCGCATACCTTCCTGAATGATCACGGCCAGCTCATAAGAGAAAGTCGGGTCGTAGCTCACGCAGTTAGGGATGGTGGCAGACATCAGGTGGCTGTGGCCATCTTCGTGCTGCAAGCCTTCACCGTTCAGGGTGGTACGGCCGGCAGTCGCTCCCAGCAGGAAACCACGCGCACGGCTGTCACCAGCAGCCCAGGCAAAGTCGCCTATGCGCTGGAAACCGAACATGGAGTAGTAGATGTAGAACGGGATCATCTGGGTGCCGGTCACGCTGTAAGACGTGGCGGCAGCCAGCCAGCTGGCGAATGAACCGGCTTCGTTGATACCTTCTTCGAGGATCTGGCCGCTTTGTGATTCTTTATAGAACATCACCTGGTCGGAATCCTGTGGCTCGTAGAGCTGGCCTACAGATGAGTAGATACCCAGCTGACGGAACATGCCTTCCATACCAAAGGTACGCGCTTCATCCGGCACGATAGGCACTACATATTTGCCAATCTGTTTGTCACGCACCAGGGTAGACAAGATACGCACGAAGGCCATGGTGGTGGAGATCTCACGCTCACCGGTCGCGCCCAGCATGTTTTCAAAGGCAGACAGCTCAGGCACGGTCAACTCGTTACCTTTACGTCTACGTGCAGGCACAAAGCCGCCCAATGCCGCACGGCGTTCCATCATGTATTTGATTTCCGGGCTATCTGCGCCAGGATGGTAGTAAGACAGGCTTTCTACCTGCTCATCAGTCAGTGCCAGGTCAAAGCGGTCACGGAAAGCTTTCAGTGAAGAAATGTCCATGCTCTTTTGCTGGTGAGTGGTGTTCTGGCCTTCACCGGCGTCGCCCATGCCGTAACCTTTAACGGTCTTGGCCAGGATCACGGTAGGCTGGCCTTTGTGGTTGACTGCCGCATGGTAAGCTGAATAGACCTTGTGCGGGTCATGACCGCCACGGTTCAGGCGCCAGATATCAGCGTCGGACATAGCCGCCACCATCTCACGCAGTTCAGGATATTTGCCAAAGAAGTGCTCACGCGTATACGCGCCACCTTTTTGCTTGAAGTTCTGGTACTCACCATCCACGCACTCTTCCATGCGTTTGCGCAGCAGGCCGTCTTTGTCCATGGCCAGCAACGGGTCCCAGTAAGAGCCCCAGATGACTTTGATCGCGTTCCAGCCGGCGCCACGGAAGTTGGATTCCAGTTCCTGGATGATCTTGCCGTTACCACGCACCGGGCCATCCAGGCGTTGCAGGTTACAGTTGATGACAAAGATCAGGTTGTCCAGGCCTTCACGCGCGGCCAGTGAGATCGCGCCTTGTGATTCCGGCTCATCCATCTCGCCATCGCCACAGAATACCCATACTTTACGGTCAGCCGTGTCTGCAATACCGCGATTATGCAGGTATTTGAGGAAACGCGCCTGGTAGATACCTGCCAATGGGCCCAGGCCCATAGACACGGTAGGGAACTGCCAGAAATCCGGCATCAACCATGGGTGAGGGTAGCTGGAAAGGCCATTGCCGCCGGTTTCCTGGCGGAAATTATCCATTTGCTCAGCGGTAATGCGGCCTTCAAGGAAAGCACGCGCGTAAACGCCTGGTGATGAGTGGCCCTGGAAATAGACGCAGTCACCGCCGAAGCTTTCATTCGCCGCACGGAAAAAGTGGTTAAAGGCAACGTCATACAAAGTCGCTGCTGACTGGAAACTGGCGATGTGACCGCCTATGCCTGGCGATTTTTCGTTGGCGCGCAGCACGGTCATGATGGAGTTCCAGCGGATCAGGGCGCGGATGCGGCGCTCCATTTCAGGGTCACCAGGCAGTTTGCTTTGCTGATGCGTTGGAATGGTGTTGACGTAGGAGGTCGTTGCTTTGTACGGCAAATGGCCGCCGGAACGACGGGCCTGATCTATCATTGCTTCCAGCAGGAAGTGGGCACGTTCTGGCCCTTCATTCTCAATTACTGCACTGAGTGCGTCTAACCATTCCTGGGTTTCTTGAGCATCAGTTTCATTGAGGTGTGCTTGCGAATGCGTTGCCATGCGTGAGGATTCTCCGAGTTTTAAGTCGCTGTGCGTATAATCCAGGTCTGTACTTCATTAAGTATCAGTGCCTGGAGTTGAGCAATTGTTGATTACCAAGAAGGGGTTCCGAAATCGGATACTTGTTATTTTAATGGTATCACGTTGCGCGTCCCCATAGTGATGCGGGAGGCCAACCTTTCAATCAGCCGTAAGTGTCTCTTTTTTGGTGCTTTTGGTCAAGTTTTGCATGAATTAACAATGGCTAACTACAGGTATTTGCTACGTTTATTTGATATTTTATATAAGAGTGTTTTCTGACTGTATGGCTATACACTGGACCCATGATTCTGCGATAAACGAAACCGCCATGCTGGATTTTTCCCAGCATCTGCTACTGGTGTTTGTCGACACCCTGCCTGAAACCATGCCGTTCCAAACGGCACTGGCGCATAAACTCAAGCGCAGCCGGCAATCTTTAGCTGATATGGCTGAAAAGCCTGTCAGCCTGGAGCTGGCGAACGGCGCACTGCTCAGTGCGGTGCAGATCAACACTGCGCTATCGGTTTTTGAACAGCTGACATTGCTCAGGCAGGCGGTCAAACCCTTGCTGGCCGAACGTCCGCATCGCCTTGCCATCGCTATAGTCTCTGATTCTGCCGACCACGACCATAGCAGCCAGATCGCCCGTCATGCGGCGTATGTGGCGCTAGTGAATGCGCAGCCACTGCCAGTGCTTAAACGCGAGCCCAAAGCTAATACCCAGTCTGGCGAACACAAGACTGGTGAATTGGTGGATATCCGTGTCTTTGGTGTGCAGGCACTGCCGTGGGTGGCCGAAGTCGAGGCCGCGGTGGCTGGCAATACTTTGTGCCGCACCCTCACGCTCACGCCGCCCAATCAGCAAACGCCGCAACTTTACCGTGCACGTTTGCAGGCACTGGCGGCCAGCCAGCACTGGCAATATACCGAGTGGGATTACCCACAGCTGGTGGCTATGGGGGCGGGCGCATTCGTGGCCGTGGCACAAGGCTCTGCGCCGCAGGATGCCGCCATCGTCAAATTGTCCTACCGCCATGCGCAGGCGCAAAAAACCATCGCCCTGGTCGGCAAAGGCATTTGCTTTGATACCGGCGGCCATAACCTGAAGTCGGCCAAATACATGCAGGGCATGCACCAGGATATGAATGGCAGTGCGGTGGCGGTGGGCGTGTTGCAGGCCATCAGCGCGCAACAGCTGGCGGTGAATGTCGATTGCTGGCTGGCGATTGCGCAGAACCATATCGGGCCGAATGCCTACAAGCAGAATGATGTGGTCACCGCGCTGAATGGCATGAGCATAGAAATCGTGCATACCGATGCCGAGGGCCGTATGGTGCTGGCTGATACCCTGACCCTGGCCAGTCGCGAGCAGCCGGATGTGATGCTGGATTACGCCACGCTCACCGGCAGTATGCAGACGGCGCTGGGCTCACGCATGAGCGGCATAGTCGCCAATCGCGCTGAATTGGTAATGCAGATGGTGGCGGCTGGCGTGGAGAGTGGCGAGCGCGTGGTGGCTTTCCCCTATGCATCGGATTATGACAGTGAACTGGATAGCGAGATCGCCGATATCAAGCAATGCACCATGGAAAGCGATGCTGACCATATCATCGCTGCGCGCTTTCTCGGCAAGTTTATTGAGCAGGATACCGCCTGGTGCCACGTCGATCTGTCTGCTTATGCGCACAAAGACGGCTTGGGCGCGGTCGCCAGCGAGGTCAATGGTTTTGGTGTGGCACTGACCTTGCGCTGGCTAGAGGGCCTGCTGGCTCAGAGTGCGCAGGCCTAACCGCAGGCACCGCAGCGTGCCAGCCACTCACGGCCTTTGAGCATCAGGTTCCAGTACAGCCAGGGTAAAACATATTTCTTCAACAGCCAGGCAGAGCGGCGTGGTTTGGTTGAATCCCAGGGAAAAGTCGGCACTATCTTGCCGCCATAGCCAAATTCGGCAAGTATGATCTTGCCTTTTTCTACCGTCAGCGGGCAGGAGCCATAACCATCATAATGCGATGGCAAAGCCTGGCCTTGCCGTTGCGCCAGCAGGTTTTCGGCGGCAATCACTACCTGCTTGCGTGCAGCTGCCGCTGTTTTAGCATTTGGCGTGCTGGTGCAATCACCTACGCTAAAGATCTCGGGGTACTTCACATGCTGCAAGCTGTGCTGATCGACTTCAACCCAGCCGTCTGCATTGGCGAGCGGGCTTTGCTTGATGAAGTCCAGCGCTGTTTGTGGTGGCACCACATGCAGTAAATCAAAAGTTTTGCTGATGCGGCTGATATTGCCGTCTACATCTTTAACATTGAACCAGGCCGTTTTAGACTGGCCATCCACTTCTACCAGGGTGCTGTTCAGGTTGAGGTCTACCTGGTAGCGGCGTATATACTGCATCAATGGCTCTACGTATTCCTTCACGCCAAACAAGGCGGGGGTAGAAGTGTAAAACGACGCTTTGATCTTACCCAGGCGGCCTTTGCCCAGCCATTCGGCGCAGGAAAGATAAAGTGCTTTCTGCGGTGCGCCTGCGCATTTGATAGGCATGCCTGGTTGGGTAAAAATCGCGACCCCGGATTGCAACTCCTGCACCAGTTTCCAGGTATACGGCGCGAGGTCGACGCGGTAATTGGAGGTGACCCCATGCTGGCCCAGGGTCTCGCTAAGGCCTTTAATGCCTTCCCAGTTCAGCTTCAGTCCGGCGGCCACCACCAGTTGTTCATATTGAATATCGCCCAATGTGGCAGTGCTGACTGTTTTGTCAGCCGGGTTAAAGGCAGTCACCGCGCTCTGCAACCAGGTCACCCCGTCCGGTATGGCCTGCGCCATGGGTCTGACGGTTTTATTCACATCAAACTCGCCAGCACCTACCAGGGTCCATGCCGGCTGGTAATAATGCTGGGCAGCAGGTTCTATGATGGCGATCTTCAGCGCCGGGGCGCGCTTTTTCAGGCTGGCGGCAATGGCACAGCCTGCGCTGCCGCCACCGACGATGACTACTTCAAATGTATTGTTGCTCATAAGTCTGTTTGCTCACACTAAGATCGATCTTGCCAATCTTACCGCTTAATCCAGCCCAATACACGCGAAGACAGGTTTTCCTCTGTGGTCTGTGGCTGGCAACAGGCAGGTTTGTCCGCGTCGTGTCCCAGTTTGCCTGACTGCAACACCTGCTGGTAAACATTGCCGGCACGGTTGCCGGTACGGCAAAAGCCCAGTGCCTGACCCGGGTGTTGCGTTAAAAAATCACGCAACTGATCTACATCGCTGGACTGGACCTGGTTGGGGATGACAGGAATATAGGCATAGTGCAAACCTAGCGCCTGCGCCTGTTCTGCCAATATGGCATTGGCTGGCTGTGCTTCACCGCCTTCACCATCTGGCCTGAAGTTGATCAGCAGTTTAAAACCCTGGTCGGCGATTTGCTGCACATCAGCGGCAGTTAACTGACCTGCGACACTGAAACGCTGGTCTATTTGTTTGATTTCCATACCTGACTCCTAAGCGCTTTCGTAACGGACAGCCTGCTGGCAGAACTCGCGGTGCAACACCTGTATCACTGCCAGTGCGGCCGGGCTGCTGATACGGTAAAACACATTTTTGCCTTCGCGGCGGGTGATGACCAGCTGTGCTTCACGCAGGACTGTTAATTGTTGTGACAGGCTGGGTTGGCGTAAATTCAAATTGCTTTCCAGGGCGCTGACGGATCTCTCGCCTTGCGAGAGCTGGCATAACAACATCAGTCTGTCGCTATTGGCCATCACCTTCAACAGGCTGCTGGCCTGGTCGGCCGATGCTCTTAACTGTTCAAAAATATTCGTTGTGATCTCAGACATTGCATACTACCCCTATGAAGAACATTATTTTTATATTGTATGAATTGGTGTTTTTGAATCATATGACGGTGACGGCGTGTCACTGTCATGACGGCTGATGATCCAATTATGATAAAGTTTATCGCATAAAAGTCTGTCATGGTTCTTTCTGTGTGACTTGATGTGCACAGAACTTCATGTGTGTAGACACGCTGACTCAGACATCAACAAAAACAATTCGGGGCAAAACAGATGATGCAATCACTCTCATGGATGAGTCTTTTTCCGGAGCTGGAAGCGCTGGAAGAACCAGGCAAAAAATTATTGTTACAGTACGCGCGTATCGTTGAAGCGCCGGTAGGCACCATAGGCTATCAGGAAGGCGATCACTGTAGCGGTTATGTACTCCGCCTCAAGGGCCGCTCGCGCGTCTACAAGATGTCATCTAGCGGACGCGAGATCCTGCTTTACCGCGTAGGCGCCGGTGAGACTTGCGTCATTACCACCACCTGCCTGCTGGGCAATAGCCAGTACCCGGCTTCTACCATAGTGGAAGAGGCGATCGAAGATGTGATTGTGCCGGATGCGATCTTCCAGCGCCTGATGATAGATTCGCCGGTGTTCAGGCAATACGTGATGCAGAATTACGGGGCACTGATCAGCGACCTGATCGTGTTGCTGGACGAAGTGGCTTTTCAGACACTGGACGCACGCCTGGCCAAATGTCTGCTCGATATAGGCAACAACACCATACAACGCACGCATCAGCAGATCGCCGATGAATTGGGCACCGCGCGTGAAGTCATCAGCCGCCAGTTAAAACGCCTGGAGCAGAAAGGCTGGCTGAGCATGGGCCGTGGCGTGATAGAGATCCAGCAGCGCGGCGAGTTGCTCAAACTGGCCAACAGCAGTCAGTAACCTACTGGCTGTATCTGGCGTGATACAAATCCTCCACACACCGATACATTCAGCCGTCCTCTGCCGTGATTGAATGCACGTTAGGTGAATAACTGCATCAAGCAGGCTGTTGAGAGGAGAAAGTGTATGCGTAAACTGATAGGTTTAAGTGTGGTATTGATGGCAAGCAGCCAGATGGCGTGGGCTGACGCGCAATTTATAGACAGAGCGAGAGTGCTGTCTGTGAGCCCGCAAGTGCAGCAGATCAACCAGCCACGCCAGGAATGCCATACCGGCTATGTCAGGGAAACCGTCTATGAGCAACCGGCACGTTCTAACACCGGCGCCATCATTGGTGGTGTGGCCGGTGGTTTGCTGGGCAGCACCATAGGTAAGGGCGGTGGCCGTGTGGCCGCTGCCGCGGTAGGTGCCGGCGTGGGTGCTATCGTCGGTGACCGGGTGGGTAATCAGAATGTCTACAGCCGTGAGCGGGTGGTGACACGCCCGGTAGAGCAGTGTGTCGTGGTTGACCAGTGGCAGACCGTGACCACAGGCTATGTCGTTAATTACGAATATCAGGGCCGCCAGTACAGCACGCTGATGGACAGAGACCCGGGCCCGGTGATGGAGGTTAGCGTGCTGATGCGGCCGCATCACACCCAGATCCAGCCTGTACCTGTGGTTTACCGCCCGGCGGCTTACCGTGCATCTGATTATCGTTTGTCAGATCGCCGCCCTAAAGGCAATAAAGGCCACCCTGGGCACCAGCCACGCCGGTACTAGGAATAAAAGCAGGTACAGCAGACACTGCCATGTCAGCACCTGAATAAACCGAATAAACCGGTGAAATAAAAAACGCGATACCTGTAAAGGTGTCGCGTTTATGCTTTGAGCAGCACGATCACGGCGCCGCTGCCGCCATCGGTCTGTCTGGCCTGGGCATAGGCGATCACTTCGTCTTTCTGCATCAGCCAGTTGCGCAATTTGTGTTTGAGTACCGGCTCTTTATTTCTTGAGCCCAGCCCTTTGCCATGCACTATGCGTACGCAACGCAGGCCGCGCTTTTTGCAGCCGGCAATAAACTCGGACACATACAGCCTGGCCTCATCACTGATCAGCCCATGCAGATCGATATGGGCCTGCACCACCCAGTGGCCACGGCGCAATTTGCTCAACACCAGCGGCGATTGGCCGTCACGCAGGTAGAGCAGTTCTTCGCCGCTTTCCAGTTCATAAGCGGGGATATAGTGGTCACTCAATGAATCGAT
Source organism: Methylophilus luteus (assembly GCF_042676265.1). NCBI lineage: Bacteria > Pseudomonadati > Pseudomonadota > Betaproteobacteria > Nitrosomonadales > Methylophilaceae > Methylophilus > Methylophilus luteus. Next base: position 314,218 of record NZ_JBHTKB010000001.1, read on the forward strand.
CAGCGCCTGCTGTTCGTCGCGTATCAATTGCCGCGGGATGGGTTTGGGCTTTTTCGGGCTGTGCAGTATGCGTTTGGGTGCTACCGGGCGCGCGCCTTTGACTGCTTCGTGAAACAGCTGAATGTCGTCGTCATCCTCAGGCTTGGGCGCATCCTTGGTCATGGCGATAGTTTATTAGCTAGTGGCCGCTTTTAAAAGAAAAAAAGCGCAGCAAGGTGATACACCTGGCTACGCTTTTCATTCAGCTGACCATTTATTCCAGGCTGGTCAGGTAGCGTTCGGCATCCAGTGCTGCCATACAACCGGTGCCGGCACTGGTCACCGCCTGACGGTAAATATGGTCCTGCACATCACCGGCAGCAAATACGCCGGGGATATTGGTCGCGGTAAAGTTACCCTGACGGCCGGCCTGGGTGACGATATAACCGCCTTCCATCTCCAGCTGGCCTTCAAAGATCTGCGTATTCGGCTGGTGGCCAATGGCGATGAATACGCCTTTCAATGGCACCTCTTTGCTGGTGCCGGAGTTGACGTCTTTCACACGCATGCCGGTGACGCCGCTGTTGTCGCCCAGCACTTCATCCAGGGTGTGGAAAGTCTCCAGCACCACTTTGCCTTCTTTCACGCGTTCCATCAGCTTGTCTACCAGTATGGCTTCTGCCTTGAATTTGTCGCGTCTGTGCACCAATGTCACTTTGCTGGCAATGTTGGACAGATACAGGGTTTCTTCCACCGCCGTATTGCCGCCGCCTATCACCGCTACTTCCTGGTTGCGGTAGAAAAAGCCATCGCAAGTGGCACAAGCAGACACGCCTTTGCCGGCAAAAGCTTCTTCGCTGGGCAGGCCCAAATATTTGGCTGAGGCACCAGTGGCAATGATCAGGGCATCACAAGTATATTCACCGTTATCACCCACCAGGCGTATCGGTTTTTCTTTCAGGTGCGTGGTGTGGATATGGTCAAAAATCATTTCGGTATTGAAACGCTCGGCGTGTTTTTGAAAACGCTCCATCAATTCCGGACCCATCACGCCGTCGGCATCCGCAGGCCAGTTATCCACTTCAGTCGTCGTCATTAATTGACCACCTTGCGCCAGGCCGGTGATCAGGACCGGACTTAAATTGGCACGGGCCGCGTAAACGGCTGCACTGTAACCGGCAGGGCCAGAGCCCAGGATCAATAAACGCGCATGCTTGGTCGCCATACTTTTCTTTCTTTTTGCTAAGGGATATTTTCAATAAAATGGGGATGAAAGCACCTGTTGCAAGGTGTCATCCCCAGATTTTGTTGCTCAATAAATCGTGCTGCTACCGGTGATGCTGTAAAGCTTATTTCTCCAGCAGGCTACGCATAGGGTTTTTGGCTACGGCCGTTTCCTTATCATCGGCTGCGCCGAGTTAGCCTACGCCGAAAAACCGCATCGTAGCTTATTTTTCTAATAAGCTACGTAACATCCATGCGGTTTTTTGGCTACGGCCGCTTTGCTTAACATCGGCTATGCCGAGTTAGCCTACGCCGAAAAACCGCATCGTAACTTATTTTTCTAATAAGCTACGTAACATCCATGCGGTTTTTTGGCTCCGGCCGCTTTGCTTAACATCGGCTGCGCCGAGTTAGCCTACGCCGAAAAACCGCAACGTAGCTTATTTTTCTAATAAGCTGCGTAACATCCATGCGGTTTTTTCATGTAGTTGCAAACGTTGGGTCAGCAGGTCAGCGGTGGCTTCATCAGCGGCTTTTTCAGCAGCCGGGAACACGCTGCGGGCGGTCCTACAAACCGCTTCGTGACCAGCGACCAGTTCGCTGATCATATCCTGTGCTTTAGGCACATCTATGGTTTCCTGAATAGAAGTCAGTTTGGAGAATTGCGCGTAGGTGCCCGGGGCATATACACCCAGTGAACGGATACGCTCGGCGATCAGGTCGACTGCCAGTGCCAGCTCGGTATATTGTGTCTCAAACATCAGGTGCAAGGTGTTGAACATCGGCCCGGTGACATTCCAGTGGAAGTAATGGGTTTTCAGATACAAGGTATAAGTATCTGCCAGCAGTTTTGATACCCCCTCAGCAATTTCGTGCCTGTCTTTATTATTAATACCGATGTCCATGGTGTCTCCTTATTGTCGTTGAATGTATTTTAAAAGCTAGAGTGCCTGTGTGCAATTTGATTTTGTTATAATCATTTAAGTTCACTTGCGTAAAGAAAGAGATAACGCATTGTTTTTTAATAAAAAAAATGTATCCAACGCCCGTTTGGAAAAAGTATCGACAGAAAAACAACTGCGCGATGCCAAACTGCTGCGCGAAGTCGGCTGGATAGCATTGGCCGCCCTCGGGGTATTTCTGGCCGTCATCCTTGCATCATACTCGCATGAGGACCCGGGGTGGACACACGCCATAGGCGAAAATGACATTATTCACAATGCCGGCGGCACGGTAGGTGCCTGGATCGCCGATGTATTACTTTCCCTGTTTGGTTTTTCATCCTGGTGGTTCGTGGTATTGGCCTTTTATGTGGTGTGGCTGATGTATCAGCGCCTGCATCTGGACGCCATGGAAAGACAGGACTGGTGGCTGAACGGCGTCGGTTTTGCCTTGTTGTTGCTGGCTTCGGCGGCGCTGGAGTCCGGCCACCTGGTCAGCTTTCCTGCCGACTTTCCTTTAAAACAGGGCGGCGTGATAGGCAGCGGCATCGATCATCTGCTGCGCAATATGTTCGGCTTTGCCGGTTCTACCATGCTGTTGCTGGTACTGTTTGCCACCGCTTTCAGCCTGTTCACCGGCTGGTCACTGATCAGTATGAGCGAGCGTCTGGGCGAGTGGGTGATACATTTTCACCAGTGGAGTACGCTCAAGTTTCAGGACTGGCAAGACCGCAAAGTCGGGCGCCAGGCGCTGCAGGCGCGCGAAGAGTTCGTTGAGGCTGAGCGCAAGCGGGTGGAAGACCGCAAGCCGGTGGAGATCAGCGTGCCTGAAGTACTGGTGGTGCCCAGTGAACGTGTGGTCAAGGAAAAACAGGCCGTATTGTTTGAAACCATAGGCCAGGAAGGCCTGCCCGCGCTGCATCTGCTGGATGCACCTAATCAATCGGTGGAACTGCAATCGGCAGAGACACTGGATTTCACTTCGCGCCTGATAGAGCGCAAGCTGATGGACTTTGGCATAGAAGTCAAAGTAGTGATCGCCCAGCCTGGCCCGGTCATCACGCGCTATGAGCTGGACCCGGCCCCCGGCGTAAAAGGCAGCCAGATCACCAATCTTTCCAAAGACCTGGCGCGGGCATTATCCGTGATCAGCGTGCGCGTGGTCGAAACCATCCCCGGCAAAAGCTATATGGGCCTGGAGATCCCCAACCCCAAACGCCAGATCGTGTCTTTATCAGAAATCATGGGCAGCCAGGCCTATGCCGATATGAATTCACCTATCGCCATTGCCATGGGTAAGGATATCGCCGGCAAGCCTATCGTGACCGATCTGGCAAAAATGCCGCATGTACTGGTGGCGGGTACTACCGGCTCCGGTAAGTCGGTGGCGATCAATGCGCTGATCCTGAGCCTGCTCTACAAATCCGAAGCCAACCGCGTGCGCATGATTCTCATAGACCCGAAAATGCTGGAGTTGTCGGTCTATGAAGGCATACCGCACCTGCTGGCACCGGTGGTGACAGATATGCGCCAGGCGGCCAATGCGCTGAACTGGTGTGTGGCCGAGATGGAACGTCGCTATAAACTGATGTCCACCCTGGGTGTACGTAACCTGGCAGGCTATAACCAGAAGATACAGGAAGCTAAAAAACAGGGTACTTCTATTCCGCACCCGTTCAGCCTGACACCGGATGAGCCGGAGCCACTGGACGAAATGCCATTGATCGTCGTCGTCATCGACGAACTGGCCGACCTGATGATGGTGGTCGGCAAGAAAGTGGAAGAACTGATCGCGCGCCTGGCGCAAAAGGCGCGGGCGTCGGGTATCCACCTGGTGCTGGCGACTCAAAGACCTTCAGTCGATGTGATCACCGGCCTGATCAAGGCCAACGTGCCGACGCGGGTGGCTTTCCAGGTTTCCAGCAAGATAGACTCACGCACCATCCTCGACCAGATGGGTGCCGAAACCCTGCTCGGCCAGGGTGATATGCTCTACCTGCCGCCAGGCAGCGGCTATCCGCAGCGTATCCATGGCGCCTTTGTCAGCGATGGCGAGGTGCACAATGTCGTCAACTTCCTCAAGGCGCAGGGTGAACCTAATTACATAGATGGCATTCTGACCAATGAGACCGAAGGTGGTGACATCGATGGTCTGTCCGGCGGCGATGATGCCGGTGGCGAAAAAGACCCGCTGTATGACGAAGCGGTGGCGATAGTGTTGAAAACCCGCCGTGCGTCTATTTCCTCAGTGCAGCGCCAGCTGCGCATAGGCTATAACCGTGCGGCAAGATTGATAGAAGATATGGAGCGTGCAGGTTTGGTATCCGCGATGCAAAGTAATGGTAACCGTGAAGTGTTAGTGAAAGCAGGTGGCGACCATGAGTAAACAGTCATTCAACGGCAAAGGTTTAGCCGTGTTTTTTTCCAGCGCAGCCAGAACCTGCGCACGCAGCATAGGTACGGCTGTCATGCTCAGCGCTTTATGCTGCCCCTGGTCCGCCCACGCCGATGGCGTCGATGATTTAAAGCAGTTCTACCAGTCCACGCAATCCATGCGCGCGCAGTTCAAGCAGACCGTGTTCGACCAGAAGGGCCGCAAGCTGCAAGAGGTCAATGGCAATATGCTGTTGCAGCGGCCCAACAAGTTCCGCTGGGATTACCAGAAGCCCTATGAGCAGCAGATCATCAGCGATGGCCAGCAGGTATTCTTGTTCGATATCGATCTGCAACAGGTCAGTGTGCGTACGCTGGACAAGGTGCTGGGCACCAGCCCGGCCGCTTTGCTGGCAGGCGGGCCCAATGTGGAAGAGAGTTTCCGTCTTTCCCGCCTGGTCGATTATGAGGGCCTGCAACGCGTGCAAGCCAAGCCCAAGCAGAAAGACAGCGGCTTTCAGGTGGTGATCATTTCCTTTAATCATGGCAAGCTGGCCGAGATGCGCCTGGTGGATGCGTTCAATCAAAGTACCCATATCGTGTTCTCTGCGGTAGAGGTGAACCCGGCGCTCAACACCAGCCAGTTCCTGTTCACTGTTCCTAAAGGGGTGGATGTGGTCGGTGAATAAATATTCACCGGCACCCAGGCAATATGTCATCCCTGTTTGAACCACAAACACCTTCTTCCGTCCCGCTCGCCGAGCAACTGCGCCCGAAAACACTGAATGAGGTGGTAGGGCAAACGCATCTGCTGGGCGAAGGCAAGCCCTTGCGGCGCGCGTTTGAATCCGGCAAGTTACCTTCCATGATATTGTGGGGGCCACCTGGCGTGGGCAAAACCACGCTGGCGCGCCTGATCGCGCAAACCGCAGAAGCCGAGTTCGTGCCTTTGTCTGCGGTGTTGTCCGGCATCAAGGATATCCGCGAAGCGGTAGAACGCGCAGAGCTGACTCTGCAGCAGACCGGCCGCAACACCATATTGTTCGTCGACGAGGTGCATAGATTCAACAAAGGCCAGCAGGATGCTTTTTTGCCGTTTGTCGAAAGCGGCCTGATCACCTTTATCGGTGCGACCACCGAGAACCCTTCATTCGAAGTCAACAGCGCGTTGCTGAGCCGGTCGCAGGTATTCGTGCTGGCCGCCCTGACTGAAGAAGAGCTGGCCGAGTTGCTGGAACGTGCGCGCCTGAAAGTGGCGCCGCAAATCACGCTTACCGCCACGGTCAAGGAGCAGATACTGGATTATGCCGATGGCGATGCCAGACGCTTGCTCAACTTTGCCGAAGGGTTGTTTAACGGTGCCGTGGTCGCCAAGATCAATGCCATTGATGATGCTTTCCTGCAAGCCAGCATGGCCAGCAAATTGCGCCGCTTTGATAAAGGCGGCGAAGCATTTTACGACCAGATCTCTGCCCTGCATAAATCGGTGCGCGGCTCTAACCCGAATGCCGCCCTGTACTGGTTCATGCGCATGCTGGATGGCGGCGCAGACCCGCTCTACCTGGCACGCCGCATAGTACGCATGGCGGTAGAAGATATAGGCCTGGCCGACCCCAAAGCACAAACCATCGCGCTGGAAGCGATACAGATTTACGAGCGGTTAGGCTCGCCGGAAGGTGAGTTGGCGCTGAGCAATGCCGTGATCTACCTGGCAGTGGCGGCCAAAAGCAATGCTGCGTATATGGCCTATAATCAGGCCAAAGCGTTTGTCGCGCAGGATAAATCGCGCATGGTGCCCTTGCATCTGCGCAATGCGCCGACCAAACTCATGAAGGCGCTGGACTACGGCAAAGAATACCGCTACGCACACAATGAGCCCGACGCTTACGCCGCCGGTGAACAGTATTTCCCCGATGATTTACCGGCGCAAGAATTTTACCAGCCCACCTCGCGTGGATTGGAAGGTAAAATAAGCGAAAAACTGAATCACCTGAAAGATTTGGATAGAAAAGCTAAGAAATAACTCAGCCACAGAGGTCACAGAGCTCACAGAGAAAAGCAAGCTTAGTGAATGTGATAAAAGAATTTCTCTGTGGCCTCTGTGTTCTCTGTGGCTAATCCACCTCGCGTGGATTGGAAGGTAAAATAAGCGAAAAACTGAATCACCTGAAAGACCTGGATAGAAAAGCAAAGAAATAACTCAGCCACAGAGGTCACAGAGCTCACAGAGAAAATCAAGCTTAGTGAATGTCATAAAAAGAATTTCTCTGTGACCTCTGTGTTCTCTGTGGCTAATCCAGCTCGCGTGGATTGGAAGGTAAAATAGCGAAAAACTGAACCACTTGAAAGACCTGGATAGAAAAGCTAAGAAATAACTCAGCCACAGAGGTCACAGAGCTCACAGAGAAAAGCAAGCTTAGTGAATGTGATAAAAGAATTTCTCTGTGGCCTCTGTGTTCTCTGTGGCTAATCCAGCTCGCGTGGATTGGAAGGTAAAATAAGCGAAAAACTGAATCACCTGAAAGATCTGGATAGAAAAGTTAAGAAATAACTCAGCCACAGAGCTCACAGAGAAAAGCAAGCTTAGTCAATGTGATAAAAGATTTTCTCTGTGAACTCTGTGTCCTCTGTGGCTAATAAAAATTTAAGGTAATTATGTTAGATATACAACAACTTAGAAACGACCTGGACAATGTCACTGCGCGCCTGAAAGCGCGCAAGTTTGATTTTCCGGCCGATGTGTTCAAAGCGCTGGAAGCAGAGCGTAAAACCATACAGACCAACACCGAGAACCTGCAGGCTAAACGCAACACTGCTTCCAAGCAGATAGGCATAGCCAAGTCTAAAGGTGAAGGTGCTAGTGCCATTCTGGCAGAAGTGGCTGGCCTGGGTGATGAGCTCAAGGCTGCTGAAGCGCAGTTGAGCGAGGTGCAGGCCAAGCTGCAGGCATTGATGCTGAATGTGCCTAACCTGCCGCACGAGAGCGTGCCAGTGGGTGCTGATGAAAGCCAGAATATAGAGGTCCGCCGCTGGGGCACACCACGCAGTTTCGAGTTCGAGGTGAAAGACCATGCCGACGTCGGGGCGCCACTGGGGCTGGATTTTGACACCGGGGCCAAATTGTCCGGTGCGCGTTTTACCCTGATGAAAGGCCAGATCGCCAGATTGCACCGTGCCATCGCCCAGTTCATGCTGGATACGCAGACTGAAAAACATGGTTACACCGAGTGCTACACGCCATATATGGTCAACCGCGAGACGCTGGTAGGCACCGGGCAGTTGCCCAAGTTTGAGGAAGACTTGTTCGTCACGCCGCATAACGATAGCAAGCTGTACCTGATCCCGACTTCAGAAGTGACCTTGACCAACACCGTGCGTGACGAGATCGTGGCGCTGGAATCACTGCCTATCAAGCTGACCGCGCATACGCCTTGCTTCCGATCCGAAGCCGGTTCTTATGGCCGTGATACCAAGGGTATGATACGCCAGCACCAGTTTGATAAAGTCGAGATGGTGCAGATCGTGCACCCTGAAAACAGTTACCAGGCGCTGGAAGAGATGGTCAGCCATGCCGAAAACGTGTTGCAGGCACTGGAATTACCTTATCGCGTGGTTGCATTATGTACCGGTGATATGGGTTTTGGCGCCGCCAAAACCTATGACCTGGAAGTCTGGTTGCCGGCGCAGAATACCTACCGTGAGATCTCCTCTGTGTCTAACTGCGAAGCTTTCCAGGCACGCCGTTTGCAGGCCAGATTCAGGAACGCCAATGGCAAGCCTGAATTGCTGCATACCTTGAACGGGTCTGGCCTGGCGGTGGGGCGTACGCTGGTGGCGGTGCTGGAGAATAACCAGAATGCGGATGGCAGTGTGACTATCCCCAAAGCGTTACAGCCTTATATGGGTGGCAAGACCGCCATCACGCTTTAAGCGCAAACCTGCTGCTGTTTTATTCTGCCCTGGCTAACAACCAGGGCATTTTGTTATCTGCGATCTTGTAAGGGTCCAGGCCAGGCTCGTAAACCGGGTAGTATTTCTGCATGATCTGGTAATAGCTGCGCACCAACTCGGTGTAGATCACCGGCGCGCCACAGCTACAGTAACCATGCTTGGCATGCACATAATGTTCAGGGTCATTGAGCAGCTGGTAGCCGCGTTTCACATCGGCCCAGCTATCCGGGTTGAGGCCCAGCCGTTGCGCGATGATGCGCGCATCTTCGAGGTGGCCCACACCATTATTGTAGGCAGCCAGGGTCATAAAGGTGCGGTCAGGCTCGGGAATGCGCGCCGGCAGGCGGTCCTTGAGCCAGAGCATGAATTTGGCCCCGGCCATGATGCTTTGCTGCGGGTCCAGCCGGTTGGTGACGTTCATCATGTTGGAGGTCTGCTCGGTGAGCATCATCAGGCCACGCACATTGGTCGGCGAGGTGCTGTAGTTATCCCAGTGCGATTCCTGGTAACTCAGGGCCGCCAGCAGGCGCCAGTCTATGTCAGTCACTTCTTGCGCACCTTTGAACAGCCGCGTATATCTGGGCAGCAGGGTGTTGGATTTACTCAGAAAAGTCGCCACATCCACCTGTTTCAGGCGTTTGGTGTGGCCATAATAGCGGTCCAGCAGGTTGCGCAGGGTGCCGTCTTTTTCTAACTGCTTGAAAAACGCCTGCACCTGTTTCAGTCTTTCCTCGCCGGAAAACTTGTTCAGTGCCCAGGCGATCTTGTCGACCGGGCCCAGCATCAGGCCGGCATCCAGTTGCGGATAAAGGTATTGCATGATGGCCAGCAGATGGTTATCTGCCACGGTAAAGTCTATCTCATTGCGCGCGACTGCTTCTATCAACTGCTCGGAACTGAGTTTTTCAGTTTCGCGCCAGGTCAGTTGCGGATGCTGTGACTGCAATTCACGCATGCGTTCGACAAAGCTGGTGCTTTTGGGCAGCACTATCCTTTTATTGAACAAGGCATCCGGCTTGGCTGGTTCGCTGTTCTGGTCGCGGTTATACACCACCATGGACTGCACCTGGTTAAAGGCCGGCCCAAACAAAAACTGGCGTTTGCGCGAGGCGGTGATGCTGATATCCGCCGCCGCAATATCGGCATCGCCACGCATCAGGGCAGGAAAAACCTTGTCAAAACTCTCCACCACTATGAATTCAAGCTTGTAGGGCGGCCCCAGAAAATCGACAAAGCGTTTGGCCAGATCATATTCCAGCCCGGCATAATTATTCTGGCTATCTATGAAATAGGTATCCGGGCTGTTAATGGTGACAAAGCGGATAGTGTAGGGGTCGGGTTTAGGCTTAGGCTGCGCTACCTGCCTTGGCGTGGCCGGCTCGTTACAGGCGAGCAGGCCGCCGCACAAACAGGTGATGAACAGCCATTGCCAGGCATGGCACGTGCAAATACGGGTTAAAAAACGCATAAGTCAGGGACGAAAAGCGATTAAGCCCGTGTTTCTATCTTGCCCTGGTCTGCGATCAGTATCCTGCTGGCCAGCCTGGCAAAAACACCATGCTCGACCACACCGGGGATATTGTTGAGCAAAGCATTCAACTGGTGGCTGTCTATGCTGGCGTCAAAGCGCATGTCCAGCACCAGGCTGCCATGGCTGGTGATACAGAGGCCATCTTTTGCGGCATTGGGGCGTAAATCGCCGCTACCGCCCAGCGCCTCTATGCTGCGTTTGGCCGCTTGCCAGGCAAACGGCATTACTTCTACCGGGATAGGATAATTTTCGCCTATGCGGCTGACCAGCTTGCTTTTGTCGGCTACTACGATGAATTCTTTTGCCGCCCTGGCCAGCAATTTCTCCATCACCAGGTCGTAACCACGGCCCTTGAGCAGGCTGTTGTCGGCAGTGATCTCGTCAGCGCCATCCACGTAAAGGTCTATCTCGCTCAACTGTGCCAGGCTCAATACCGTCAATCCGGCAGACTGCGCTTTGATCATGCTGATGTTGGAGCTGGCCACCGTAGTGATGCGCAGCTTCTCCTGCTGCTGGCGGGCGGCTAATGCCTCAATAAAATAATTGGCGGTGGAACCTGTGCCCAATCCAACAATCATATCGTTCTTGACGTAGCTGGCTGCTTCCAGCGCGACGGCCTGTTTATCGTTCATATGTTTATCTCCGTGCCGGATTTACCCACAAACCTGTATCTGTGTACCGTGATCGCTCTGGCGTCTCATTATAATGCCGGTACAGCCAGCGGACGCTTGCAGTTATAATAGCAAACTCGGCAGATTCGCCAAGAACTACTCACCTAACCTGAGCAATAAGATTTTATTCTTTTATGGCAGTTTCTCTTCCCGTCATTGGACATCCGCAGCGTTTTTCTTTTCACAGTCAGGGGTTGGACAGTAAAGCACTGGCCGAATTGGCCTGTGGTTTAAAAGCAACACAATCGCCGCTGGTGATTTTAACCGCCAACGCGTTTGAAGCGCAGCGCCTGATGGATGAGATCCCTTATTTCGCCAAAGGCGTAGAGGTGCATCTGCTGCCAGACTGGGAGACGCTGCCTTACGATGTGTTCTCGCCGCATCCTGATCTGATCTCCGAGCGCTTGTCCACGCTATACCAGCTCAGCCAGAACAACAGCGACGTGGTGATAGTGCCTATCGCCACCGCTTTGCTGCGCCTGCCGCCGGTGGCCTACCTGTCAGCGCATACCTTTATGCTGAAAAAAGGCCAGAAGCTGGATGTGGATGCCTTGCGCAACCAGTGTGCACAGGCCGGTTACCATCATGTCAGCCAGGTGATGAGCCCGGGCGAGTTCAGTGTGCGCGGCGGGCTGGTGGATCTGTACCCTATGGGCAGCACGCTGCCTTACCGCATAGACCTGTTCGATGACGAGATCGAAACCATACGCACGTTTGACATCGATACCCAGCGCAGTGTCTACCCTGTCACCGAGATACGCATGTTGCCGGCGCGCGAGTTTCCTATGGATGAAGCCGGTATCAGCCTGTTCCGCAGCCAGTTCCGCGAATATTTTGAAGGTGACCCGCAGCGCGCAAAGATCTACAAGGATGTGAGCAAAGGCACTGCCAGCGGCGGCGTTGAATGGTATCTGCCATTGTTTTTTGAGCAAACTGCCAGCCTGTTCGATTACCTGCCCAGGCAAACCGTGTTGTGCCTGCATGGTGACCTCGATAAAGCCGCACAAACGTTCTGGGCCGATGCCAACAGCCGGCACAGACTGATGGCTTACGATGCCGAAAAACCGATACTGCGGCCAGAGAGCCTGCTGCAAAAAACCGATGAGTTCTTCAAGCAGACGCATGCATTTGCGCTGGTGCATCAGCAGATACAGAACGTGACCACGTTGGCGCCGGTAGAAGTAGACCGCAGGGCTGAACAGCCACTGCATAAATTGCAGGGCTTTATCCGGCAGTTTGCTGGCCGCGTGCTTATAGCGGCAGAAAGCCTGGGTCGCCGCGAAACCATCGCGCAACTGTTCAGCGAGCATGGCATCACTTTCTCACTGGCCGAGGATTGGGCCGGGTTTGAGCACAGCAAGTTCGAGGTCATGCTCGGCGTCTCGCCATTGCACCAGGGGTTTGTTGACGGCGAAATGGCAGTCATCACCGAAGCCGAGCTGTATGCCAGCACCGTGCGCCAGCAACGCCGCCGCAACCAGGAGAAAGCGCGTAATGCCGAGGGCATGCTCAAAGACCTCTCCGAATTGCGCCTGGATGACCCGGTGGTGCACGAGCAGCATGGCGTAGGGCGTTACAAAGGCCTGGTCAACATCGACTTTGGTGAAGGCGAGACTGAGTTACTGCTGATCGAATATTTCGGCGAAGATAAATTATATGTGCCGGTATCGCAGCTGTTCCTGATCTCACGCTATTCCGGTGGCCCGCCGGAAAGCGCCCCCCTGCATAGACTGGGTAGCGGCCAGTGGGAAAAAGCCAAGAAAAAAGCACTCAAGCAGATCCGCGATACCGCGGCTGAATTGCTCAATCTATACGCACAACGAGCCGCACGCCGCGGCCATGCATTCACCCTGAGCCTGCAGGATTACGAAGCTTTCTGTGAGGGTTTCCCGTTTGAAGAGACGCCAGACCAGCTGGAAGCGATAGAAAATGTCATTAAAGACATGCAATCAGGCCGCCCCATGGACAGGCTGGTGTGTGGCGATGTCGGCTTTGGCAAGACCGAAGTCGCCTTGCGCGCTGCATTTGTGGCAGTGATGGGCGGCCGCCAGGTCTCTGTGCTGGTGCCGACCACCTTACTGGCAGAGCAGCACTACCAGAATTTTGTAGACCGCTTTGCCGAATGGCCGATCAAAATCGCCGAGATCTCGCGTTTCCGCTCTGCCAAAGAGCAGGCCGAAGCGCTCAAAGGCCTGGAGAATGGCAGCATAGATATCATCATAGGTACGCACAGGCTGATCCAGAAAGATGTGAAATTCAAGAACCTGGGGCTGGCTATCCTCGATGAGGAACACAGGTTCGGCGTACGCCAGAAAGAACAGATGAAAGCCCTGCGCGCCGAGGTGGATGTGCTCACCCTGACCGCGACGCCTATCCCGCGTACCTTGAGCATGGCCATGGAAGGCCTGCGCGAGTTTTCTGTCATCTCCACACCACCACAAAAGCGGCTGGCGATCAAAACCTTCCATGTCGAGTATTCCGAAGGCATCATACGCGAAGCGGTGATGCGCGAATTCAAACGTGGCGGTCAGGTGTATTTCCTGCATAACGAGGTCGATACCATTTATGTGATGAAGGAAAAACTGGAGAAGTTCTTGCCCGAAGCGCGTATCGCCATCGGCCACGGCCAATTGCGTGAACGCGAGCTGGAACATGTGATGCGCGATTTCTACCAGCAACGCAGCAATTTATTGTTATGCACCACCATCGTCGAGACCGGCATTGATGTGCCCACGGCCAACACCATGATCATCAATCGCGCCGATATGTTCGGCCTGGCACAGTTACACCAGCTGCGTGGCCGCGTAGGCCGCAGCCATCACCAGGCGTATGCCTATCTGCTGACAGACCCCCACCGCACCATCACGCCACAAGCACAAAAACGGCTGGATGCGATACAGCTATTGGAAGACCTGGGTGCCGGTTTCCACCTGGCCATGCATGACCTGGAGATACGCGGCGCGGGCGAACTGCTTGGCGATAGCCAGAGCGGCGAGATGCAGGAGATAGGCTTCACCTTGTATTCCGATATGCTCAACCATGCCGTGAAACAGCTGAAAGCAGGCAAAGAGCCTGACCTCGATTCGCCGCTGGGGGTGACCACAGAGATCAACCTGCATACGCCGGCCTTGCTTCCCAACAACTATTGCCCGGACGTGCATGAGCGCCTGGTGCTCTATAAACGCCTGGCCAACTGCGAAGACGACGAAGCGCTGGATGTGATGCAGGAAGAGCTGATAGACCGTTTCGGCCTGCTGCCAGAACCAGGTGAAGCGCTGATCGCCTGCCACCGCCTGCGCATCGCGGCAAAACCGCTGGGCATCATCAAGGTAGATGCCTCGGATGCGGCCATACAGTTGCAGTTCAATGTCAAAGCCGATATAGACCCGATGAAACTGGTCAGCCTGCTGCAACGCGACAAGCGCTGCCGCATGAACGGGCCGGATAAACTGCGCGTCACCGTGCAGCTGGGCAACCTCAATCACCGGGTAGAACTGGTGAAAACGCTATTGAAAGAATTCAGTTAGCGCGCGGGGCAGGCGAGAAAACCGGACTGGCTGTCAGCATATTCTCAAGCAGTGGTTGCTCAGACAGAATGACAGTCATGGTCGCGTAAGCGCAGGACAGAAATAGACGCGTGAGCGCTTTGACCGTATGATGGTCGCGCACGCGGCCGTTTCACAAGCTACAGCGAGCAAAAAAGCGCACCTCAGACAACAACAATGACATTATTTGGTAGAACAATATGCTGGAAAAAATCTTAGCCGCAGTCGCCACCTGGATCATGAGCGTCATCTCCACCATGGGCTATGGCGGTATCGTATTATTAATGGCGATCGAATCGGCCTGTATCCCCTTGCCTTCAGAGATCATCATGCCGTTTGCCGGGTTCCTGGTCACCAAAGGTGAAATGACTCTGTGGGGCATCGCCCTGGCCGGCGCGATAGGCTGTGTGCTGGGGTCTATCCCTGCCTATTATCTGGGCATGTACGGCGGCCGTCCGCTGGTTGAAAAATACGGTAAATATGTGCTGATCAGTAAAAAAGACCTCGATATGGCAGACCGCTGGTTTGCAGAGCATGGCGAGATCATTATTTTTATTGCCCGCTTGCTGCCGGCGGTGCGTACCTTTATTGCCTTTCCGGCTGGTGTGGCACGCATGAACATGACCCGCTTTATCGGTTACACCTTTGCCGGTTCACTGCTGTGGTGCTGGGCGCTGGGTTATATAGGCATGAAAGCCGGCCAGCACTGGGAAGACCTCAAAGTCTATTTCCATGAATCGCATTACGTGATCGCCGCGCTGGGCGTGATCTTCATCATCTGGTATGTGCGCAGGCATTTTAAGAACGAGCACGAGGCATAAACAAATAGTTGCCAGAAAGCTGCAAAAAAGCTGCCCCCAGGCAGCTTTTTTTGTAGGTCCAGCTTTTTATTAAAGCAGCTTTTATCAGGCGTATCGGCTTATTTCCAGCTCACCACTTGCGCTAGCTCGCGGCGCGTTTTCGGCCTGGGTTCATGTTTGCGGTAGCCAAACGCCACCATATACGCCAGCCCATACTGCGCCAGGTCCACGCCAAACTGTTCGGCCAGCAGCGCATCGGTCTCCTTCTGCTTGAAACCTTCGATAGCGCATGAGTCTATGCCGCGCATGGCTGCCACTGTCATCATGTTGGCGAGCGGGATATAGCATTGCTTGCTGGCCCAGTCGAACAGCTTGCGTTCGTCGCTCAGGTCAAAATCCGATTGCTGGAACTGGGTATAAAAGCCCAAACGCATATCTGCTACTTCCTGCGGATGATGCTGAACTTCACGCATAAACTTTGGCAGGTAATCACCTTTAGGGTCCAGAAACGGCGATTTCATGGCCAGGCACAAGACAAAGTGGCTGGCAGTATCCAGTTTCAGCGGTGCGCCCCAGGCATGCTGTTTCAGGCTCTCACGCAAGGCTTTGTCCTGCACCACGATAAAGTGCCACGGCTCAAAACCGAACGAGCTCGGTGACAGGCGGGCAGATTCCAGTATCAACTCGAATTCTGCAGCGGGGATCTGCTTGCCGGCATCAAACTCCTTGCAGGCATGGCGGAACTGGAATGCGTCCAGTATGGCTTGTCGTTCTATCATCAATGTTCCTTACTCTAGCGTGATCAATTTACCTGCGCTTAAAAACAGGATGGCGGTTCTGACCGGCAGGCCAGCCTGCTCGAATAACTGAGCATAGGCGGCCAGCTGCGGCCTGAACTGTTCAGCCGCCAGCTGCAGGTCTTGCTGCGGGCTCACCGGCATGGATTTATAGTCTATGATCCAGCGTACGCCGTCTGCCACAAAGGTGCGGTCTATGACTTTCTTGCCATCTGCCAGTTGTTCTATGGCCAGCTCGGAAGCTGCCTGGTCGTGTGCCTGTAATACCCACTGCCCATCAGCGGAGCGCAGGGTGGTGGTCAATAGTGCGGCTGCTTTTGCTGCGCTCAGGGTGGCCTCGCTGTCGCTATAAGCACGCTGTCTGAACCAGCGTTGCATGGCCGGTGCATGCATCAGGAACTGGTTGTTGACACTATATTCCCAGCGGCTCAGACCTTGCCCGGCGATCAGTTGCAGGTAGAGGTGGGCCAGGCTGCCTATGTCGGCTTCCAGCCCGGCGATGGTGGTGTCCGCTTTCGCTGGGATATTGCTGGCGTTGGTCTCGCTGGCTATAACTTGCAGGGCAGGCGGGGTTTCGGCTTGCCGCACACGTATCAGTTTAGGGATAAAGTGCCTGAGCTCGGCATCGGTTTGCGCCAAAGGGGCTCGGGCTACCAGGTCGTGCTCGGTGGTGTACCATGTGCTCACCGCAGGCCACAGCAAATGCAGAAAGGTGTTTTTACGCGGTTGCGGGTCGCCGTTCTTATCCGGTCTGGCGGCACCTAGTAAATGCAGCTGGCGCTCGGCCCTGGTCGCCGCCACATATAACACGCGGGCGTCTTCATAGGCAGCGCGGGTCTTGTCCAGGTCATTCAGATAGTCATAGGCGCTGACCCCGGCAGTGTTGCCCAGTGCGGCCTGCTGGCGTTTTCTGGCGGTGGGCACATAGGGCGCAGCCACCAGTTCGCTGTCGCCGTTGGCCAGGGTCACTTCTTCCCAGATCACCAGCTTGGCATCATCCGGCGGGTTGCCGCCATCCAGGCCGGGCAAAATCACAGTATCGAACTCCAGGCCCTTGGATTTATGTATAGTCATGAACTGCAAGCTGGCATCGGCTTTGGCGTCCGGGGCGGCATAGAGTTTTTTCACATCTTCTGCCAGGGCTTGCGGGCTAAACTGCTGATGTTGTTCCAGCGCGGCGATACGCGCAAAAAAGGCCTGCACGTCCTGCACGTCGTTTTCATCCCACAGGCATTGCGCGCCGCCCAGCCGTAACCAGGTGTTATGCACCCAGCGGCTGACGCTGGCCCGTCCGCGCCACTCCAGCGCAGACTGCATAACTGCATGTACATGCAGCGCACGCTGCCGGCCATCTGCACTGAGCCTGGCGAGCACAGTGTCGTCGCCGAGCAGATGCATCACGCTGCGCTGGCTGTCCTGGCCTATCAGGGCATGCAGGTCGGCCAGCGTCAGGCCGCACCAGGGTGCACGCAATAGCGCCAGCCAATGCACGCGGTCTGCGCGCTGGTGCAGGGCATAGGTCAGGGTCAGCAGGTCCTGCACGATCTGGCGGTTGGCCAGTTCTTCTATCTCTACCGCCTGAAAACTCAGTTCGCTATGGTTGCGGCGCATTTCGCTGACCAGGGCGTGTAAGTGGCGGCGGGCGCGCACCAGCACGGCGATGGTGGCCTGCGGTTTATGCGCGCGCGTGTCGCGTATGATGCGTATGATCTGCTCGGCTTCGAGATGACGCAGGTCGGCAGGCGCTTCCTCGCTATCAGTCACCGGCATCAACAGCGGGTGCACGAACACCCCGGCACCTTCCGCATCGTCCCTGGTCGCCACGAATGGCCGGTAAGCGATAGCGCCTTGTTGCGGTGCGTCCCTGGCCGGTAGCATGCCTTTAAAGGTCTGGTTGATCCAGTCCACCACCGGCGGGCGCGAACGGTTGTTGCGCCACAGTTTGAGCGGGGTGAGCACAATATCGCCTATGCCATGCACCGCCACATTGAGGAACAGGCCGACATTGGCTTTACGGAAGCGATAGATAGACTGCATGGGGTCGCCCACCGCAAACAGGGTGCGGCCGTCGCCGGGCTGCCAGCCACGCGTGAGTGCCTTGAGCAGGTCTATCTGCATGGGGCTGGTATCCTGAAACTCATCGACCAGCAGATGCTGGATACGGTAATCCAGGCGCATGGCCAGTTCGCTGGCAACGCCACCTTCCACCAGTGCCGCCAGGGCGCGCTGGGCGATCTCAACAAAATCGACTTCATTTTGTGCCTGAAAGCATAGCCATAACTGCGCCGCAGCGATATTCAGTAACTGGCTGAGCGCCTGGATGATGGCATCGTCTTCACTGTCAGGGTCAGGCAGCATGCGGATGCGGGCGATGCTGGCCTCACTGTCGCCGTGTTGCGCCAGACCATCCAGCAGCTCGGTCAGGGCCAGCTTGTAAGGCTTGGCTTCATCGGTGGCGGGCAAGCCCATATTCTTATCCAGCCGTTTGCGCAGGCCACCGCTGCTGGTCAGCAATAGCTCGGCCAGTGCACGCCAGCCGGGCAGGTCTGCAATATCGGCAGTGAATGGCTGTTGCCAGTCACTTAAGGCAGCGATGGCATGCTCAGGCGGCAGCTGGCTGGCGGCATAACGCGCGATAGGCATGATCGCCGACTGGGTACGGCCTGGCAATGCCTGCACTGCCTGCTGCAGTTCGCTTTCTACCAGGTGTTGCAATGCCAGCCTGGCAGCATCGGTTTTATTGTCATTGCCGTTCTGGCTCAGATGCAGCCATTGCTCGCGTTTGGATAGCATCGCCATCAGCAGGCCTTCCAGCCGTGACTGGTCGTTATCCATGTAGCGCAATACCAGCCGTACCGGTGCACCCAGCACCTCATCATCCATAGTCTGCAATGCCTGGCCGGCGGCCTCGCGGTAATAGGCCCAGGCGTCTTCTGTCACCGCCGGTTGCGTACCAAAACGGCTTAACAGGGGCATTTGCCGCGCCAGGTTGGCACACAGTGAATCTATGGTGTAAATACGCAATCTGGCCGGCGTTTCCAGCAAATGCCAGTTGAGTTCGGCAGAACGACGCAAGGCCTGCTGGCCTAAGGCAAAGGTGACCTGTTTGTGCGCAGCTTCCGGCGGCACGCCTGCCGCAGCCAGTTGCAGGCTATCCAGTATGCGCGCACGCATTTCAGACGCTGCCTTATTGGTGAAAGTGATAGCTATGATCTCTTCCGGCGCCTGCACGGTCTGCAGCAACTTGAGCACGCGCTGCGTCAGCAGCTCGGTCTTGCCGGCACCGGCGGGCGCTTCAACGATAAAAGATTCTATCTGCAGCGCGCGCTGGCGGTTGGCCGTATCGCTGGCCAGTGCTTGCTGCAGGTCTTCGGCTGGCATGCTCATACTCATGCCTGCCCACCATGCAGCTTAGGCTGACGATGCTGGCTATGCTCGAACTGCAATTGCCGCTCGGGTAGCCGCAATAATGGCAGCACATCGCAATAATCCAGATCCTGCTCAGCCTCAAACACCACCGCGGCGTCGCCGGCCTTGAGGGCCTGTGCGGTGCGGGTGATCTGGTTGCGCCAGTGTTGCAGTATGGATGGCCAGTCGGGGAATTCTTGCGCATCGAATAATTTGTTTTTTTCGTGGTTATAGGCTTTGATGCCGGTGACGATGTCATCTTCAGCCGCCACGCCGGTAAAGCCGCCATCGGTCAGCCGCAGTTTGCCAAAGCAGACCGCGGCGATGTCGGCGTCGTGCAGGATAAACGCGGCATAGATAGGCAGTTGTGGCTCGGTGATCTTGTCGCTGGCCCAGTTTTTATAATCCGGTGCGCTACCGGTTTTGTAGTCGATCACCACCAGCCTGCCATCTGCCAGCATATCAACGCGGTCTATGATCAGGGTGACCTGTATGCCCTCTATCAGCGGCGTGAATTTTTCTTCGGTCAGCGTCACTTCAAAGGCTTGCGGGCGTTCGCGTTCGACTTCCCATAGCCAGGTCAGGGCCAGCTTGCTCAGGCGTTCACTTTCCAGCTGGCAGAACACTGCTGAGAACGGTTGCGAGTATGACTGGTTGAATTCTTCTATCACCGCAGTGGCGATCTGCTCGAGCTGGGTTTTAAGCGTTTCTGCCTGCACGGTAGCCCAATCCACAACCGATTGCTGGGCCCAGAAGGCCGCCATCACGCGGTGTATCAGGTCGCCGCGCTGCATGGCGTCCAGACCATTATGCGGCGTTTCCAGTTTGCGTGCTTTCAGGCGGTACTGGTAAAACGCCCAGGCCGGGCACAGCGCCTGCGCCCGCAACAGGCCAGTGCCGCCGCTGACATGTTCGCCGTCTTCTACGGCGGGCGCCTGCTGGTCATCCAGCCATTGCCAGTCTTGGCTGGCGGACTGCGCCAGGGTTTCGGCCAGGGTGGCTGCGCGCGGGCTGGCGTCGGTTTGCGCGATAGACTGTATCAGCGGGCTGATGCGCAACAGCCGGTCACCCTCACGCTCTGCATAGGAAAAGATCACCTGCCTGGCCGAGCGCAGCAGGCGCTGGTGTATCTGGCTGGCAAATGCTATCTGCACCTCACTGCTGGCATTCGGCGTCGCCGCCTGGCGTTGCAGCTCGGCGGGGATCAAGGCGTTGGTGCGCGACAACGGTGGCCATACATGGTCATTCATGCCCATCACCCACACTGCATCCAGCGGCTGGGCCGAAGCTTCCAGCATGCCCATCAGCGTGATATTCGGCGCACGCACCGTTTGCGGCTGGAAGATCTGCGCCTGGCACAACTGCGATAAACGCTGCAGGGCAGACATGGCATCTATGGCGCCTAACCAGGCATCCAGCGCGGCCAGCTGGCCGAGTACGCGCTGCAAAGACTGCTGACATTGATATTCATGGCTGGACAAGCTGCGTTCGCCCGGGCAGTGCGTGGCCTGCAGCAATTGGTTAAAACTCTGCACCCAGGCTGAAGGCACTTGTCTACGCGGTGTTTGTCTTGCCAGCGTGAGCAGGGCGTGCAGGTCAGCGTACAGTGCCGGGCTGAGCAGCGGGTGGATATCGTGCTGTTTACGCTCGATAAAGCGCAAAAAAGTGGTCGCTTTTACCTGCAGAGGCAGTTGCCTGCGCATCTCGGCATCCAGGCTGGCGCGCGCATCAGCTTCGTATTGTGCCTGTGACCAGTAGACATTGCCCAGCAAGGCAGACAGCTCGGTTTGCGAGAAAGGCGATTGTTGCAAAGCCAGCCGCAGCAAACTGAGTGCGCTATCCACCAGCGGCCAGCGGCTGAGTGGCAGACCCAGCGAGAACTCATAACAACGCGGCGTTTCGGCATGCGCCGGGTGCAATGCCTGGTGGTGAAAGACATCGTCCAGCAGGTGGGCCAGGGTGTCACGCAGGCTATCCAGCTCAGGCACGACGATCGCCAGCCTGGCCTGCGGGTCATTTGCCAGATGCTGTTGCGCCCAGTGTACCGCGGCGCGGCATTCGTCCATGGTTTCGGTAAACTGCATGCGTTTGACTTCATCCGCGCTGACACCCATGTCAAAGGTGCTCACGCTCACCCCTTGCGTCTGCAGCAGGTTGATCAATGCCTGCAGGTGCGGGTTGATACGGTCAAAGCCGGCCAGTTGTATCTGGGCGGGCAGCGTGTAAGCATGTTGCTGTAACTGCTCCAGTTGCCAGGTCTGGTAACGTACGCTCTCCAGGTAGCCACTCTGTTTGCACAAGGCCTGGAACTGCTGGCGCCAGTGCATGAACTGGCGCGTCTCTTCAGTGGCAGTGTCCATATCCACGCTGATATTCCACTCTATCAGGTAGCGGTTGGCCTCCATGGCGGCGCTGGCCAGGCCATTGGTATTGAACAGTGACGCCGCTTCGTGGCGGCTCAGGCTGGCATTGATGGCCTGTTCCCACAACAAGGCTTCCTGGGTGGCGGAAAGCATGCCCAGCGGAGCATCAGAGACTTCAATCTGCCCGCACAGAATGGCATGTTCGGTCAGCTGGTTCAGCCAGTCCTGCAAAGGGTAAACCTCGACGGCCTGCCACTGTGATAAACCTTGTTGCTGGAACTGTTGTTGCAGAGTCTGGCGTATGCCCTGTGCCAGGCGCGCGGAGGCGCATAAGATTATACGCTGGTTTTCTAGACGCTGGCTTGCCTGGTGCTGGCTTGCCTGATGCTGGTTTTTTGGGGGCTGGGAATGCATGCGGGGCAGAATCAAAGTGTAATGAATTAAGTTTCAAGCATGATTAACAGTTTATATGGCTCAACTTGTCGTTGCGCTAAAACGCAAACCTGCACCGTGCTACAGCTGCGTGGTGAATATCATTGTTCATGCCAGGAATTTCTCAGGTAATATCAAGCCTGACGCTAGCTGATTCTAACAACTTTTATTGGGTGCATATCAAATATGGGGAAATTTATAAAAATAATATTCTGGCTGATCCTGTTCCCGCTGGTTTTTTTCACGCTGTATACCTGGGCATCGTTGAACTGGGTGTATTCCTATGGCGAGCGCATAGGCTATGTGCAAAAGCTGTCGAATAAAGGCTGGATATGCAAAACCTGGGAAGGCGAGCTGGTGCTGGTCACCATCCCCGGCACCCAGGCCGAAAAATTCTACTTCACCGTGCGTGACCCGGCGGTGGTGCAGAAAGTGAACCGGCTGGCGGGTGAGCGGGCCAGGCTGTTATACAAAGAGCACAAAGGCGTGCCTTCCAGCTGTTTTGGTGAGACCAGCCATTATGTCTATGATGCACAAGAGATAGAGGACGAAAAATAGAGGTTTCGCCGGCAAAAAAATGCTCCCGACCGGGAGCATTTTTATTTGTGGGACTGCTTGTGATCAGACAAGCCGCAATCAGACAAACCTGGGATCAGACGAACCTGGGATCAGACGAACCTGGGATCAGACGAACCTTCAATCAGGCGAACCTTCAATCAGGCGAACCTTCAATCAGGCGAACCTTCAATCAGGCGAACCTTCAATCAGGCGAACCTTCAATCAGGCGATCAGGCGCAAGTCTGGCCTGCTGTCTGTGGCATAAGCATCGGTTTTAAACTGGTTCACAGACGCTACCAGGGTATGCACCTGCTCCAGCATGCTTTCTGCCGCAGCGGCGGCCTGTTCCACCAGCGCCGCATTCTGCTGGGTGGTCTCGTCTATGGAAGTCATGGATTCATAGATCTGTTCCAGACCGCTACTTTGCTGCATGGAGGCCTCGGAGATCGCCTGTATGCTGTGTGACACCTGTTGTACGGCACCGACGATCTCCTGCATGGTGTGGCCGGCGCGGCTGACCTGTCTGGCGCTGTCGCTGGTTTGCGAGACAGAGGCGGCAATCAGCTCTTTGATCTCTTTGGCCGAGGCGGCAGAGCGTTTGGCCAGGTTGCGCACTTCGCCGGCGACAACGGCAAAGCCACGGCCTTCTTCGCCGGCACGCGCGGCTTCGACGGCGGCATTCAGCGCCAGGATATTGGTCTGGAAAGCAATACTATCGATCACGCCGGTGATCTGCTCTATCTGCGCCGAGGTGTGGTTGATGGCCTGCATGGTGCTGGACAGGGCAGTGAACGCCTCGCCGCCAGCCAAGGCCAGCTGGTTGGCCTGGTTAGCCTGCAGGTTGGCTTGCTGGGCGTGGTCTGCGGTCTGCTTGATGTTGCTGGTCAGGGTTTCCAGGTTGGTGGAGGTTTCCTGCAGGGCATTGGCCTGGGTCTCGGTGCGGCGGGAGAGGTCGTTATTGCCTTTTTCGATCTCGGCCGCGGCGACCTGTATGGTCTCGGCTGCGACTTTGACTGTCTGTATAGGCGCTACCATGCGTTGCAGGATATCTTGCGAACCCTGCAGCGCTTCCCTGAAGTCGCCAGAGTGGGTGGTGACATCCACCAGGCTGTAAAGCTGGCCTTGCTGCGCCTCGCCGGCGATCTGGCGGGTGTCTTCCACCAGGTGGTTCACGGCGGCTATGCAGGTGTTGAGGTTGTTGATCAACACTTTGAAATCACCGTGGTACTGGTTATGGATAGGCTCAGGGATATCACCGGCAGCGATGCGTTTGACGCAATCGGCGGCCACGTTCAAAGGCGAGACCACTGCATCCAGCGTCTGGTTGATACCGTGTATGATCTTGCGGAAATCACCGGCATGCGCTGCTATATCGACCCGGGTATGCAGCTGGCCCTGCTGTGCGTCTGAAGCCAGGTGGTGTACATCGGCGATCAATTGATGGATAGCACCTGCGCAATGCTGCAGGCTGGTCTGCACCAGGTTGAAATCACCGACAAAATGTTCTTCTATGCGGGTGGGGATATGACCGGCCGCCATTTCATCCAGGTAACGCGCGGTGGTTTTCAGCGGGTCTACCACTGCGTTCAGCGTCTGGTTAAAGCCGGCGACTATCTGTTTGAAATCGCCATGATGGCGCGACACATCGGCGCGTATATTCAGTTGGCCGTTTTCAGCCGCGCGCGACAAGGTCTGCACATCTTCTATCAGCAGCTTAAAGTTGTGGCGCACTTGCTCTATGCTGTGGTTGATATAGCTGCGCTGGCCGGCAAACGCTTGCAGCGGCTGGTTGAAATCACCTTCGCCAAACGCCGTCACTATCTGCAGTGACTTGGTCTGCGCCACGATGTGTTCTTCTACCATGCGGTTGATGCCCTCGGTCAGTTGCTGGTAGGCACCATTGAATTGCTGGCTGTCTATACGGTGGTCTATCAGGCCGACGCTATGCTTGCTGGACATCTCATTCAGCGATTCGACTATGCATTGTATGGTCGCCTGCATGCGTTGCATCTCGTTGAGCAGCCTGCCGGTCTCGTCATCGCGGGTGGGCGTAGCATGGGTCACGAATTCGCCGTTGGCGATCTGGTGCGATAAATGCAACGCCTGGTTTAACGGGTGGGTGATAGAGCGGGTCATTTTCCAGGCGATGGCTATCGCCATGATCACCGCGATCAGCAAAGCGGTCTCTATCTGTTTGTTGGCGGCAGCGATGGTGGTGGCAAACTGGCTGGAAGCCTCGCTGACACCGGCAATATTCATATCCATCAGCAACCTGAGCGAGTGGTTGAGTGGCTTGTCTGCCCCTTTCACGGTCGCGTCTATCTCGGTGACGTTCATACCGCCATTTTTAAGCTCCTCGCAACGGGCGATCGCGGCGCGGTAAGTAGCAAGGCCGAGTGCGATATTGCCGAGTATCTCCTGTTCCTGCTGGTTAATCTCGCCGGTTGCCTGATAAGCCGCCATCGCCTGTTCAATGTCCTGCATGCTGTGCTGGAACTTGCTGGCTTCGCGGCCGCCACGCAACACATAATTCTTAAAGTGGTGCACACCTTCGCTCAAGCCTTTGCTGGCATTTTCAATCTGCGTGCGTTTGACCAGGTTAGTGTTCTCAAAATGCTGCCAGGTCTGGTGTATCTGGCTGAAACCGCGCCAGGCAATGGCGAAAATCAAAGCGGTAAACAGGATCAGTAATGCGTACCCTAAGAACAAGCGGGTTCCCACGTTGAGGTGAGCGATGGATTTTTTCATGAATTCCTCTAGATAATGCTTGAATGACTAATAAAACTAGTGCGACTGGCGTTGCCTTATGCTGAGGTTTGCGCAGCTCACATGTGAATTACGCAAGAAAAAGCCGTAACTGAAGGCAAAAATAAAAGCTTCACAAAAACTTCATAGTCGGCGCTGGCTGTGCATGAGCCGGCAGGCGAAAACGCCAATACGTTGTATCATGTGCAGTGCTGGAATCAACAACAGCAGGGCAGACCCTGGATAGAGCTGGTAATCAATGGCAGAGTACAAGAATTACATCACGCCGGAAGGCTACGCCGCGATGGAAAAAGAGTTTCAATACCTGATCAAGGTCGATAGGCCTGAAGTGGTGCGCGTAGTGAGCTGGGCGGCGGGCAATGGCGACCGTAGCGAAAACGGTGACTATATCTATGGTAAAAAGCGCTTGCGCCAGATCGACTCCCGCATCCGCTTTCTCACCAAGCGTATGGAGTCAGCCGAAATCGTCTACAGCCGCACGCAAACCAATACAGAAAAAGTATTTTTTGGTGCCTGGGTGACCTTGTTCAACCTTGAGGATGACAGCGAGATCGTGATCCGCATCGTCGGCCAGGATGAGCTGGACCCTACGCAAGGCTATATTTCGTGGGTGGCACCTATGGCGAAAGCCTTGCTGGGCAAAAATCTCGGTGATGCGGTGCGTGTGGTCACCCCGGCGGCTGAAACCGAATACGAAATCATTGATATCCGTTATGAATAAGCGCCTGACGGCACGACTTTTGAACTAAAATAACCGAAGTCTCTCTATACTGTCGCCATGAAACAACGTCTTTGCATTTTCCTGATCTGCTGGTTGCCATGCCTGGGCATGGCTGCGCACGTCATGTCCATGCAAATGGTGCTGTCGCAGTTGCAGCCGCTGGCGGCACATGCGCAGGCAGCTGCCAGTGAAATGCCTTGCCACCAGCATGCAACAGAGGCTGCTGAAAAATCCAGCGAAACCGGCACGCCGCAGCCACATCATTGTGATGTATGCGGGTACTGCGCCATCAGTGGCGGCGTCGCGCATTTTCATGCCTTGCCGCAGTTACTGCTGATCGCATCAGGTTCGGCTGCGCCCTTGTTCCTGGCCGCACCTGTACATTCACTCTCCTATCCCCCCGCCATTAAACCACCCATATCCGGCTAGCCGGCAGGACAGATCCGTCTGTTGATCTGTCTGCCATGTAAATCACGCTTTGCTTTAAAGCGTTTTTGACTAGTTGCATATGGAGGGTTTATGTATAAGCAATTTTCGAGCGCACCTTTTCGCGTTTTCTCGCTGGGCGCCTTGTTTTTAAGCCAGTTAGCGTTGCCAGCCCAGGCGGCGGCACTGATGGGCTTTGAAGACAGCGCCATGCTCATGACCGAGATCGGTCGCTACAACCAGGAATGGATGTTGAACTACTCGCCCGCACTCGGGCATGCCATAGGCGTTGAGCAGATGCGTATGTCGGGTAAAGGCGAGCGGGCGACCACTATTACCGGGATCAATTACACCGGTTTGATCAAACGCTGGAACCTGCCTGCCGCGCAAGCCAATATCTGGTTTAACGGCAGCCTGGGTGAGGCCAGAGGCCAGTATGATGGCTTTGCCTACACGCCCAGCCTGCAGTTTGATATGGAATCGACGCGGCTGTATTTCCTGGCCAAGGCGCGCATGGTGAGGGCGCCGGGCATGAACTATGACACTGCGGCGGTGCAGGCCGGTTTCTCGTTTTATGAGACCGGCTTTGACCAGACCCAACCGTGGTTCGTCATCGAAGCCAAAACCATGCGCAATAACGATCCTGGCCTGCAGCTCACGCCTGCATTACGCCTGATCAACAAAAACTATTTTCTCGAATTCGGTGTGACCAATCCATGGCAGGGAGAAGGCTTTGCGCCGCGCCTGAATGCCATGTTTGTGTTTTAACCAACTCATTTTTAAAGGATATAACTATGAAAAAAATTATGATCGCCCTGATGTTATCTGCCATGGCACCTACCGCTTTTGCGGTGACCACCATCAAAGCCGAAGTCAATGGCATGGTGTGCGCGTTTTGTGCCAAGGGCATAGAGAAAAAGCTCAAGGCACTGCCAGAAGGGCAGGGCGCTTTTGTCGATTTGAAAAGCCGCGTGGTGGCCTTGCAGTTGAAAGACGGCAAAGATGTTTCTGATGAAAGCTTTAATAAGGTGATTCAGGATGCCGGCTACTCGGTCAGCAAGATAGAGCGCGTGAACCAGAGCCTTACAGAGATACAAGCGCAGGTGGCAAAAGCAGGCGGCAAGTGATGGCCACCGAGATCGATAGCCTGCAGGTGTCCAGGCGGCTCAACTTTCTGTCACTGTTCACCAGCGGCTCTACCCTGATCTGTTGCGCATTGCCAGCGACGCTGGTGGCCATCGGGTCGGTGGCGACGCTGACCAGTCTGATCAGCCAGTTTCCACAACTGATCTGGATCAGCGAGCATAAAGCGCTGGTGTTCGGCGTGGCCGCCGCCATGCTGCTGCTGGCGGGCTGCCTGCAATGGCGGGCCCGCTCGCTGCCTTGCCCGGCTGACCCGGCACTCGCCGCCCTATGCACAAGAACACGCAGACAAAGCCTGTGGCTGTACCTGTTTTCGCTGGCTTTATTCGTGGTGGGCGCGCTGTTTGCGTTTGTGTTGCCGCTGCTGATAGCCTAGCGTTTAAGCGTTTGCTGAGCACGTTTGTTAAAACAAAAAGCCGACCTGAGGTCGGCTTTTTTGTGCGCTGCTGAAATTATTGCGGCGTGGCCGGGTCGGGCTCGGCAACAAAGATCTCTACCCTGCGGTTTTTTGCACGGTTAGCGGCGCTGTCATTTGCGGCAACCGGTTCGTGCGAGCCTCGGCCATCAATAGTGATACGGCTGGTGGCAATGCCGCGCTCGGTCAGGTATTTGCGCGCACTGGCGGCACGATTCACTGATAATGGGTCATTCACCGCATCCGAGCCGCTATTGTCAGTATGACCGACTATGGTCACGCGTGCGGCCTGGTTAGTTTGCAAGCCGGTGGCGAATTTATCCAGGATAGGGCGGAAGTTGGGTTTGATATCGGACTTGCCGCTGTCAAACGAAATGTCGCTGGGGATCTCCAGCTTAAGCTGGTTGTCGCTGGTTTTAGTCACTGCCACCCCGGTGCCTGCGGTGGCCTGTTCCATCTCCTGTTTCTGTGCTTCCATCTTTCTTGACCAGATATTGCCGGCAATGGCACCAGCGCCCGCGCCCACAGCTGCGCCTATCGCAGCCCCCTTGCCGCCATTGGCCAGGGCACCGACGACGCCACCTGCCGCAGCGCCTATACCAGCACCTTTGGCGGTACCTTTCTGGGTTTCAGTCATACTGGCGCAACCGGATAAAGCGATGGCAGTGCTCAACAGCGAAACAGTAACTATCTTATGCATTTTTCCTCCCGGGGAAAGTGTTTGTGACTTTTGTTGGTCCTGAATACGGCCGCTAAGTTCAGTCAGCCGCTGCCCGCTGACGAATTTTTTTTGCTGCATGGAGTCAGATTTTTGTACATGCTTTAAAACTTATATTTATTGCGAATAATAATGATTCGTATTTATAATGAATAACTAGAAGATACTATGCACGCCATGTGTATACATTTTCGGACATCTTACTTAAGGGTCAGACATGCACTCCAGTTTACGAAAGAACGGTTCCAGGCCGGCAGCCAGCCTGGGTTTGCGCTCTGTCGCTTATGCAGTAACAGTGGCCGCCAGCCTGTTTTTACTGAATGAAGCGTGGCGCTGGATAGCGAGGCAGCCTACCTTGCGTATCGCTCTGGCATCGGGCGCGATCGCGGCATTCGCCACTGCGCTGGGCGTGGTGCCCATGCTGGTCACGCGTGCGCCTGGCCGTCGCATACACGATACCCTGCTTGGTTTTGGTGCCGGGGTGATGCTGGCTGCAACCTGTTTTTCACTGATCATACCGGCGCTGGCATCTGCGCAGGAGCAGGGCCATGGTCCGTGGGGCGCTGCCATGATCACCGGTGGCGGCATATTGTTAGGCGCGGCTTGCCTGATGCTGCTGGAACGCACTTTGCCGCACCAGCATTTCTTTGGTGGTGCCGGCACAGAAAGTGCGCAACGTATACGCAGGCTGTGGTTATTCGTATTTGCCATCGTGCTGCACAACATCCCTGAAGGCCTGGCTATCGGTGTCTCTGCTGCCGGCAATGACGCCGCGCGCGCAGCAGCACTGGCCACCGGCATCGCCATCCAGGACGTGCCGGAAGGGTTGGTGGTCGCGCTCGCGCTGAGCAGTGTAGGCATGGGCAAATGGAAATCGGCACTGCTGGGTGCCGCATCCGGCCTGGTGGAGCCTGTCGCTGCCGTACTGGGCGCTGCGGTGTTGATCTACAGCCAGCCCATGCTGCCATGGGGGCTGGCGTTTGCCGCCGGCGCCATGCTGTTCGTGGTCAGCCATGAGGTGATCCCGGAATCACATCGCCAGGGGCACGAACTGTTCGCCACTACCGGCCTGCTGGTCGGCTTTGTACTGATGATGATGTTGGACACCGCCCTGGCCTGAACCAGCCAGCAATATGATGAAGCAAAACGATATTTGCCATGCCTGGAAAGCAGTGACGCATGAAGGCAATGCGCATTTTCATGCCTGTGCTTATGTGCAGGCGCTGGCCTGTTATGAGCATGCGCGCAGCATGCTGCTGCAGCACTTTGAAGACTGGGATACGCCTGACAATGCGGTGGCAGCGCTGGTGGTCAGCTACCTCAACCTGGCCGATACCCAGCAGCGCCTGGGGCGTAGTGACGAGGCGGCTGACACGCTGTGCATGGCCCACGAACGGCTGCTGATGTGCAGCTGTCATCCGGCTGCCGAGCCGGCGTTGCGTGCAGCGGCTTGCCGCCATCAGCGCGAAACCTATGCCGCACTGACCCAGTTTGCGCATAGCCAGGGCCATGACTCACGCGTTTCACCGCTGGTCCAGGCCTGTCTTGCACGTACCCAAGCACTTACACAAACACCTGCGCAGATGACGCACGAGCCTGGCCTGGCCGGTTCACACCTGCATTGATTTTTTTACTCTACACATAAAAGGAAATACCATGCCCCACAGCCTGCCGCCTCTCCCTTATGCCGTGAATGCGCTTGAACCGCATATCGATACGCAAACCATGGAGATACACCATCAGCGCCATCACCAGACCTATATCAATAACCTGAATACCGCACTTGCTGGCTCAGGCCTGGAAGAAGAACCGGTAGAGCAGTTGCTGCGCCGCTTTGACAGCCTGCCTGAAAAGCTGCAGACCGCTGTGCGCAACCAGGGCGGCGGCCATGCCAATCACTCGCTGTTCTGGAGTGTGATGACGCCGGCGTTTGATGGCCAGCCCAGCGCTAGCTTGCTGGCAGCGATAGAGCGTGACCTCGGCGGCCTGGATGCCTTTAAAGCCGCATTCACCCAGGCGGCCATCAGCCGTTTTGGCAGTGGCTGGGCCTGGCTCAGTGTCAACCCGCAAGGCAAACTGCTGGTGGAAAGCAGCGGCAACCAGGATAGTCCACTCATGCATGGCAACACCCCCATCCTGGGCCTGGATGTGTGGGAGCACGCATACTATCTGCGCTACCAGAACAAACGCCCGGAATACATCGCCGCGTTTTACCATGTGATCAACTGGGCTGAAGTTGAACGTCGCTGGCTGGAGACTAAGCAGGCCTGATGCTGGCCGTGTAGCTCATCTTGCGGCCTATGCCAGTGGTCGCAAGCTGCATGGTATGCCTGTCATAACGCTATCATATATGACAGGCATCATCCCGCCCCTGGGCAGGCTTTCGGCTAGCGGTGAATAAAGGTGTAGACACGCAACGAAGGCAACCTGATGTTGAAGCGCAGCAGGCGAAAGCATGATAAGCGACTGAAAATACATGATTTTTTGGCTATCAAGCGATGTATGAATGCGTATAATCCCACCTTAATCAAGTAATCAGGCAAGTTGTGGTTGAATTATCTGTGCTGAATGACAGTCACTCATAGCAGTGAGCCATTCAGGCTGCACAGATTTCAGGCATTAAATGTACTCATGAACCCTCCCATCATTTTGGATATTGAAGCTTCAGGCTTTGGCGTAGGCAGCTACCCGATAGAGATAGGCTATATAGACGCCGCCGGCAATGTCTGGAGCGCGCAGGTACAGCCGCATGCAGAATGGCTGCACTGGGATGATGAAGCGGAGAAATTGCATCAGCAATCACGCCAGGAACTGGAGCAACACGGCCAGACTGCGCGCGAGATCGCCATCCACCTCAATAAAACCTTCGCCGGGCAGACCGTGTATACCGATGGCTGGTACCAGGATTTTGTCTGGCTGCACAGTCTGTATGAAGCGGCCGGCATGAGCCCGGCTTTCAAACTTGAAGATCTAGGCGTGTTGCTCAGCGCTGATCAGAAAGCAGTGTGGCATGACACCAAGCAGGGCATACGCGATGCATTTGGTCTAGAACAGCACCGCGCCGCTATCGATGCCCAGGCCTTGCAACTGACCTGGTTAAAAACCAGCGAAATGGCGACTGCATACGCTGGTTGATGTCGCTGGTCACATTAGCGGATTCAGCCTGCTGAAAACTCGCCCGCTGTAAACTGACCTCTAGAAACTGATTTAAGTTGCCAGTGGTTCAGGTACACTATTGCGCACTTTTACCCTCCTTGTTTAAGCGTTTCATTTAAACCACACATGCCTGCTGCAAACTCACCTAAGGCCCATTGGGACATATTCTGCCGTGTGGTGGATAACTTTGGCGATATCGGCGTCAGCTGGCGTTTGGCCTGCCAGCTGGCAGATGAGCATGCGATAGCGATCCGCTTGTGGGTGGATGATATAGCGCTGGCCAGCCGATTTTCTGGGGCAGGGCATGAATCAGTCACCTTGATGCCGTGGACCGAAGCATCCAGTTTCTCGCACGCGGCTGAGGTGGTGTTAGAGACCTTTAGCTGTGGCCTGCCGCCTGCTTATCAGCAGCTAATGTCGGTAAACACAGTGTGGCTGAATATAGACTATTTATCCGCCGAAGACTGGGTCAGCGGCTTTCATGGCAGACCCTCGCCGCAAGCCAATGGTTTGAATCGTTATTTCTTTTACCCCGGATTCGACGCGCAGACTGGCGGCTTGTTACGTGAACAGTTTCTGCCACAGCTGGCTGAGCAAGCCGGGCGATCAGCAACCGCCGCCTGGCAGCATCTGGGTTTAACTGCCATGCCAGAGGCGATCAATGTGTCATTGTTCTGCTACGCGCATGCGCCGGTGTCAGCCTTGCTGGCGAGCCTGGCGGCTTCACCGCAACCGGTCAGGCTGATCGTGCCGGAAACGCTGGCACCGCTGGTGGCGCAGGCGCTAAGTCAGCAAAGCTTGGTTCAGCAAGCGTTGGCGTCACAAGCGTTGACGGCAGGGCAGGTCATTCAGCATCAACACTGCAACATCACGGTGATCCCGTTTTTATCGCAGATCGACTATGACCTGTTGCTGGCGTTGTGTGGTCTGAATTTCGTGCGCGGGGAAGATAGCTGGGTACGCGCGATCTGGGCGTCCAAACCCATGGTCTGGTTGCCTTACCAGCAAGCGGAGGACACCCACCTGCAAAAGCTGGCAGCTTTTCTGCAACACTATCTGGCAACCGCCAGTGATGAGCTGCAAGACTTACCGCGCGCGCTGATGCAGGCCTGGGCGACGGGTGAGTGGACGACTGCCCACTGGAATAGCTTTATTGAGCACCGGCAAGCTCTGTTGCAGCATGCGCAACACTATGCAAACCAGTTATCGCAACAGCCAGACCTGGCCACTAAGGTGGTGATTTTTATTGAGAAATTGCGCGCAAATCGGGTATAATGCGCCGCTTTATTATCCAAAAATTCAATTTAAAGGCTCTAGTATGAAAATCGCTCAGGACTTACGCGTAGGCAACGTGATCATGATTGGTAATGATCCTATGGTTGTTGTGAAAGCCGAATACAACAAATCCGGCCGTAACTCAGCGGTCGTGAAGATGAAAATGAAAAACCTGTTGACTGAGGCACCTAGCGAAAACGTGTATGCCGCTCAGGACAAGTTTGACGTGATCGTACTGGAAAAGAAAGAAGTGACTTTCTCTTACTTCGCCGATCCGACCTACGTGTTTATGGACGCCGAGTATAACCAATATGACGTAGATGCAGAATTCATGGAAGATGCGTTGCCATACCTGGAAGATGGTATGCCCTGTGAAGTGCGTTTCTACGAAGGCAAAGCGATCTCTATCGAACTGCCAACCACAGTGGTGCGTGAGATCACTTACACTGAGCCAGCTGTTAAAGGCGATACCTCAGGCAAAGTGATGAAGCCAGCGAAGATCGCTTCCGGTTTTGAGATCCCAGTACCATTGTTCGTCAGCCAGGGTGACAAGATCGAGATCGATACCCGCACTGGTGAATACCGTAACCGTGTGATGAAATAATCACAACGCTTAACAGCATTAAACAAACCCCGGCTTGCCCGGGGTTTTTTGTTGGGCTGCATTTTTAATTGTGCAGCACTTTCATTGTGCTGCACTGCCCAACGGGGCATGTTTAGGGAAATGTTGCGCGGATTATCGGGAAACATTCACTGTCTGGAATGATTTTTTTAACTGACAATCGCTGACAGCTTTACATCATCTCACTTTGAGGAGGGTTGCAATGCGTCATCAGCAAGTCAGCAACAAGCGTGTCTTTGTCATGTATGTGCTAAGCCTGGTCGGGCTCACTCTCTGTTCCATATCTGTGGCCGACACAGACGCACGCTCACTCAAGCACCCCCTGGTCGGTTACTGGGAAGCTAAAGTCGCTGGCAGCGCTTGCCTGGAATCCTACTGGTTCAAGGAAGATGGCACGGCGGTGTTTACCAGTGGCGATGAGCAACTCGAAGCGCGCTACGAGGTCACGCCACAGCCGGATAGTCAGGGATTCTTCAAACTCACTCACCGCGTCACCCTGAGTAATAAAGGGCTGGACTGTACCCGGCAGACCTCAGAGATCAACATCGAGCAAACCAGTTATGTGCTTTTTCAGCCGGATGGGCGCAGTTTTATCTCCTGTGACGACGATAACCCTTCACTGGAGGCCTGCTTTGGCCCGGTTGAGTTAAAGAATAACGCCAGCAGAAGCCTGCCCTGAGCGTTCAGCGCTTGCGTCGCATGTGGCAATCAGGACTCGTGTTGATCAGGCGCACCATGCCTTTGCTGGTGGCCTGTCTGGGCCTGGGCATAGGGCATTCCACACAAGCCCTGATCCATGGGCTGACTTTTCCCGGCATGGCCATTTCCACCGTCAAACTCAGCATACAACATGCCCATTATTTGCAGTCAGTGGAAAAGTGGGAATACTACGATTCTATCTGCAGCGCCGCCATCGTCGGCCGCAAGCCGCTGACACTGCTCACTGCCGCACATTGCCTGAAAGAGGTGAGGGTGAGCGGCCCCACCGATCTGCCAGTGCTCTCCATCGCGCAGCCTGAACTGCTGGGCATAGAGGACATCACGTTGAAGCAGGCTTTTTACCGCCCGTTTGAAAAGGTATCCGAAGACCTGACCCAGGATGTGGCGGTGCTGGTGTTCGACGCGAAAATAGTCAGCCCTATCCAGCCCTTGCGTATACGCCTGGATGATAGCTTGCCTGAAACTATCATGATCTGCGGCTACGGGCGCGGCTATGGTGAAGCAGACACCAGGCACCCGCGCTGCGGCGAACGCAAGCCGGTGCGCGATCTGTCTGACTTCTTCCAGGTGTTGCCCAGAAGCTACCGCGAGATGGATGAGATGCTGCATCTGCAGGCGCAGACCCAGTTTGCTTATACCCAGGAGTTGGTGCATGCCGAAAAAGCATTGCTGGCAGTGAACCGGCTCAATGAAATGGACCAGTATGATCACACCATCGCCATGCCTACGGTGGGCGACTCTGGTGGCCCATGGCTGGTGCTCAACGCACGCGGTGAATACGAGTTGCTGGGCATCACCAGCCTGGTCGAGCGCTTTTATAACCCAAGCCCGCACTGGCCTTTTTTCCAGAAGCAGGTGCCGCTGTCTGAATACCCTTATATCGCCTACGGCTTGCGCCTGAGCCATCCGGAAGTGCTGGGGTTTTTACAATACGCGCAACATAGCGGTGCCGATATACAATTTACCTCGGCACCGCTGTTTCCCTATAACCGCCAGCACTGAGCGCCAGGCTTGCCTGGCTTGCTGAACAGTTTAAGCGTTGAGGTTGCTATCGACCTGTTTCTCTGCCGCCAGCCAATGATCAGAGCTGGGGCCGTGAAATCCATGTTTCTCGGCAATATAGTATGCCGCGACTTCTATCATCTGCAGGCGGTTGGCGCTGGTGACGATAGCGGGGGAACTGTTTTTCTTGCTGGTGCTGCTGGGCTTGCTAGCGCTTGCCTTGCTGGCAGTCTTTTTGGCGGCTGGTTTGGCTGCGACTGCTTTGCTTGCAGCGGCATTTTTGGTGGCAGGTTTTTCAGTGCCGTTGTCAGTGGTTTTGCTGGTGGCCATCATATCTCCTTGATCAAGAGTGAAAAAAAGTGTGAGGCTTGTGACCTCATGTGAATCATCTTATTAAAATGTAACACTTGCCGTCAAGCCGTTAAAGCTGCTGACTGTGAAATTAATGACTAGTTCGCTGCTTGATAGAGGAATCTTTCCTTTTCAAGCCCGGCTATTTATGATGTAGTGCATGCGCACCCGCAATTTAAGGATATCCATGTATAAAAAGGCCCTGACCTCACTCACCATACTGTTCTTCATGATGGGCTTTATCACCTGTCTCAATGATATTCTGGTGCCTTACCTGAAAGCCATTTTTTCGCTGAGCTACAGCCAGGCGGCGCTGGTGCAGTTCTGTTTTTTTGCCGCTTACGGGCTGACATCCATTCCCTTCAGCAAGCTGATAGAACGGGTAGGCTATCAGAAGGGCATGGTGATAGGCTTTACCCTGGCGGCATTAGGCTGCCTGCTGTTTTACCCGGCGGTGGTGTTGCATACCTACCCGCTGTTCCTGGCGGCATTGTTCGTGCTGGCATCGGGCATCGTGCTGTTGCAGGTCGCGGCTAACCCATGTGTGTCTGTCATAGGCCCCAAGGAAACCGCTTCTTCACGCCTGACCATGGCCCAGGCATTCAACTCGCTGGGCACTTTTATCGCCCCTTTGTTTGGTGCTTATTTCATCCTGTCGGCGCTGACGAACTCCAGCCATGCAGAAGGGGTGGTCTACCCTTATTTCTTTATTGCAGCGGTGTTGATCCTCATTGCGCTGGTGCTGTCGCGTATCAACCTGACCGGGCTTGAGAGCACAAGCACAGACGAAACAGGCTGGCTGCAGGTTTTAAAAGAAAAAGGCTTGTTGCTGGGCGTGATAGGCATATTCGCCTATGTAGGCGCCGAAGTCGCCATCGGCAGCTTTCTGGTCAATTACGTGATGGATATCAGCCAGGTGACAGAGACCCAGGCGGCGCCGCTGGTGGCTTTTTACTGGGGGGGTGCCATGGTGGGCCGCTTTCTCGGTATTTTTACGCTGAAAGCGTTTGCGCCGGCGCGGGTGCTGATGACGCACGCCTTGCTGGCCGTGATCTTTATCCTGATCTCCATGCAGAGCACAGGCACGCTGGCGATAGGCAGCATGGTGCTGGTCGGCTTGTGTAACTCCATCATGTTCCCCACCATTTTCACCCTGGGTATCAAAGGGCTGCAAGCAGGGCAGGAGAAGAAAGCTTCAGGTTTGCTGGCAACAGCGATTCTAGGAGGCGCGATCGTGCCCTTGCTGACCGGTTTACTGGCTGACAGGCTGGGGCTGCATCAGGCGTTTATCCTGCCTGTGATCTGTTATGTCTATATCGCCTGGCTGGGTTTTAAAAACCTGACCAACCGCATAGCTTGATTGCTGCTTTAATCAGCCTGGGATGGCGTGCGCAGCTTTCTTCTGCCGCCATACAATTTACCACTCCAGCCGCGCACAGTGATCCAGCCTATGCCCAGTAACAACAGCAAGGATAATGCAAAGCTGGTGATAGCCTCAGACTCGCTGCAGGATTGATGATCCAGGCATGTTTGGGAGGTGAAAATGGCCGCGCGCACACTGATGATAATGGTATACAGAACCCAGTATGCAGCTGTGATTAAAAACCTGCGCCAGGCTGAAGGATAAATGTAAGGATCATTGTGCGGTAGCCGTTCGGTGAGCACGTCGTAGCTGGCCAGTCCTGCCGGGTTCTTGTGTATGACAATGGAATGCGCGACCAAGTCATGTATCGCCTGGTGCCTGGCGGTGGTAAGCACGAAAATAAACGAGAACCAGCCGAATAGCGCTTTTACAATAAAGCGCACGGACGCGGCAACAAGATTGATCCTGCTCAAACCGTCGATACGCGTCACGCGTATGCCCATCATATGATGGCCTATCGTGCCGCCAGTGACGGTCACCAGGATGGGATCCAAAATCAGGATAGGCAACACAATCAGCATGATCTTGGCTATGCCAGATGAAACGCCTACAGCGCTGACTATCGATAGGCTTGTAGCTACCGCGACTATCGTTAATATCGAATCGATCAGAACAGCTCTTACTCTTTTTATCAGGCGAGGGTAAGTAATCGTGGACATGGACTAATCCAGAGATAATTATAATTTTTAGCTGGCTAAAAAAGCCTTGTCATCCTGTTAGTATAGTACAAATGTCTAAGCCAGGCTGCATCAGGCCGAGGTGCCACCCACAGTCAAGCCGTCTATCTTCAGCGTAGGTTGTCCTACCCCTACCGGCACACTCTGGCCTTCTTTACCGCAGGTGCCCACACCGCTATCCAGTTGCATATCATTGCCTATCATGCTGACTTTGGTCAGCACATCTGGCCCGTTACCGATCAGGGTAGCGCCTTTGACCGGGTAGGTGATCTTGCCGTCTTCTATCATATAAGCTTCAGCGGCGCTGAATACGAATTTGCCGCTGGTGATGTCGACCTGGCCACCGCCAAAGTTGGCTGCATAGAGGCCTTTTTTCACCGACTTGATGATCTCTTGCGGGTCTTTGTCGCCGTTCAGCATATAGGTGTTGGTCATGCGCGGCATGGGGATATGCGCATAGCTCTCGCGGCGCGCGTTACCGGTCAGGCCCATGCCCATCAGCCTGGCATTCAGTGTATCCTGAATGTAACCACGCAGTATGCCGTCTTCGATCAGCACGGTATTCTGTGTCGCATTGCCTTCGTCGTCCATGCTCAGTGAGCCGCGGCGATCGGCGATGGTGCCATCATCGACGATGGTGATGCCTTTGGCGGCGACCTGCTGGCCTATCATGTTGGAGAAAGCGGAGCTGCCTTTGCGGTTGAAATCACCTTCCAGGCCGTGGCCTATCGCTTCGTGTAACAGAATACCTGGCCAGCCGCTGCCTAACACAACCGTCATGCTGCCCGCCGGTGCCGGGCGCGCATCAAGATTGACCAAAGCCTGGTGTACCGCTTTTTGGGCGTAGTCCTGCAACACTTCATCGGTAAAGTAGCTGTAATCAAAACGGCCACCGCCGCCACTGCTGCCTTGTTCCCTGCGGCCATTATGTTCGGCGATCACCTGCAGTGACAGGCGTACCAGCGGACGTACGTCGCCGGCCATCACACCATCGCTGCGCGCGACCATCACCACTTCATATTCTGCCGCGATCGAGGCCATGACTTGCGTCACACGCGGGTCTTGCGCCTTGGCATAGCGCTCTAGCTTTTCCAGCAGTTTGACTTTGGCGTCAGCGCTCAGGCTGGCGATAGGGTCTTGCGGCAAATAGAGCGGGGCATGGCTGCGCGTGAGTATGCTATGGCCGGTTTTTTCCTGCCCCAGGCTGGCGATGGCGCGAGTGGCCTGGGCCGCTTGCTGCAAGGCATCCAGGTGTATGTCGTCTGAATAAGCGAACGCGGTTTTTTCACCGCTGACCGCACGCACGCCTACCCCCTGGTCGATATTAAAACTGCCGGATTTGACCTGGCCTTCTTCCAGCCCCCATGACTCGCTACGGCTGTACTGAAAATACAAGTCAGCATAATCGATATTGTGCGTCATCATGCCAGACAGGACTTTGCTCAGGGCATCCTGATCCAGGCCGGCAGGGCGGAGTAGCACGTCATTGGCAGTAGTGAGTAGCGTTTGCATAGTGGTCAACTTATTAATACGTCATTGTTTGAAGTGTTTTTATCAAAAGAGTGCCATCACGGCGCTCAGCATTTTCATGAAATAGTGGTAATGGTCTTGTGTTTCAGCGCCGGCAAGCTCTGGCGCAGGTTCTTGATATAGTTGCGGTTGATATTGGCAATTACAATGCCTGAGCCGCGTGGCAATCTGTCCAGCACTACACCCCAGGGGTCGACGATCATGCTGTTGCCGTGGGTCTCACGGCCAGACAGGTGATAGCCACCTTGTGCAGAGGCGACCACATAACAGAGGTTTTCAATGGCGCGTGCCCGCACCAGCGTTTCCCAGTGGGCTTTGCCTGTGGTTTCAGTGAATGCAGAAGGCACGACTATCATATCGACCTCACCCATGGCGCGGTAAAGCTCAGGAAAGCGTAAGTCATAGCAGATGGAAAGCCCGATGCGGCCATAAGGCGTATCAATGGCGACTACGCTGTCACCCGCTTCTATGGTGTTTTCTTCATGGTAGTGCTCGGTACCCATGTCCAGGCCGAACAGGTGGATCTTGTCATAACGGGCGACCTGTTCGCCTTTTTCGTTATAGACCAGGCAGCTGTTACGGATTTTTTTAGTCTGGCTGCTTTGCATGGGCACTGAGCCGGCAATGATCCATATTTTAAAGGCTTTGGCAGTCTTGCTTAAAAAATGCTGGATAGGGCCATCATTCGGCTTTTCGCTGATCGCGACTTTGTCGGTATCCTTAAGGCCCATGATACAAAAGTATTCTGGCAACACCACCAGTTTGGCACCGGCTTTTACTGCCATTTCAATCAGGCGTTTGGCTTCGACCAGGTTGGCGGCCACATTCGGGCTAGAAGCCATCTGGATGGCGGCCACTTTGACGATGTCGTCTTTTGCTGCGGATTTCAGTTTTTTTGTTTTATTGTCTGCCATGGCATATTTTCCGTTGGAACTAGAAGAAATGTTTTTAAAGCATACAGTGTGACATCACTGTAAGCCTTTTAATGGTTGAACAGGCTGCTTAACCGACTCTGCTTTATCGATATCCACCTCTTGCGGGTTATCCCAGGTGCCGGTGATCATATATTCGCTGGAGCTGATTTTGTTCAAGGGGTCTTTTAGCAGCTTTTGCGCGACAAAAGCGGCTACGCCTACGATAGGACCACCCGCCAGCGCTGCCAGCGAAACCGAATCA
This sequence comes from Methylophilus luteus, assembly GCF_042676265.1. Lineage (NCBI taxonomy): Bacteria > Pseudomonadati > Pseudomonadota > Betaproteobacteria > Nitrosomonadales > Methylophilaceae > Methylophilus > Methylophilus luteus. Next base: position 354,912 of record NZ_JBHTKB010000001.1, read on the forward strand.
CTGATGTGCGGCGTGACTTTCACTCTCAGGCGCTGGGTCTCGGCTTTTAAATTGGTTTCGCCTTTGAGCCGCACCTCTGCCGCCGGGCCGGTCATAAACAGGTCATCGCTACGCAAGATACCATCACGGATATTAGCGGTGGAGGTGATCTTGTCAAAGGCGAAGCCCTGGCTGAACAGGTCGCGGAAATCCAGTGTCAGGCGGCGCGGCAGGCTTTGCAAACTCAATAATCCAAGCAGGCGGCCCACGCCTGGCTGCACTTTGAGGATCTGGCCTTTTTCCAGCTGCATGCTGAAGTTGCCATCCAGCCGCTCTACCGCGAACTGGTGCGGGCTGCCCGGCCAGCCTATCTGCCCCGCCATGGTGCCGGTGCCGCCTTTGACCATCTCGCCGCCTGGCTGGAAACGCTGCAGGGTCTTGCCCAGGTTGTTAGAGCTTAAACTGAATTTCAGCGAAGTTTGCGGATTGCGCACCGAGTTACGCCAGGTGCCGTCCGCCGTCAGCTGGCTGTCGGGATTATCCAGGTTCATTTTCTGTATCACCCAGTTTTCGCCGCTGTTGTAGGCTTTGATATCCAGGCTACCTAACTGTTTATCGCCAAACTGGAAGTCTTGCGCCAAGATCTCCACCTCGGGGTAGGTCATGCTCAGGCGGCGCACTTCGCCGGCGCTGGCAGGCGTGTCATCGTTATCCAGGCTACGCGGTATACGCAGGTAGCTCAATTTGGCGATCAGTTTGTTATTAGGTTTGGCGGTGATCCAGTCTGCTTCTCCTGCCAGTTCCTGGCTCTGGATAGACATCTTCAGGCGCTCCTGGTCAGGTGTGATATTCAGTTTGATCTGGTGCAGGTGGCGGTCAAACACTTGCAAGGTGCCGGCACTGAGGTCTATACGGTTGAACGGGATATTGGCCGCACCCGCGGGCTCGCTGCCAGCGCCTGCAGTCTGGCCGGTATAGGCCAGCCATTCGTCTACATTCAGTTTCTGGAAATCTGCGCGCAGGTTGATGCCCTCGCCAGCAGGCATGCGTGGCGGTGTATTGACCGAGATCTCGCCAGCGCTGATCTTAGACTCTGCCCCGGCTGTGCTGCGTAAAAAGTTGCCATGTAACCAGTCGTTATAGTGTATAGCGATCTTGTCTGACTGGTTAGCTTCCTGCCGCAGGCGTATGGTCAGGTTGGCCGGTGTCTCCACTGATTTTTTCATCGGTTCTGGCAGGTCTATGCCCATGCCTATCAACTGCGAACGAATGTCTAGGCGGATATTGCCTGGGGGCTGGATCAGCAGGCTGCTTTTCCAGTCTGTGGTGCCATGCAGGGCCTTGGTCAGCAGATTGCTGTCCAGTTTTTTGAGGGCGCTATCGGTGATACGGCCGCTGCCCTGTATGAGCACAGACTTATCGCTCCTGGTCGTCAGGCTGACCGAGGCCGGGTTGTCAAACAGTGCTAGCTGCACGCCCTGCGCCTGCAGGCCTTTTTCAGTGAATTTGAGGTGACCATTGATATTGGTCATTTCCGGCATGGCGATCTCGGGGTTGGCAGCGATGCGGCCATTCCTGATCGCATAATCGCCCTGAAACTGGCTGGCATCCACGTCATTGAGCGGCACCTGCAACGCCAGTTTCAATTCAGCATCACCTGCCGTTTTCAGCAAGTCGGTAAAACCCATGGTCACCTGGCGTACCGGGCTGGTGTTAACGAATTTGACGCCTTGCTCGACAGTGCCGGTCACCGTGGCTTTCACATTCAGCATAGGCCAGTCTGCATCCAGCCTGGGGATCTCCACTTGAGCCTGCGTGATACGTTGGCCGACGGTGGTGCCGTTCTTCACAGCGATATCCATGCGCTTGCCTTCAAACTTGAGCAAGGCGTCCACGCCTTGTATCAGTGGCCAGCCGGTGCCGTATTCCAGGCTGGCATGATCGACCTGGGCGGTGACCCTGAACAAGCCTAGTGCCGGGTCAGCCTGATGCGCTGCATTCACAAACGGGAAATCCTTGATGCGGCCCTTGATGATCAGTTCACCACGGCGGATCTGGCCAGCCAGGATGGAAGTATCCAGCCAGTGCAAGGTCGATTCACCGAGGATCAGCGGGTAATAGAACGGCGCGTGCTTGGCGTCGCCGCGTTCTATCTGGGTCTGTAGTTGTATGCTGTCACCGCCGGCAGCGCCCAGCTGGTATTCCATATTGGTGCGTAACGCGATATGCGCATTAGACAGGTGCAGGTTGCGGGTGCTGATCAGGGTTTTTTGACCGTTGTTCTCCCAGGCGATATTGCCTTGCAGGCTGTCGATAGGCACCGGCCAGCGCAGTATGCCGGCCAGATCTATGCTCGCCTTTTGCGTGTCCAGCTCTATGCTGCCTGCGTTGGGGCGTACCGTCAGCCGGCCTGACCAGTTCTGCAGCCCAGGCAGCTGCTCATAAGCCTGCGTGTGTATGGCGTCCAGGTCGGCTGCCAGTGCGTAATCCTGCCATTGACCGGCGCGCTGCAACCAGCGTAGTTTGATCTGGCTGAATTTGCCGCTGGGGGCGGTGTGCTCCAGCAACTGCGCGATTTCAGCTCGCTCTGTGTTTGGCTTTGCAGTGGCAGAAATGGGCGCAGTGGCAGAAGTGGCCGCAGTTGTAGCCTCGGCAGCTTGCGGCTGTGCGTCCGGCAATTGCACTTCCAGCCATTTGGCCAGCGCCTGACCTTGCTCAAGTGCCAGTTTTTTTACCGTGAGCACGCCTTCATGGCCTTGCGTATCCCATTGCAACTCACCGTTGGCATCTTCAAGCTTTAAGCCGGGTGCAATGTCGGCAGAAAAATGTTTGAGGTGGACCATGTGGCGTTGCTCTACGCGCTGCCAACGCACTTCACCACTGACCGCATTGGCTAAAAAAGTGTCGCTATTGTTGGTCGGGGTGACAGATACCGCTTTCAGGTCGACCTGGGCTGCCAGGCGTTGCAGCTGCATGGCTTCAAAGGCAAAGGTAGTCGTCAGGCTGCCTTGGCCTTGATTGACCTTGATTGGCAAGTCTAACCACGGGCTCCAGGCGGCCAGGTCCATCTGTGGCAGGCGCAGCGAGACTTCGCCATGCCAGACCTGCGGTTTGGCCACATCGTTGCCTATCAGCACAGACTCCAGTGTGATGCGCTGCCGGGTGCCGGTGGATACCAGGCTATCCATATGGATGGTGTGCCGGTTGAGCAACCGTTGCCAGACCGGGGTGAGTATCTCTATATTAAGGTCTTCCAGCAATAGTGGTGGCGCCTGGCGCTGTTCGTCCACCCAGGTCACAGTGGCGTGCGTGATATTGATACGTCTTTGTGACAGCAGCCAGTTGGAAAATGCCGGATTGCCCTGGCCCGACATAGAAATGCCGGCCAGGTAGAGCTCGCCATTTTCGGTGCGCCGTATGATCAGGTTAGGCGCATCTATGCGCAGGCTGGTCAATGAGGGCGAGAGCAGGAATAGACTGCTCCACGACAGGCGGGTGCTGATCTTGGACAGTTCCAGCGCCGGGCGTTGCTGCTGGTCAAACACGGTGACATTGCCCAGCGTCACATGCGGCGCAAAGCCACTCCAGCGTATGGCGATATGCTCTATCGTGACTTCCTGCTTCAACGATTGGCTTAAGGTCTGCGCGATGCGGTCTTTGTAATCATCAATATGTGGAAAGACATAAAAATGGATCACACCGATAATGCCTGCCACAACCACCAATACGACAAGAGAGAGGGTGATTAGCCAGCGTTTGATTTTTTGCAGAGGCATGAGCAGGGAAGGGTCTTGGATGCAGGTGGTTTATCAACAGACTATTTTACTCGAAAACAGTTGCAGCACCGCAGCAGATGCTGGATTAACGGCGAGAATTATGCAGTCTGATGCGGATGAATCGTTTAAAATGCCGAATTTGCATGATCCTGGCCCCTGAGTCTGGCGATGGGCGCCAGTAAATCGCTATAAATCAGGCCCGGTAAAAAATCAGGTCCGGTAAAAAATAATGACAGTGGAATACAGTTCTTCAGTGAAAGTCGTACAGTGAATATCAAGTTAAATGAAAGTGGCCGGTCGTGATCCAGTTTAAGCAACTGACCTTTTCCAGAGCAGGCAAGGCCCTGGTTGAAGGCGCCAGTTTTCAATTGCACCCCGGCCACCGTATCGGTCTGACCGGCGCTAACGGCGCAGGTAAATCTACTTTATTCGCCTTGTTGCGTGGCGAGTTGGTCGCCGATGCCGGAGAGCTGTTGATGCCAGCACAGTGGGTGATCGCGCATGTGGCCCAGGAAACCCCGGCACTGTCACAATCGGCGCTGGATTACACGCTGGATGGCGACGAAGAACTGCGTGCCTTGCAAAGCAGGCTGGCCAGCGCGCAGGCAGGTGAGGAGCATGACCCTTTGCTGGTCGCCGAATGGCATCAGCGACTAGCTGATATAGACGGCTACAGTGCCGAATCCAGGGCCAGTACCTTGCTGGCTGGTCTGGGATTCAGCCAGACGCAGTTATCACAGGCGGTGAGTGATTTTTCCGGTGGCTGGCGCATGCGCCTGAATCTGGCACGGGCCTTGATGTGCAGATCTGACCTGCTGTTGCTGGATGAGTCTACCAATCACCTGGATATTGAAGCGGTGATCTGGCTGGAGAGCTGGCTCAATGCCTATAGGGGCACACTGCTGCTGATCTCGCACGATAGAGAATTCCTTGATAACACGGTCAATCATATCCTGCATATAGAGCAGCAGAAGCTGGAGCTATACCGTGGTGGCTACAGTGATTTTGAGCGGCAACGTGCTGAAAAACTGGCCTTGCAGCAGGCCAGTTACCAGAAGCAACAGCAACATATGGCCCATTTGCAAAAATATATAGACCGTTTCCGCGCGCAGGCGACCAAAGCCAGACAGGCGCAAAGCCGGATCAAGGCGCTGGAACGCATGGAGCGCATCAGTGCCGCGCATGTAGATTCTCCGTTCAGCTTTGGCTTTCGCGACCCCGGCTCTGCACCTGATCCATTACTGGTACTCAACCAGGCCAAGCTGGGTTATAACGAACAAGTATTGGTGAGTTTTGCCCATTTAGCCATCCGCCCCGGTGAGCGCATAGGCCTGTTAGGCAAGAACGGGGCCGGTAAATCCACCTTGATCAAGACCCTGGCACAGTCGGAAACACTGTTGGCTGGCGAGCGCATAGAAGGCAAGGACCTGCGCATAGGCTATTTTGCCCAGCATCAGCTGGAACAACTGGTTGCCAGCGATTCGCCGTTACAGCATCTGCAACGGCTGGACCCTGCTGCGCGCGAACAGGAATTGCTGGATTTTCTCGGTGGCTTTGATTTCAGGGGCGAAATGGCTAAAACTGCCTGCGGCCCTTTTTCCGGCGGCGAGAAATCCAGGCTGGCCCTGGCCATGCTGATCTGGAAGCGGCCCAACCTGATCTTGCTGGACGAGCCTACCAATCACCTGGATATCGAAATGCGGCATGCCTTGTCGCTGGCGTTGCAGGCTTATGAAGGCGGCATGGTCATGGTGTCGCATGATCGCACGCTGCTGGCTACTTGCTGCGAAAAATTCATGCTGGTGGCGGATGGCAAAGCCGAGGTGTTTGACGGCGACCTCGACGACTATAAACAGCATCTGCTCAAGATGACGCAAGTGTCTGCCAGCACTGGCAACGCGGCTGCGCCCAAGCAAAACAGTTATCAGCAGCAGAAAGCCGACCGCCAGGCCAGGCTGGTCGAACGGCGGCCATTGCTCAAGGCACTCACCACGCTGGAAACGCAAATGGCCAAACTGGAGGCTGAAAAAAATACCCTGGAAAGCCGACTGGCCGATAGCGCTATCTATGAGCTCGCGCAAAAAGCCGAATTGCAGACCGTGCTGATGGCGCAGGCCGAAAACCGCAAGCAACTGGAAAAAATCGAATCTGAATGGCTGGCATGTCAGGAAAAGCTTGAAGCGCTGCCTGAATGACGTCTCTTTAACTGAAGGATAACCTATGGAAATGACTTATACCGAACGCCTGAAATTACTGCATCAGTTGTGCCAGATAGAAACCAGACAGATGGCACAACGCTCTGAAGAAGAAGCCAGGGAGGCGTTTGCCCATGTCGATGTAGAGCAGGCTACTTATTACATTGCCAGCTTTGTCACCTTTAAAGCCATACAGACGGCAGGGCGTCATCCGGGTGAAGAGCTGCAGAGTGATTTTGAGATGCTGGGCGTTTATCAGTGTTTCGCCTTGATGGTGTTTGCTTTTTTATCCATGCCGCTGACGCAGGAAGGCCATCAGCCGGATTACGACGAAGCGCAGGTCATGATAGGTAGCGCGCTGTTTGAAGGCATAGACCATGAATTGCTGGCCGAGATCATAGAATCCGGTTTTAATAAATTCAGGCTGATCGCAGAAGCGGATGCCGAGCATTGGCTGGAATACCGCGAGAACCTGGATAAAGTCACCATCAGTTATATCGTGGCGGCCACCGACGATGACAGCCCGCATGCGGCGGCAGAAGTGTTGCCCTTGTTCGGGCAGTTGCTCAGTCAGCTTTGCGAAGCTTTTAGTGCAATTTAGCCTTTAACGCTTAAAAATTAGCTTTTGTCGCTAATTATTAAGCTTATTTTTAAAAAGGCTTAACAAAACTGATACAATCTGTAAATGTAAGTAAATTTTTTGCTTAACGCTTGTTAATCAATTTGGTTGTTATATACCATTCCAAGGTTAGGGTTTACACCTTCTGTTTAACAGTAAGAGGATAAAATGAGCAAGCTGCTATTGATTGACGATGACGTTGAGTTAGCCAATATGCTAAAGGAATTTCTGACCCAGGAAGGATTTGGTGTCACAACTGCGCACGACGGCTTGACCGGTGAGCAATATGTATTGGCCGGTAAATTTGACCTGGTGATCCTGGATGTGATGATGCCAGGCCAGGATGGTATGCAGACCTTAAAAAATGTCAGGCAGCATTCAGATATCCCGGTGCTGATGTTGACAGCAAAAGATGATAACGAAGGCCGTATCGAAGGCCTGGAGGGCGGGGCAGATGACTATGTGCAAAAACCCTGTCTGCCGCGTGAGCTGGTAGCCCGTATCCGTGCCATCTTGCGCCGCCAGAATAGCGATACACCCAAAGGCAATGATATCGTGGTCGGCCAGCTGGTGGTTTCCAGTGAGCGCAGAAAAGTGTTCTGGGGCGACCAGCCTATCGTTTTCACCAGCACTGAGTTCAGCCTGATAGAGATTTTAGCCAAGCATGCAGGGACTATCGTCAGTAAAGAAGACCTGTCTATCAAAGCACTGGGCCGGTCATTAGTGAAGTATGACCGCAGTATTGATGTACACTTGAGCAGTATCAGGCAAAAAATATCAGAAGCTTCCGGCGGGGTAAATGTGATTCAAACGATTTACCGCGTTGGTTATCAATTAGTCCGAGACTAACCATTTGAAGTAATAGCGGGGGCTATGGGGCGGCTGTTCTGGAAGTTATTTGCAGCACTGTTTCTGGCGCTTATCTCCACCGTGATCACGGTAGGGAATATCGTGCAGTGGGAAATGCACCAGAAACATGCGCACACGCATGGCTCACCCTCGCTATCGTCTACGCTGACGACACAGTCAGCTTCACAGCCAGCAACAACAAGTGCCAGCCAGCCTAGCCACCTTCACCTCAGTAATGAACTCAACTATGTAGAGCTGCTGCTGAATTTCCCGTTCTCGGCACTGGTGTTCTGTGTCATCACCAGTGCGATCTTTGCCGGGGTGCTGGCCTGGTCTATTTCCCATCCTATCAAATTACTACTTGAACATTTGCGTACAGCCGCGGATGGCAATCTGCTGGTCCGTGTCAGCCCCAAGATCACTGTCAGTCATGACGAGTTTGCCGAGTTGGGCACCGCCTTTGATCTGATGGCCTTGCGCTTGAATAGCATGATCAAAAGCCAATCCAATATGCTGCATCATGTGTCACATGAGCTGCGCTCGCCGCTGGCACGTATCCAGATGGCGGTGGGCCTGGTGATGCAAAACCCGAAAAAGATGCAAAGCTCCTTGCAGCGGGTCGAGCTTGAAGCGGTGCGCATGGAGAAGATGATCGCCGAGTTGCTGGAGATCTTCCGCCTGGAATCCGGCATGCAGAAACTGCAGAAAACCGATCTGGACCTGAAAAGCCTGCTGGCCGCCATTGTCGGCGATGTGCAGTTTGAGAAGCAGGATGCACGCATACACCTGGATATGCCTGAGAGTGTCATCCTGATACATGGCCAGTTGGAGCTGTTGCAGCGCGCGATTGAAAATGTAGTGCGTAATGCCGTCAAGTACGGCCCTTTGCTGGGTGAAGTGTCTATAGAACTGCAACGCAGCGAGCGTACCGGTGAAGTCATCATTGAGGTGCAGGACCAGGGCAGCGGCGTAGAACAGCAGGAGCTGGAACAAATCTTCAAGCCTTTTATCCGCGGCCGCAGTGCTTCTCAGATCGATGGTCATGGTATAGGCCTGGCCATGACCAAACACATCGTCGAAGCACACGGTGGTTATGTCAAAGCGGCCAATCTGACACCGGTCGGCTTTATGGTGCGTATCCATTTGCCTTACGCCAACCGCTCTGCTGCTGGCTGAATTCGCACGTATTCTGCTGCAACAATGTTAAAATAAGCGGTTTTAAAGATCACTCAGGCCAACAGCCGGATAACTATGACAGCACAATCATCCAATCAACCTTCAGCGGCCCCTATTGAAGCAGCCGTTGACGAAAACCATGTCATCGCAGAACGCAGGGAGAAACTGCGCCTGATGCGTGAGCAGGCAGCGGCCACGCAGGCTGCTGTCTTCCCCAACGATTTCAAACCGGAGCACAAGGCCGCCGATCTACAGGCCGCCTATGCCGAAACCGATAAGGAGACCCTGGACCCGCAAGAGATCCCGGTGGTGGTCGCTGGGCGCATGATGTTGAAGCGCGTGATGGGTAAAGCCAGTTTTGCGACTATCCAGGATAGCAGCGCACGCATACAGTTATATGTGGCGCGTGATGAGATCGGTGAAGATTTGTATGAAAGCTTCAAGCATTGGGATATGGGCGATATCCTGGGCGCCAGCGGCCGCCTGTTCAAGACCCGCACTGGCGAGTTGTCAGTGCATGTCACCGGCTTGCGTTTGCTGACCAAGTCCTTACGCCCGCTGCCGGAAAAATTCCATGGCCTGCAAGACCAGGAGATCAAGTACCGTCAGCGTTATGTAGACCTGATCACTTCTGAAGAAACACGCGAGACTTTCAAGGCCCGTTCAAAAGTGGTGAATGCGATCCGCCAGTTCATGAATGAAAACGAGTTTCTCGAAGTGGAAACGCCTATGCTGCACCCTATACCGGGTGGTGCCTCGGCCAAACCATTTATCACCCACCACAATGCGCTGGATATGCAGATGTTCATGCGTATCGCGCCCGAGCTTTATTTAAAGCGCCTGATCGTCGGTGGTTTTGAGCGCGTGTTTGAGATCAACCGTAACTTCCGTAATGAGGGCCTGAGCGTACGCCATAACCCTGAATTCACCATGATGGAGTTTTACGCCGCTTATACTGATTATCACTGGCTGATGGACTTTACCGAGCAATGTATACGTGCTGCAGCCATCGCTGCCAGAGGCACCGCGGTGCTCAGTTACGCAGGTAAAGAAGTCGATCTTAGCAAACCGTTTGAACGCCTGACCATTATCGGCGCCATTCAAAAATATGCGCCACATTACACCTTGGAGCAATTGAATGATGCCGGCTTTGTGCGGCAAGAGTTGCTCAAATTTGGCGTCAAGGCATTTGACCATGCCGGTTTGGGTTCTTTGCAACTGTCACTGTTTGAAGAAACCGCGGAGAGCCAGCTCTGGCAACCTACCTATATTATTGATTACCCGGTAGAAGTCTCGCCGCTGGCGCGCGCTTCAGATAAACAACCTGAGATCACAGAACGTTTTGAACTGTTTATCACCGGCCGCGAGATCGCCAATGGTTTTAGCGAGCTCAACGACGCCGAAGACCAAGCCGCACGCTTCCTGTCACAAGTGAAAGCCAAAGAAGCAGGTGACCAGGAGGCGATGTACTACGATGCCGACTTTATCCGTGCGCTGGAATACGGCATGCCACCCACCGGCGGTTGCGGCATAGGCATAGACAGACTGGTGATGCTGATCACCGATAGTGCCAGCATCCGTGATGTGATCCTGTTCCCGCATATGCGTGCAGAACAATAAGCTACAACTGATATGAAAAAACCACCTTAGGGTGGTTTTTTTTATGCCTAGCAACGGACTAGTGTTTCTTTAGTACCAAGACATATAGATGTCATCAAATTGTCATATTAGCTGTTCAAAATACGCCCCGTTGTATAGGCGAATATTCAAACAGGGAAAAGATATGAATTCAAAATTACGTCACATCGTGTTGTCCGCCCTTGCGGGAAGCATGCTAGTTGGCTTAACGTTGCCTGCCATGGCAGACTCAACGGTTGATCTGGTACAGGCTTTGGTCAGTAAAGGGGTTTTGACTGAAGAAGAAGGCGCTTTGCTGAGCAAAGGCCGTAGTACCGAGGTCGAAGTGCAAAAGAAAAAAGAAAGCAAAAGCTGGACTAGCCGCGTAAACCTGCGTGGTTATGTGCAGGTGCGTAACACCACCATGCTGGGTGGCGATGACGGTATTAACTTATGGTCAGACCGCTCTGTCGGCGATGATAAGTCTCTGGGTGATGCAGATAAGAACTTCCTGATCCGTCGTGCACGTCTGATCATCTTTGGTGACTTTGGTGACCACCTGAGTTACTACATCCAGCCGGACTTCGCTAGTACGGCAGGTACAGGTAATAACAACTTTGCTCAGTTACGTGATGCGTATGGTGATGTATACATTGATAAAACACGTGTACACCGTGTGCGTGTCGGTCAATCCAAAGTGCCATATGGTTTTGAAAACCTGCAATCAAGCTCGAACCGTTTAGCATTGGATCGTAACGATGCCTTGAACAGTGCGGTGCGTGATGAGCGTGACCTGGGTGCTTTCTACTACTACACGCCTACAGACATTCAGGCCTTGTTTGAAGATATCAACAAACAGGGTTTAAAACACTCAGGCAACTACGGTATGTTTGCGCTGGGTCTTTACAATGGTCAAGGCGCAAACCGCCCAGAACAAAACGATAATTACCATGTGGTTTCCCGTTTCACCTATCCATGGAAGACAGAAAGCGGTCAGATTTACGAAGCCGGTATTCAGGCTTACAGAGGTGAGTATGTTTCGTCAACGGGTGCATATAGCCGCCGTAACGCAGCTGGTGCTCTTGCAACAGCGACCCCAACATTAGGGACAGGTACACCGTTGTCAGGCAGAAACGGTATTGAAGATGAGCGCGTAGGTATCAGCTTTATTATGTATCCTCAGCCGTTTGGTATTCAGGCTGAATGGAACTGGGGTAACACACCAGGCTTAGATATCGCCAAGAACGTGATTGAGAAGAAAAGCCTGAACGGTGGTTATGTGCAGGCCATGTACAAGATTGATAACTTCCAGTTCTTGAGCACCAATGGCACCCTGATACCATTCATTAAATGGCAATACTTTGATGGTTATAACAAAGCCGAAACCAACTCCCCAGAAAACCATGTCAATGACTGGGAATTGGGTGTGGAATGGCAACTGGCACCAGAAGTCGAAATCGCCATGGTTTATCACCGTATGAACCGTACCAACCTGGTTACGGGTGGTCGTAATGCGGCTACGCCAGCAGCTAATTTGCCAGCGCGTGAAGATTACGAACATTTCAAGGCAGACGCCTTGCGCGTGCAACTGCAATACAACTTCTAAATCCTGGATTTAGTAGAAAAATCAAATCCCGCCGTCTGGCGGGATTTTTTTATTCTATATATAACAAATTAGTATATAAAAATAATAAATAATTATTTTTTAAAATATACATAGTCTGAAATAATCCTGCTCATTCATTCAAGCGAGAAGCACCATGTCGTCAACTCTGACCAAACCGGATATTCAATATGACGAAGCTGTACTGGCAGCTGTCAATGCAGCGATCATTGCTGTGCAGCGGGATACTGGTTATGGCTCTATAGAGGTCACAGTGCATGATGGGCGCGTGACTCAGATCGAACGACGCGAAAAAGTGCGTTTTGAAACAAGCAAACCGAAAAAGTAATTCATGATTTTTAAGGCACTGACCAGTCCGCTGGAAGTTTATATCACTAGGGAGATTTAAATGTATTTAAAAAAAATTACGATCGCAATGGCTGCGACCGGATTCTGGTGGGCAAGTGGTATCGCGGGGATTTCGCAGGCTTATGCTGCGGAAGATACTACATCCACACAAGTAGAAGATGCTGAACAAAATAAAAAAGTTGAGGCACGCCTGGCTGAAATCAAAGCCGAGGAAAAAGCAGCCGCCAAAGCGGCTAATGGTTATTACGTAGAGCGTCGCAGCTACGGCACACAAAAAGAAACCGAGCCGCCACGCTATGTTAAGCAACTGAACAAAACCTGGTTGAAAGACTATGACGCGTTTGCGGATGTGGACTGGCTGGATATAGGCCTGGAATACCGTGCACGTTATGAATACAGGGACAATGACTTCCGCCGCCCTAGAGAAAATCTGGACGAGCCACTCTTGTTGCGTACACGTGCCTATGTGGGTTTGAAAAACATTCTGGACCCGTTCCGTTTTGCGGTTGAAGCACAGGATTCACGTCGTAACAACAGTGACTACACCCGTAGCAACGATACGCGTGATGTAGATAAGGCAGATTTCGTACAAGCTTATTTAGAGCTGTATTACAAAGACAGTATCTTTGGCAAGGATGATCTGGGCAACAGTCGTCCATTCTGGGTACGTGGCGGACGCCTGGCCTGGGAAAGTTTGGATCGTCGCCTTATCGCACGTAACGAGTGGCGTAACACCACCAACACCTTCCAGGGTATACGTGCCAACATCGGTGAGAAAAAGAATGACTGGCAACTGGAAGCGTTTGCAGTGCAACCGGTACAGCGTTTTACCGACAAACTGGATGAAGTGGATCACTCACAGAATTTCTACGGTGTGATTGGTGACTGGCGTCGTTGGTCAGAATACGTGACCATTCAGCCGTATTACTTCTTGCTCAGACAAAATGGCGACGACGTGGTGTATGACACTAACGGTAACTCACTCAGTGACCGCCGCTTTATTACTGCCGCTGCACAGAACCAGGCGAGGATAGACCGCGAAATTCATACCGGTGGTATCCGCGTATTCGGTGTAGTGCCGGGCACGCAGTGGGATTATGACGCCAGCTATGTCAAGCAGTGGGGTAAACAGCAACGTTTCATCAGCAATGCCATCGGTTACGCGAATGTAGACCACGATGCTTATGCTTATAACGCAGAAGTGGGTTACACCGTGAAACACCCATGGAAACCACGTTTCAGTACTTCGTACGGTGTTGCTTCCGGCGATAAAACCACAGCTGCAGGTAATGACTTCTCGGATAACGGCCGTTTTGATCGCCTGTTCGGCTTTGCCCGTCCATGGTCTAACAACGATTACATTCAGATGGAAAACATCCGTGCTGCGAAAGTAAGGGTGGAATTCGATCCTAAAGTACCGTTCCTGGACAATGTGAAAGTGGACACAGGCTTTAGCTGGTACCAGCTGGATGATGCAAGTGACCGCTGGAATGCCGGTGCCAACCTGCGCGACCGCACAGGCAATTCTGGCCGGGACCTGGGTAAAGAGTACGATTTGCGCGTACGTTTCCCTATCAATCAATACGCAGCACTCAACCTGGGTTATGCGCACTTCTGGGCTGGTGACTTTGTTCAGGATGCTGTTAGCGCTAACGCCGACAACCGTGCAAACTTTGATCAAAACCGTTCCAAGAGTTCTGACTTTTTCTACACAGAATTAACCCTGTACGGCTTCTAAATAGAGGATAGATATGAAACTGAACCAAACATTTAAACAGGCATTGTTGATCGCCGCTTTAGCCTCGCCGTTCGCGGCCTGGGCAGCGGATGCCAACTTGCTGAATGTGTCATATGATCCGACGCGCGAGTTGTATCAGGACTACAACATCGCATTCGCCAATTACTGGAAAGCCAAGACGGGTGACAACGTCATTATCAAACAGTCACACGGTGGTTCCGGCAAGCAGGCGCGTTCAGTGATCGATGGCTTGCAGGCAGATGTGATGACTCTGGCTTTGTCTTATGACATTGACGAAGTCGGCAGCAAAGGCAAGTTGTTCCCGGCTGACTGGCAAAAACGTTTGCCACACAACAGCTCGCCTTACACGTCTACCATTGTTTTTCTGGTGCGCAAAGGCAACCCTAAAAACATCAAGGACTGGGGTGACCTGGTTAAACCTGGTACTTCTGTGATCACACCTAACCCTAAAACATCAGGCGGTGCGCGCTGGAATTACCTGGCTGCTTATGCTTACGCACTCAAGCAGAACAACCAGGACGAAACCAAGGCCAAAGAGTATCTGAAAAAGCTGTTTAAGAATGTGCCGGTGCTGGACAGTGGTGCACGTGGATCTACCACTACCTTTGTAGAGCGCGGTATCGGTGATGTGTTGCTGGCCTGGGAGAACGAAGCTTTCCTGGCATTGAAAGAACTGGGCCCGGACAAGTTTGACATCGTGGTGCCTTCATTGTCTATTCTGGCTGAACCGCCAGTGGCTGTGGTGGACAAGAACGTAAAACGCCACAACACCCAGGCAGTTGCCGAGGCCTATCTGCAGTATTTATACAGTGAAGAAGGCCAGGAGATCGCAGCGAAGAACTACTATCGCCCGACTCTGGAAGCTGTCGCTAAAAAATACGAGAAACAGTTTCCAAAAGTCAATCTGATCAAGATCGATGAAACATTTGGCGGCTGGCAGAAAGCGCAGAAAACACATTTTGCCGACGGCGGCGTGTTTGATGAGATCTACCAGAAATAAGCAGTGACCCTGGAAAAAGGCATTTACCCAATGCCTTTTTCTTTTTCTCTTATAAGGAGAGTATGTATGTCAAAAGCATTAGTCATCGGTGGTGACCGTATAGAAGGTATTAAACAAGTATTACACGCGCAGGGCATAGACAAGATCGATCACTGGACGGGCCGCAAACCTGGCGATGTCAAACGTGAGCTACCTGCAAATGTGAATGTGATCGTACTGGTGACCGGCTGGTTGAATCACTCCATGATGTACCGTATCAAACATGTGGCGCACAAACGTGGCCTGAAAGTCGTCTACACACGTAACAGTGCCGATGGCATGCAGCGTGTGCTGGAAGCAGCCTGAGCGTACACAAGCTCACTGTTTAAATATATTTTACATTTAATTTGATTTGGTCTAAATTTATCCTCCTTATTAGCCGATAAACAACTAGTGTTTTAAGGTTAAATGGCAGTACTCATCGGTGTATTGTGCAGCACGCACACTATTGCCGTGTATGGGTTCATAAGGGTAAATAATGAGTCAAAACGGGATTGGCGATAAAACAGCGCCACTCAATGAAAATGCCACGCAGCGCCAGTTCATGCGCCATCGTCTTGTACGCAAAGTACAGGACAATACGCATTTCCTGGCCATGACCAGCATGGTATGTGGCTTGTTGGGCTTTCCGCATTATCTGCTGGACGTGGATAACACCGTCTGGCTGGCACAATTACTCACTTATCTCACCTTTATCCTGGTCAGCTATAACCTGCTGCTCGAAAACGGACGCACTAACCTGGCCATGCTGACCATGTCACTGGTCACCGTGAGTTTATTCGTGGTCCAGCTCTCGCCTTATGCAGCCGATTTCAATGACACTGCGCACCTGTTGCGCATGAGCAGTGATATACAGGTGCATCATTTCACGCGTGTGCTTGAATATGCGGCCGGCGCATTACTAGCCTGCCTGATCGCCACTTCCTATCTGTTTCAGCGCTCGGGCTGGTTAGCGACTAGCCAGGCGATTTTGTATGTGGCGGTGATGATCCCGCTGATCCCGCTGTTAGGTTTCTTCTGTGGCGTGGCCCAGCCATACGGCATCATGTCACCACTAACCACTTTAAGCGGCTTGTTGTGCGCCTTTAGTTTGCTGGCAAAACACGCTTCGCACCCGCCCATGAGCTATTTACTGCTGATGGATGACAACGGCAAGCAGATACGTTTCAGTATCGTTTTTCTGAGTTTTTTTGCCATCATGCTGGCCAGGGCAGGGGTGGAGTTCGGTGACAGCATGCTGCGCGCGCTGCCGGTCGTGGTGGTGGTGTCTATACTCGCCATCATCTATACCATGACGGCCACTTATTACCGCAAAGGGCAAAGCAGCGAACATGTGGTGCTGCCTGCTGCCGATATGGATTTTGCCAGCCAGGTCGAAACCGCACTGGATAACAATCAGTTTTATATGGTGTATCAACCGCAGATCGATTTCGAGACTGGCAAGTTAAAAGGGGTAGAGGCGCTGGTACGCTGGCGGCATCCGACCAAAGGCATCATCTCTCCGGACAAATTCATACGCGTGGCTGAGCTGACCGGCCTGATCGTGCCATTGGGCAACTGGGTGATGCGCACTGCATGTGCCGAGGCGGCGAAATGGAACAATGACCCGGTGCTGGGCAATATAGAACTGGCGGTAAATGTATCCGCGCACCAGTTGAAATCCGGCACCCTGGTCGACGATATCTTGCAGATACTCGAAGAAACCGGCCTGGCACCGCAACGCCTGGTGGTCGAGCTGACCGAAAGCGCGTTTGTGCAGGATGATGGCCAGAACGCCAGCATGATGCACCAGTTAAAAGACGCCGGCATCAAGCTGGCGATCGATGATTTCGGCACCGGCTATTCCTGCCTGTCTTATCTGCGCGATATCCCTGGTGACTACCTCAAGATAGACCGTTCATTTGTCATGGAACTGCCAGGGCATGATAAAGCTGAGGCGGTGATACAGGCCATCGTCAGCCTGGGTAAGAGCCTGGGCTACCGTATCATTGCCGAGGGCGTTGAAACCGAGGCACAGTCTACATTCGTTAAAGCCATAGGCGTTGATATCGTGCAAGGCTTCTTGTACTCGCGCCCGCTGGAAGCCGAAGCACTGCAAGACTGGGCGGCTGAAAACCTGCCTGCCACTATCCCGCATTAATTCCTATCCGCTTGCTATCAGCTCTGCTGCTCGCAGCGCATCATCTTGCGGCCTTGCAAACTACATCTCTGCTTTTTACCCGCCTGCCTGTTTGCTGGTCAATTGGTATAGTCACAATGATGTTATACCGCGATGTTGATTACATGAAAAGGAACATGATTCCACTGCTACTTGCCTGATAATTCCCCGCTGCCAGCGACTATAGTTTAGAAAACCACCGGTCAAGCCGGGGATAAAAAAACGTCAGGGATAGGGGGCATCATATGTCAGTTTCCAGTATTGACTGGTTAGCTGTGAATGTTCAAGAGTGCTGCACGCAACGGCAGTACATGCGCCATCGTTTTTTACGCAGTGTGCAGAAGCTGGCTCCGTGGCTGGCGATAGCCAGCATAGTCACGGTGTTCCTGACTTTTCCTTTTATCACTTTCCCCAATGAATACGGCTTGTGTATCGCCCTCAGTCTGAGCTTCCTGGTGTTTATCACCGTCAGTTTACGTACCCTGCACGTCACCTGGCGTCACCAACACAGCAGCATCATTTCTGCTTCAGTCATGCTGTTGTTTCTGGCCGAGATATTCCTGGTGGTAGGCAGCCACAGGCACATCGCGCTCAATCTCGCCGCCGCTTATCCTGCTGTCGTCAGGTTCGATCAGCTGACCCCGGATCTATTGATGGCGGCGCTGATCATGCTTGCTTCTGTGCTCTGCCATATTCAATGGAGCAAGTGCAGCCAGGCATTGCTGTGCATAGTGATGCTGCTGCCGGTGAATGGTCTGCTGGCCTGGTTATATGGCATACCCGATGCCTATGGCCAGCTTTCCCTGCTGGCCAGCCTGGGCGGGCTGTTGTGTGCTGCGGCATTGCTGGCCAAACAGATCTCGCAGACTTCCATGAGTTACCTGCTGTTGCTCGATGATTCAGGCAGGCATCTGCGCTGGATAGTCTGTATCTTGTTCCTGTGCGCTATCGTGCTGGGCGGTGTCGGTGTCTACTTCAAGCACGACCCGCGTGTCACGCCCATTATCGTGACCCTGTCGCTGATCGCTATCGTCAGCATCATGACCACCACTTACTACCGTAAAGGCGTGGTGCATGAGCAAGTGTTGCCGCCGGAAGATCTGGCTTTTGCCAGCGAGCTGGAAGCGGCGATCGCACACCAGGAGTTTTACCTGGTGTATCAACCGCAGATAGACTTTAACAGCGGCAAACTGGTGGGGGTCGAGGCTTTGATACGCTGGCAGCATCCGCAGCATGGTGTGGTGCCGCCTAACAGGTTTATTGGCGTGGCCGAGCTAACCGGGCTGATCGTGCCCATGGGCGCATGGGTATTAAAAGCGGCCTGTCAGCAGGTGACTGCCTGGCAGGATGGCGAACTCGCTGCGGCCAAAGTGTCAGTCAATGTATCGCCCTTGCAGCTGCAGGCAGAAGGGTTTACCGATTATGTGCGGCAAGTATTGCGCGAAACCGGCCTGGCTGCGGAGCGGTTGGTGATAGAACTGACCGAGAGTGCCTTCGTGCATTCTGATTGCAAGAGCATGCAAAACCTGCAGGCGCTGAAACGCATAGGCGTCAAACTGGCGATCGATGATTTTGGCACCGGCTACTCCTGCCTGGCCTATCTGCGGGATATTCCCGGAGATTACCTGAAAGTAGACCGTTCTTTTGTCAACGATGTACCGGGCAAAGAGCGTTCAGAAGCGGTGACCAGTGCCATCGTGGTGCTGGGCAAGAATCTGCATTACCAGATCGTCGCCGAAGGGGTAGAAACAGAAGCACAGGCCAATTACCTGAGAGGGTTGGGCTGTGATTTCGTGCAGGGCTTTTTATATGCCAGACCCATGCCGGAACACGAATTGCAGCAATGGGTGCAGGCGCGGGCTGAGGTTACGCCTGCCGGTCATCAAGCCTAAGAAGGCTGCTGTTCTGCTTGCGTATAATTTTGATGCTGCAACTTTGACCTGACCAGCTCAATATGCGCGCGTAACTCGTAGGCATATTGCGAGAAAGGCACAGGCAGCTGCACGTTAATGACCTTGGATTCTATTTCATTCAATTTCTCTACAAACAGGCGCTGGTCTTCGGCGGTCCTGATCTCGCGCAGTTGCGTATCCAGGTAACGCAGTTCGCCGTAGTAGCGAAACAGTTTGCGTTTGACCAGCCACACATAAATCATAGGGATGATCTTGGTCAGCGGGATCAATAACGCCAGTAACGGCAGGATCACAATCAGGGTACGGTTCACAAACGTCGCTGCCCAGAACGGCAGGTATTTGTCTATGATAGGCAGGCCGGATTTATAGAAGTTGAGTGCCTGTGTACTCAGCGGGAAATCCGTATCCTTGGCTGAAGGAAACTCATCTTTGGCATTGAACAGGCCGGCGCCGCCATGCACCTGCGCAATGACCTTCATCATTAAATAAACCAGCGCCGGATGCATATTCTCTTTCACCACCAGCGTTGCTGTCGGTGCCACCATGTGTACATCATGGGCGGGCACGTTGTGTGCCAGGTCCATGGCGCCTTCAGGTAACACCAGATGATGCAGGAACGAGAATTTGCGCGAGAATGCCTCGGCAGTGTCCATACTCAGCAGGCTGAGCTGTTTATCTTCTATCATGCTGCGTATCACATACGAGGTCGGCACATCGACAAAAAACGCTGCATCGAGCTTGCCTTTACGCAATGCTGCTGCGGCTTCTTCGCCACCTGTTTCAACCAGTTTGCTGTTGTCGGCGGTGACGCCACTCTCGGCCAGCAGCGTAGTCACCAGGGTGTGAGTGCCATTGCCGCTATAACCGACAGCGATCTTTTTGCCTTTTAATGCCGAGAGATGCGTGGTTTCCAGCTTGCAGCGGCAGAATATCCACACCGGCTGGTAATAAAGGCTGCCCAGCGATAACAAAGTGCCAGCGCCTTCGGCATGTGCTTCACCATCCTGGATAAAAGCGATATCCACCTCGGAGTCGGGGTCTTTGAGCAGGCGCAGGTTCTCTTTATCGCCAGAGGTGGGGCGGGTTTCCAGCGTGATGCCTTCCTGCTTGAGGAACACGCCATAGATAGAAGCGAACGCATTGTAATTGATATCGTTATTGCCGGTGGCGATGACGATCTTGCGTGGCGGGGCAGGGTCTATGAATTTATAGGCGACAAACAGTGCCAGGCAGATCAGTATGATGGAGGGCAGCATGGCGCCCAGTATCTCGCCGGTGAATATAGCGGTGAATTTATTATTGCGCGGATCAAATTTCATCGGTCATGGACGGTTCATCGCTAAGCAGATGAATCAGCTGGTTGTCAGGATGGCATTGATTTTACAGAGGCTGGCGCAGAATGTCACAACAGAAAAAGGTTTTCCCCTAAAGCAAAAAATGCAGCCAGTCGCCTGGCTGCATTCTTATCAAGGCTGACGCGATGAAAGCCGTCGCAGTACCACTATCATGCGATCGATCTCTTCATAGGTGTTATAAAACGCCACTGAAGGCCGCACGGTTGTTTCTACCCCAAAACGGCGCAAGATAGGTTGTGCACAATGATGGCCGGAACGCACGGCGATGCCTTCTTCGTTCAGTGCGGCACCTACTTCTTCGCTCTGGTAACCTTTCAAGGCAAAAGACAGCACGCTGGCTTTGTTTTTGGCCGTGCCTATCAGGCGCAGGTGCGGAATATCGCATATGGCTGCGGTGGCGTATTCAAGCAAGGCATGCTCGTAGCTGGCGATATTTTCTATGCCTAAACGCTCTACATATTTAAGCGCGGCACCCAGTCCCACCGCATCTGCGATATTACCGGTACCCGCCTCAAATTTGGCAGGTGCTGCATGATAGACGGTTTTTTCAAATGTCACGTCCTGTATCATGTTGCCACCGCCTTGCCAGGCAGGCATGTCTTGCAATACATCCGCTTTGCCGTACACCACGCCTATGCCAGTCGGGCCGAATATCTTGTGGCCGGAGAAGACAAAGAAATCGGCATCCAGGGTCTGAATGTCGATACGCATGTGCGAGATGGATTGCGCGCCATCGAGCAATACCTTGGCACCGACTCTGTGCGCCATCGCGATCATTTCCTGCGCCGGCGTGACGGTGCCCAGCGCATTAGACACTTGCGTGAACGACACCAGCTTGGTTCTTGGTGTCAGCAGTCTCTGGTACTCTTCGAGCAGGATCTGGCCACTGTCATCCACCGGGATCACTTTCAGCACCGCACCGGTTTCCTGGCACAGTTGCTGCCAGGGCA
This sequence comes from Methylophilus luteus, assembly GCF_042676265.1. NCBI lineage: Bacteria > Pseudomonadati > Pseudomonadota > Betaproteobacteria > Nitrosomonadales > Methylophilaceae > Methylophilus > Methylophilus luteus. Next base: position 376,269 of record NZ_JBHTKB010000001.1, read on the forward strand.
CGATATTGGCGTGATGTTCCAGATTGGAAACCACGATCTCGTCACCGGCACCCAGGTGTTTTTTACCCCAGGTTTTGGCAACCAGATTGATGCCTTCAGTGGTGCCACGCACAAAGATCACCTGATTCACCGACGGCGCATTGATAAAGCGACGCACGGTTTCGCGCGCATCTTCATAGGCATCGGTGGCACGGGCGGCCAGTTCATGCGCAGCGCGGTGAATATTGGAGTTTTCATGCTGATAGAAATAACTGACTCGGTCTATCACCACCTGCGGTTTTTGCGTAGTGGCGGCGTTATCAAACCAGACCAGTGGCCTGCCGTTGACTTTTTCATTCAGGATAGGAAAGTCGCGGCGCACGCTCAGCACATCAAATGCCGGATGCGCTGAAGCAGGCAAGCCATGACTCAGTGCCGGCTGCTCAGCTTGCAGGAAGTAAAACGACTGTCCATTTGACGAAGAAGCCTTGGCCGGTGGTACATTGCCTGGCGAGCCCAGTCCAGATGACCCTAATCCAGATGACCTTGGTCCAGATGATCCAAATCCAGGAGTTCCAACGTTAGGAGATCCAGCGCCAGTCGATCCATGGCCAGGTAACTGGGTTTGCGCCGTTGGTATCGACGGATTCGACTGCCCAAGCCAGCAGTTTAATTCCTGCTGGTAGGGGATCTCAATGCCGATATCGGCAAATTGGCCAGGTAGCAGGTAAGCCGGGTCAGCATGCAGCACATCCAGGTGGTTAGGGTCACTGGCCAGTGTTTCAATGCCAGGCACATAGGTTAACTGCTGCGCCTGTGCTTCCAGTGTCACCGGTTGTATGCTGGATTGCGCATAACTGGGCGAAGTGATATCCCTGCTGTTGCCACCGGTGACAGTCGCCACTTGCGTGGAGAGTGAGTCTGTGGCCGGCAGTTTGGCTTGCGCCTGCGCCGGTGTTGCCAGTGATTGCGCAAACTGGGCCGCTGCAAATGGCGCAGTCGCCGGGAAACCTTCAGCATATAACTCATTGACCAGCTGGTTAAGCGTGTCTATATCCAAGGTGCCGGTCTGCTGCAACTCGCGGCCTAAACCGAGTGCCGCCGTCATTTTGGGGTGCTCGCCCGGCAATGAGGCCAGAATGGCCTCAGGCTCAAAGCTGGCCAGATCCAGTGCGTGAGGTGTGTTTGGATTACTTGTAGTCATAGTAGTGGTCAACTCCGACATCTTCCAGTACGGCAATCGCATCTTCAGTTAACACTGCCAGTGAGCAATAGAGTGAAACCAGGTAAGAAGCGATCGCTTTGTGGTTAATGCCCATGAAGCGCACAGACAGGCCCATGCTTTGTTGACCAGGCAAGTTAGGTTGATAAAGGCCGATCACGCCTTGTTTGCTTTCGCCCACGCGCAACAGCAGGATCTTGGATTTACCATTGACGATAGGCAGTTTGTCACTTGGGATCAGCGGGATACCGCGCCAGGTGATGAACTGTGAGCCGAACAATGAGACGGTCGGTGGCGGCACGCCACGACGGGTGCACTCACGGCCGAATGCAGCGATCGCTTTCGGGTGTGCCAGGAAAAATGCCGGTTCTTTCCACACTTTGCTCAGCAACTCATCCAGGTCATCCGGGGTAGGCTGGCCATTACGTGTTTTCACGATCTGTGATTTGGCCACGTTATTGAGCAAACCGTATTCTTTGTTATTGATCAGTTCGCTTTCCTGGCGCTCTTTCACTACTTCTATGGTCAGGCGTAACTGCTCTTTGATCTGGTTGTGCGGGCTGCTGTAAAGGTCAGAAACACGGGTATGCACATCCACCACGGTGTTGACTGCATTCAACACATATTCACGGCCCCACTCTTCGTAATCGACAAAAGTCGCCGGCAGGTCTTTTTCGTCCTTGCTGGAACAATCAACCGTGATCGCAGCCGGGTCTTTTGCCTTGTTAACGCGGTAAATACCTGCTTCTACCGGTACCCAGTTCAATAAATGCACCAGCCAGCGCGGGCTGATGGTACTGAGCATAGGTACCGATTTGGTAGCATTGGCAAGCGTCCGTGCGGCGACATCGCCTAATGCACTTTGTGATGGCTGTTGTGACATGTATTCTCCTTATTGATAAAACTAAAAATCAGGCTGCAGCCGGAATGGGCTTAGCATCCGAATGCGCCTGTGTGACATGACTATTGGCGGGCACGTTGCGGGTCACCCACACGTTACCGCCAATGACTGAATGTTTGCCTATGGTGACGCGCCCCAGAATGGTGGCGCCGGCATAGGCCACGACATAATCTTCGAGGATAGGGTGGCGCTCGAACTTTTTCACCAGATGGCCGTTGGCATCTTTAGGGAAATTCTTGGCGCCCAGCGTGACGGCCTGATACAGGCGCACATGGTTGCCGATAATGGCGGTTTCGCCGATGACGACGCCGGTGCCATGGTCGATAAAGAAGTGATCACCTATGTGCGCACCAGGGTGGATATCTATGCCGGTCTGCGAATGAGCGATCTCAGTGATCAGGCGCGCAATGATGGTCAGGCCCAATCCATGCAGCACATGCGCGATGCGGTAATGTATCAGTGCCAGGATACCGGGATAGCTGACCAGGATCTCATCTACACTGTCTGCCGCCGGATCGCCCTGATAAGCGGCTTCGAGGTCAGTATCCAGCTGCACGCGTATACGTGGCAAGTGCTCGGAAAACTGGCCGGTCAGGCTATGCGCCTGCGGCCGGAACTGGGCGGCGGGTTCGCTGGGGGCTTTAAACGCCAGTTCCAGGCGGATCTGGTGCTGTAATTCACGCAGGGCTTTGTCCAGCGTGGTGCCTACATAAAAGTTGATGGCGTTGGCCTGGATATCAGGGTCGCCCAGGCGGTTAGGGAATAAAGCGGCTGCCAGCCATTCTACGCATTGTCCCAGTGCCTTGCGTGAAGGCAGTTTGGGTGGTTGCGATAGTCGCTGCCGTTGTTGCAATGCGCTTTCCCTGATAGTGGCCAGTTGCTGCACGATGTGTTCGATCGCGATTTCTTGCATCGTCAATTCGTCCTGTCAGTATGCTTTAGTTGGCTGTCCAAAAACAAAAAAACCAGTTGCCTCATGAGGGCAAACTGGCTTCCAGTGGTCTAGACAGCTGTATGTTGCGCTCACTATAAAATAAACTGATGTAAATGAACAGGGTTCGAGTCAAATAATTATTAATTATTTGCTTATTCCATTTGGTTATTAGTAAAGAAATATCTAGAAAACCTTTAATCAGGTCTGGCTATAAATTCAGTCAGGCTATAAAGCTACTCCTCTGCGTGGCGGTTTGCAATAAAATTGCAGTAAAATAACTGAGCTTTTTTAATATATGTTTATATTATAAATATATTATTTTTTATTCTTTTTAAAAATATAAATAGGTCTGTATAGTGCAGACCAATTCATCTTAGGAGCAGGGTATGTCATCTTTGTTACGCAGTGCCGTTCTGGCCGTATTGTTCAGCAGTGTGTCACTGCAAGCCGCCGAAATATTAAATGCATCTTATGATGTGACGCGTGAGTTCTACAAAGACTTTAACCCGGCGTTTGTACAATACTGGAAAGAAAAAACCGGTGAGACCCTGACTATCAATCAATCACACGGCGGCTCTACCAAACAGGCACGCTCAGTCGTTGATGGCTTGCCGGCAGATGTGATCACCATGAACCGCAGTGCCGATATCGATATCCTGGCGCAAAAAGGTAAATTGATCCCCGCCAACTGGCAAACACGCCTGCCTAACAACAGTGTACCTAGCGCTTCACCTACCGTGTTTCTGGTGCGCAAGGGCAACCCCAAGCACGTCAAAGACTGGGATGACCTGATACGCCCGGGGGTGACTTCTGTGATCCCTAACCCGAAAACATCCGGCAATGGTAAATACAGCTACCTGGCAGCCTGGGGTTATGTCACGCAAAAAGGCGGCGATGCAGCCAAGGCACGCCAGTTCGTGACCGAGTTGTTCAAACATGTGCCAGTACTGGACACCGGCGGCCGTGGTGCGACCACGACCTTTGCCCAGCGCGAGATCGGTGATGTACTGGTGACTTTTGAGAATGAAGTCTACCTGCTGCAAAAAGAGCTGGGTGAAGACAAATATGAAGTGGTTTATCCTTCAGTCACTGTGCTGGCTGAGAACCCGGTCTCTGTGGTCGACAAAGTGGTGGATAAAAAGGGTACCCGCAAGCAGGCACAAGCTTACCTTGAGTACCATTTCTCTCCCCAGGGCCAGGCCATTGCAGCCAAACACTATTTGCGCCCGCAAGTGGCTGATGCGGCACAACCTGCATTTAAAAAGATCCATACCTTTACGGTAAAAGAAGCATTCGGCAGCTGGACCGAAGCCGAAAACACCCATTTCAGTGATGGCGGTATTTTTGACCAGATCTACCAGAAATAAACGCAACAGCGATCACGCAGCAAAGTATAAGGAGGGATGATGACCCAGCGACAACAACATCAGGAACCAGAACATGTAGTGCAGTTACGCGCCGAGTTAAAGCAGGTGCTGGCGCTGGATCTGGAAGAGTTAGGGCTGATAGAGGCCAACACCGGTGAATACGAAAGTACCTTTATCGGCGTGCACCTGAAAACGGCTTTTCAGCCTATCTATGACGCCAAACAGGGGGATATCTACGGCTACGAGGCCTTGATCCGCCCCTCACTGTTTGGCACGCTGGGCAGTACCCCGGAGTTTGCATTCACCTATGCCGAACAATCCGGCAAGCTGGTGCAGTTTGATCGCGTATGCCGCTCGCAGCATGTGCTCAACTTCCGCGCCATCCACCAGGAGAACGGCTTGCTGTTCCTCAATGTGCATCCTAAATTGTTGCTGGAAGTCAGTGCGCACGGCAAGGTGTTTGAGCAGATATTGCACCAGTACTCAGTGCCTACCGACAGGGTGGTGCTGGAGATCAATGAGTCACTGATAGACCAGGACAAGCACCTGATCGCAGCGATAGACAACTACCGTTCGCTAGGCTACCGCATCGCGTTTGACCATGTGGGCAACCACCAGAGCAAGCTGTATAGATTGTGGGGCGTGCAGCATGACTTTATCAAGTTTGATATTTCTGTCATCCACCAGGCTGCGCAGCAACCGGCGTTGGCCAAAGCCTTGGGCGGGCTGGTGCATGCCGTGCAAGACCTGGGCAGCACCCCAGTGATAGTCGGGGTAGAAACGCAACAGCAACTGGATATCGCGATCGCTTCTGGTGCCACCATCCTGCAAGGTAATTTCCTGGCTGAACCTGTGGTGGCCAAGGTATTGAACGACCAGTTGCACCATAGATCACCCAAAGTGGCGTAAACACTGCCTGGCATGAGCATTCAGCTGGGTTAAACACTATAATGTCAGGCTGACGGCTTGCTTTCTCCTTCGGGTAAAAGTAGCTGTCACTACTGATATAAGCGCTGATATAACAGTCAATTATAAATTAATGATTAAACATTCTTTTGTGAATAGTCACAATGCGGCTACATTAGCCGCTGTTCAAACCGGTCACGAGTCAATATGACAACTAGAAAAAAACATTTATTGCCCGGCTTTGGCCTGTCACTAGGCTACACCCTAGTCTATTTAAGCCTGATCGTACTAATCCCTTTGGCAGCAGTTTTCCTGCGCACCACCGAATTGAGCTTTAGCGAGTTCTGGGCAGTGGTGACTACGCCACGGGTGCTCGCTACATATCGCCTGACTTTTGGTGCATCATTGCTGGCCGCGCTGATCAACCTAGTGTTCGGCCTGCTCACGGCCTGGGTGCTGGTGCGCTACCAGTTTTATGGCAAAAAGATACTAGATGCGCTGGTCGACCTGCCGTTTGCCTTGCCTACCGCGGTGGCGGGTATCTCGCTGACTGCGATCTATGCGCCCAATGGCTGGCTGGGTCAATGGCTGGAACCGCATGGCATCAAGGTCGCTTTCACCCCGCTGGGCGTAGTGGTTGCGCTCACCTTTATCGGCTTGCCGTTTGTGGTGCGTACCGTGCAGCCAGTGCTCGAAGACTTCAGTACCGAACTGGAAGAAGCCGCCGCCAGCCTGGGTGCTAATCGCTGGCAGACATTTTTCAAAGTGATTTTGCCGGCTATCTGGCCGGCCTTGCTGACCGGCTTTTCACTGGCCTTTGCCCGTGCCGTGGGTGAATATGGTTCGGTGATCTTTATTGCCGGTAACATGCCCATGATCTCAGAGATCACGCCGCTGATGATCATCACCAAACTCGAGCAATACGATTACGCTGGCGCGACGGCGATCGCGGTGGTGATGCTGGTGATCTCGTTTGCCCTGCTGTTGCTGATCAACCTGTTGCAATGGTGGAGCAGCCATAGGCATGGTGGTAAATAGCACACGTATGGGCTATGGCAGCGCAGGCCTGACCCCGCTTTGAACGTTAACTCAACGATAAAAACTATGCATACAACACAATTTGAACAATACCAGGGCAAAGTGGCCTCTAAACGTGCCACTTCAGAACCGGCCTGGGTGCGCTGGGCGCTGATCATCACGGCATTGCTGTTCCTGTCCTTATTCCTGCTGATCCCGCTGGCTGCGGTTTTCTCAGAGGCCTTGCGTAAAGGCTGGGGTGTCTACCTGGCCGCCATTACAGATTCAGATGCCTTGTCGGCCATGAAGCTGACGCTGATCGCCTCTTTAGTGGCGGTGCCGTTGAACCTGGTGTTCGGTGTGGCGGCGGCCTGGGCCATCACCAAATTTGATTTCCGCGGCAAGAGCTTTCTGATCACGCTGATAGACCTGCCATTTGCGGTGTCGCCGGTGATCGCCGGTCTGATCTTTGTGCTGATATTCGGCCTGCAGGGCTGGTTTGGCGAATGGCTGATCGATCATGATTACAAAGTGATCTTTGCCGTGCCCGGCATTATCCTGGCCACCATTTTTATCACCTTCCCATTCGTCGCCCGTGAGCTGATCCCGCTGATGGAAGCGCAGGGCAAGGAAGAGGAAGAAGCGGCACTGGTGCTGGGTGCTTCCGGCTGGAAGATACTCTGGCACGTGACCTTGCCCAATGTGAAGTGGGGGCTGATCTACGGCGTGATCCTCACCAATGCCAGGGCCATGGGTGAATTTGGTGCGGTATCGGTGGTGTCCGGGCATATACGCGGCATGACCAACACCATGCCATTACATGTAGAGATACTCTATAACGAATATAACTATGCGGCAGCGTTTGCAGTGGCCTCACTGCTGACCTTGCTGGCACTGGTAACGCTGGTTTTGAAAACCTATGTCGAATGGCGGGCATCACATGATGCAGCCACACAGGAAAAGGAAGTGACGGTTTAATATGGGCATCACCATACAACAGATTAGCAAGGGTTTTGGTCAATTCAGCGCACTGCGTGATATACACCTGGAAGTGCCTAGCGGCGAGCTGGTCGCTTTGCTCGGGCCATCAGGTTGCGGTAAAACCACACTGTTACGCATCATCGCCGGCCTGGAAACGCCGGATAGTGGCCAGGTGTTGTTTGATGGCGTAGATACTACCCACGCCGATGTGCGCGAACGCCAGGTCGGCTTTGTGTTCCAGCACTATGCGCTGTTCAGGCATATGACAGTGTTTGAGAACGTGGCTTTTGGCCTGCGTGTGCGCCCCAAGGAAACGCGGCCTTCCAATGCCGAGATCAAGAAACGCGTGCATGACCTGCTGAAACTGGTGCAACTGGACTGGCTGGCAGACCGCTACCCACCACAGCTTTCCGGTGGCCAGCGTCAGCGTATCGCCCTGGCACGCGCCCTGGCGGTAGAGCCGAAAGTACTGTTGCTGGATGAGCCATTCGGTGCGCTGGATGCCAAAGTGCGTAAAGACCTGCGCCGCTGGCTGCGCCGCCTGCATGACGAGCTGCATGTCACCAGCGTGTTTGTTACCCACGACCAGGAAGAGGCGCTCGAAGTCGCAGATACCATAGTGGTGATGAACCACGGCCAAGTCGAGCAGGTGGGTTCACCGCAATCTGTGTACGACAACCCGTCTACGCCATTTGTGTATGAGTTCCTCGGCAATGTGAACGCATTTGACACACCGCAGGGCAAAGGCTTTGTGCGCCCATATGAGATCGCAGTCAGCCGTGAGCCGGCATTGAACAGCATTGCCGGTGCGCTGACCTATGTGCATTCAGTCGGTTCATTGGTACGACTGGAAATCAAGCGTAGCGATAACGAGCAGTATGTAGATGTTGAGTTGGGCCGTGATGTGTTCAATCAGTTGAATTTCAAACAGGGCGAGACGGTGTACCTGAAACCTACGCAATTACGCGTGTTTTAAGCTGAAATAAAACGATAAAAGGCGTAACGGTTAACGTTACGCCTTTTTGTTGAGTACGCAGTAAAACTTAATTCTGCATCCTAAACCTTAGCTTTTGCCAGATGATATGCAACCAGCGCATTGGCATGGCCATGCCCCAAGCCATGTGCTGACTTGAGCATGGTCACCAGTTGCATATGTTTGAGGTCGCCGGCATCTCTCAAGATCGCCAGCCAGTGTTCAACCGGTTGGCCATAGGTTTTTTCTATGGAGGGAAAGTAAGAGGCAGGGCCTTTGATTTTATCCGTGTCTGACATAGGCTGGCTTTGGTTCTGTATTACTTGATCACACCACAGGCAAAGCGTGCACCGCCACCACCCAGAGTGGCCGGATGATCGGAGTGATTGTCACCGCCTACATGCACCATCAGGGCGCGGCCGCTGACATCACTCAGTTTCAGCCGTGGCGCCAGTACCGGTTGCGTGGCAGTGCCATTGGCGTTGACATACAGCGCAGGCAAGTCGCCAAGGTGGCCATCGCCCCAAGGTGCATCGTGCTTGTTGCTGTTCTCGGGGTCATAGTGACCACCGGCTGCACCGGCGGCTGCCAGTTTGCCATCTTTCTCTTTAGGCTCGCAGCTGGGGTTCTGGTGTATATGAAAGCCATGGGTGCCGGCCGGTAAACCTTGTAGTTCCGGCGTAAACAGCAGGCCATATTTGGTTTCAGAGATAGTCACTTTACCGGCGTTGGCACCTGCGCCTTTCTCATCGACCACATGCAGGGCGACCACGATATCGGCGACTGCGGCACCTGAAACCAGGGCCAGCGCCACAGCCAATTTAAGCGCGAGGATGTTTTTCATATGTTCTCCTAAAGTCTAAGGTGTGTGGTCAGGCAAGGTTTGCCATGATAGGTTTGACTATGGCTAAAAACTAGCGGCAAAAATTAAACACTGTCCCAGTCTGATGACGGCCACAGCAGAAAAGTTCTGGCGATTGACCCGCCAGCTGCAGTTATTTCTCCCTGACGATATCGCCAGTCAACACATAGCGTTGCTTGCCATCAATAATGGTGGAATAGACTTTCAGGCTGTTGAGGTTGATGACCTGGGACACTTGTATCCCGGTCTTCTCCGTCCAGCTGACAAAATAGATCTGCTCTGCGACTTTAAAGCGCTCGGGTTTCTCTACGCCACTGGCGCCTTTTTCTGCGCCCTGGATACACTGCCATGCCAGAGAATTCGCGTCATTCACCACCACGCGGTATACACTGCCGCCGTCATACTTGAATAGAAACCGGCCTGTATATGCCTCTTTCGCCAGCACGCTGCCGGCAAAGGTGGAGATGAAAAATCCCAGCATGCATAAACGTATATATCGCAATGGTTTTGCCCTCTATGCTATCAACCCATCAGGTCAGGGATAAGATGGCCCAGCTTGGTCGATTTGGTTTGCAGGTATTTCAGGTTTTCCAGGGTAGGCTCGGTCAGCAAAGGCACCTGCTGATGCACAGTGATGCCCAGCGCTTCCAGCGCGGACTTTTTGCCCAGGTTGTTGGTCAGCAGGCGCACAGAAGCGATCTCGAAAAACGACAGCATCTCAGAAGCCGCTTCGTAGCTGCGGCTATCTACCGGCAGGCCAAGCGCTTCATTGGCTTCTACCGTATCCAGCCCCTGGTCTTGCAGGGCATAGGCGCGCATCTTGTTACTCAGGCCTATGCCGCGCCCTTCGTGGTTTTTCAGGTATAACACCAGCCCGTGGCCGTGTTCCTGTATCAGCCGTTGCGCGTGATGTAATTGTTCGCCGCAATCGCAACGGGTAGAGGCGAACACATCGCCGGTCAGGCATTCGGAATGTACGCGCACCAGCGGGTTTTGTGAACGTGTGATGTCGCCGCAGGTCAGTGCAATATGTTCTACATCGGTACGCTGGTCTTGGAACACGTGCAGATCAAAATCGCCATACTGCGTAGGCAGCCTGGCGCTGGAACTATGGGTTAGAAATTGCATGTTTTTAACTGGCAGAATAGTTTAAATCTTCAATGCGTTATTGTAGCGTTTACATGCACTTGTGTATGTTTTTTTTGCGCTGAAACAGCAACCAAACAAGAGGGCGGCAGTGACTATTCAGCTTGGTTTAAGCCTATTACTGTTACACTTTTAGCCATGATGAATGCTGACCATACTGGATTGAGTAACAATAAGCGCAAGTTTTCGACCAGCGCCCGCCGCCTGCTGCTAGCGGTTTGCCTGCTGCTGGGTGTAGTGGCTAGCGGCTGGTTAATGCCACGGGCCGGCTCAGGCGAAAGCCCGGCCAGTGCCGGGCAACTCTCGGCCAAAGGCCAGATTTTAAGCCTGGAAAAGATATCCAGACTGGCCAAGTCATATAAACCCGGTGAGATACTGGAAGTGGAGCTAGAGAAAAAACATGGCCGTTATGTCTACGAGGTGGAGATACTGGATACGCGTAGCCAGGTGTGGGAGCTGAAGCTGGATGCCAGAACCGGCCAGCTGCTTAAAATGGAACTGGATGACTGATGCGGCTGTTGCTGGTGGAAGATGATGCTTTGCTGGGCGCCAGCCTGCAACAGTCGCTGAAAGCGGCCGGTTATGCCAGCGACTGGATACAGCAGGGTGACGAGGCCAGCGTGCAAGGCAGCCTGGAACCGTATGATGTGGCTATCTTGGACCTGGGCTTGCCGGGGTTGCCCGGCCTGCAGGTGCTGGCAGCCTGGCGCGCGCTGGGTCTGAGTATGCCGGTGATCGTGTTGACTGCCCGCAGTCACTGGCAGGAGAAAGTGGAAGCCTTCAACTTGGGCGCCGATGATTATGTCACCAAGCCCTTTCATATCGAAGAGCTGCTGGCGCGACTCAGTGCCGTGCATAAACGCAGCATAGGCATAGTCAGCGGTGATCTTGCCGCGCATGGCTTGCGCCTGGATGAACACACGCAAACTATCTGGCTGGGGGCGCAGTCTTTTGAGCTGACCGGCACCGAGTTCCGTTTGTTACGCTATTTCATGCTGCATCCTGGGCGCATACTTTCCAAAAGCGAGCTGACCGAGCATGTGTATGCCTATGATGCTGACAAAGACAGCAATGTGATAGAAGTGTATGTGAATCGCCTGCGCCAGAAGATAGGGGTAGACAAGATACAGACCAGGCGCGGGCAGGGTTATGTGTTTGGCAGCCGCGAGCCTGAAAGGTCACGCGCATGAAATCGTTACGCCGGCAGCTTTCACTTGGCCTGACGCTGAGCCTGGTGGGCCTACTCACCTTGCAGTGGGCAGTGGTGACATTCACCATAGACCATCTGATACAGTCGCAGATGACTGAGCGCATGCAGCAGGAGGCAGAAGGTCTGCTGGCCGGCGTGACGGTCAATGCGCGCGGCCAGCCGCTACTGGAACAGCGCCTGGTCACTGCCAGCTACCAGCGCCCTTTTTCCGGACGCTATTTTGTGCTGATAACTGATGAGTCACATAAGCTGCAGTCGCGTTCAGCCTGGGATGTAGTTCTGCCGGTCACACCGCTGGCGGTAGGTGAGCAGCAGGTGTCGCATATCAGCGGCCCGGAAGATCAGCCTTTATTGCTATTGGGCCACGGTTATCGCAAACAGCAGCGCAATATCACCATCTATATCGCTGAAAGCCTGGACGAGTTGCAACACAGTTTGCGCGTTTTCCATGGTGTTTATGGCGTACTGTCGTTGCTGGGCCTGCTGGCGCTGCTGGCTTTGCAGCGCTGGATAGTGCTGAACAGCCTGCATCCCTTACAGGAGATCAAAGACAATCTGGCGCATGTCGCCAGTGGTGAATTGCAGCAGATCAATGCGCGTGGTCCGGCAGAAGTGATGCCGCTGGTGAATGAGTTTAACCGCATTTTGAAAAGCGCTAGCCAGAAAAGCAAGCGTTCGCGCCTTTCCATAGGCAATCTCGCCCATGCACTCAAAACCCGGCTGGCGCATCTGCAATTGCTGTTTGATAGCGAAGCCAGGATAGGCATCACCCAGCTGCGGCAAGCGATGAAAGCCTGCGCCGAAGAGATACATCACGATGTGGAGCGTGAGCTCAAACGCGCGCGGCTGATGGGCGATGTCTACAGCAGCCAGCAGACCGACCTCGAGATAGAAGTGCCAAAATTAGTGTCTACCCTGCAAAAGATCTACAGCGAAAAACAGGTGGCCTTCGCCTGGCAGCACGACGCTCACACCAAGCTGATGCTGGACCGCGAAGACATGCTGGAACTGCTGGGCAACCTGCTCGATAACGCCTTCAAATGGTGTAGAGGCCAGGTGCAGTTACATATCCAGGCCGAGTTGAATGGCAACGGTCAGCATTGCATCAGCATAGTGGTCGAAGATGACGGCCCCGGCAGCAACGCGCCGGAACTGGACAGCCTGTTGCAGCGCGGCATGCGCATGGATGAATCTAAACCTGGCAGTGGATTGGGCCTGGCCATAGTGCAGGATATCGTGCAGCATTACCATGGCAGCATAGCGCTGGACCATTCTGCGCGGCTGGGCGGTTTGCGTATCCAACTGCGCCTGATCCCTGCATGAATAGGCCACAGAGGCTAAAGACTAAAGACTAGCCCCCAGCCCCCAATATGCACATCAGAACCAGTCGCGGTTGATGCTGTTCACTTTACCGGTTTTGGCGTCGATATAGACTTCCCATTCCGCGCCATTGGCATCTACGATCTCCACTTCGTAATCCCAGCCGGATTTGAACTTGCGGCGTTCCAGTTCTACTTCTTTGACCACCCCTGGTTTAGCCGCTAACGCTTTATTTTGCGCCTCTTCCCAGGTAATAAAGCCGAAAGCTTTGGCGGTTTCAGTCATTTTCTGAATATCGTCGCCGTCATCATCTGCCAGCGCAGGCTGGCTGGCCAGCACGCTGCAAAGCAGGCTGAGCATCAAGACACGGCTGGATATTTGTATAAAGTTGTTCATCGTGATCTCCAAATTTAAGTGTTGAATCATCACGATAGTCTGCCAGCCTTAATTCACGCTGAATTTTTTCTAGGGGCAGGGTAAGGGCAGGGGCTAGCCTCTAGACTCAAGCCTCTGGGATTATGGAGTATGCGCATTCATGCCTGGCAGGTGCAGGCTGGGTTGGTGCATTTTCAGCTGATTGAATAGCCAGCGGGTTTCCAGCAGGTTCCACACGCGCAGCATGGCTTCCATATGGTCAAAAGGCTTGGTCAGAAAGTCTTTGGCACCCAGCGCCAGCGCTTTGCGGCGGGTGGCGATAGTGGCATCTGCAGTCAACACCAATACCGGTAAGAAATCATGCGGGCCTACATGGTGCGACAGCTGGTCCAGCACGGCAAAGCCGTCCAGCACCGGCATCATCAGGTCGAGCAGGATCAGGTCAGGCTGAAAGGCGTTGACCAGGTCCATGGTTTTGGTCGGGTCTGTCGTGCTGATCACCTGTTCAAAGCCTTCTTTGGTCAGCAACTCTTCGAGCAGCCGCAGGTTGGCTTCGGCATCGTCTATGATCAGGATCTTGGAGGCGCGTAGTTGTTCAATATTCATGGCGTTCTATACTCATGGTCCGGGTTCTGGCAGTATTTTCAGCAGCAACTGGTTAAAGCTGGCGACATTCAACGGCTTGGTGAAATAATGGGTGATGCCGAGTTCGTTCAGGCGCTGCATGGTCTCCGGCAAGGCATCGGCACTCAATATGACCAGCGGTATCTCGCGCAGGTCATCCCGCCGTGACTGGATATGCTGGATCAGCGACTCACCCGAGCCATCCGGCAGGTTGAGGTCGAGTAACAACATGTCAGGCGTCATGTCACGCAGCCAGACCATACTTTCCTGCAGGCTGGCAGCGATATGCAGCTTGATATGCCTGTGCTTGGTCATAATGGCTTGCATCAGGGCCTGGTTGCTGGGGTTGTCTTCCGCGTACAGGATATGGCGTTTACGCGCGGTCGCGGTGGCCGACCCCTGTATATCTGCTGTGATGGCAGATTCGGCTGCTGCCTGTGTCTGCAGGTCTTCCTCGCTGGCTGGCAGGCTGAACCAGAACATGCTTTTATCTTCTGCCACGCCTATCTGGCCGCCCATGGCGTCCAGCAGCTGCTTACTCAGCACCAGCCCGAGGCCGGTGCCTTCGGTCACCGTGCGTTCTGCGCCCAGGCGGTCAAACGGCGTGAACAGGCGCGAGCGTAGTTCTGCCGCTATGCCCGCACCCTGATCCTGCACCTCGACCCGGATTTGGCCTTGCTGGCGATAGGCGCTGACGGTGACTGTGGTGTTTTCCGGGCCATATTTGAGCGCATTGGCTAACAGGTTAAGTATTACCTGCAGCAGGCGTTGCCGGTCGGCCCGCACTTTCAGGTCTGGTTCAAAGCGGGTCACTATGCTCATGTCGCGCACTTTTTCCAGTGGCTTGAGGTAATGGTAGGCTTCTTCCAGCAAAGGGTTGAGCGCGATCACCTCCATAGACATGCCGATATCACCGCTTTCTATACGTGAGATATCCAGCACCTCATTGATCAGTTTGAGCAGGTGCTGGCCGGCATTGTGGATCAGGGTGGCACTGTCTTTCTGGCGGCCATCCGGCAGGTCATTTTCCAGTATCTGCGCAAAGCCGAGGATAGCGTTGAGCGGTGTGCGCAACTCGTGGCTGGTGCGCGACAGGAAATTGCTTTTGGCGGCGCTGGCTTCTTCGGCTTCTACGCGTGCCAGGTGTGCTTCCTGCGCACTTTTTTTCAATAACTGTGAGGCATGCTCCAGCTCCATGGTCAGTTCGCCCAGTTCATCCTGGCTGATACTGGGCAGAGCCAGCGGCTCACTTTTCACCAGGTGGATGGCGCTGTCACGTATGGTCCTGACCCGCGCCACTATGGTCTGGGTGAACACCCATACGCCCAGCAGCGAGCCAAATACGCCGGCAATCACTGCCATCAGGGTGATACGCAGGTTACGTTTGCGCTCATAAATGACTTCTTTTTTATCCTGGTCTACGATGCGTGACTCGCGCAAGCTCATCTGGTCCAGATGGGCACGCAACTGGTTGAGCGCCGCCCCCTGCGAGCTGAATTTGCGTATCAGTTCTTCGTTGGCTTCTTTCTCGGTATTGCTGGCCAGCGCGGCCAGGTCGTTGAGGTTTTTCTGTACCAGCGGGTGTATCACCAGTAAAAGTTTCTGCTGTGCCTGGTCATCCAGCCGCAGCTCCAGTGAATTCAGCAACTGCGGCATGGCCTGCTTGGCACTTTCATACCCGGACAGGAACTGGCTGTTATCGGTGAGCAGGTAATCGCGCACCCCGGTGGAAGCTTCGAGTAACTGGGTTTGCAGGGTCTGGATATCCTGCTGTATCTGCAAGGCATTCTGCACGCGTCGCTCCAGCAGGGCGGCCTGTTGCTCACTTTCAAAGATCAGCGCCAGCGAAGCCAGCAAAACTGTCAACGGCAGGGTGTTGAGGATGATGCCCTTGATGGTCAAAGGCGCGTCTTGCCACAATTGGTTAAGGTAACTGAAGATCTGCAGGTGACGGAAAGGCATGTCAGTGATCACAATCCATCGCTTTTAAACCCGGCTTCTACAGCCTTGACGGCGGCCTGGGTGCGGTCATTCAGATCCAGCTTGCTGAGTATGCGTTCGATATGGATCTTGACCGTACCGGGCGAGATGCCGAGTTTGGCGGCCAACAGGGCATTACTGGCGCCGGAAGGTAATAACGCAAATACCTCGCGCTCGCGCGGCGTCAGTTTTTGCATATAGCTATCATCGATCACGCTGCTGGCCTGGGCCTGGCCATACAAGGCAAAACCCAGCATGCCGCACAGGCTATATAAGATCTGCAAACTGTTCTGGCTCAAGGGGTTGCCGGTGATCAGCGCCAGCAGGCCGACTGCACGTTGCTGGCAGGCGATAGGCAGCTGGTAGCAATGGATATTCGCCTCTACAGTCGTGGGTAATGTCCACAGGCTGGGCACATATTGCGCATGCACTTCAAACCGCACAGGCTCTTTCAACCATTGGCCGAGTGCGCCCAGCATGGGTATGCGCGCGCCGACCGGGAAGCTCTTGCCGCGCTGTGCCAGTATCTTGAGCGCGCCGCCATGTTGCTGGCTGATCAGGCCATGCTGGGCACCGAATTGCAGGCAGATCTCATCGAGCAGCCACTGCAGTAGCTCGGTAGACCAGCCGGAAACGAAGAGTTGCTGGCCGAATTTTTCAAACAGTTTGTCCTGCGCCATCTGCGCCTGATTCTGTTTGAGAGCGCTGCGCAGGGCAAATGCGCTCTCGGCTGCTGGGGTGGGGCTGTCATTCGGCATATGCCGTTAAGTATATACCGAACTACCTATATCGGTAGATTTTTTGTTGCCATAGCAGGTGCAAAATGCGAACCATGATGAATCAGTTAAAACCCAAACGAATTTTGAATGTCGAACAAACAATGAAAAGGAGAAACAACATGCGTAACGTATATGCTGCAGTATTAATGGTATTTGGTCTGGTGGCTGTTTTGCCAGTACATGCACAGGATGAAGAAGTGGCCGTAGAGACTAAAGTGCATCACCAGCAATTCCTGAGCAAACGCCCTTACCAGGCACCAGTGGTGGTGGCGAACAAGGCTGATGCTGAACAAGGCTGGGTGGGTGCTTCTATGACCGCTGGTCAGGAGCAGAAAGAAAAACACCTGCAATTATTGAGAATGCACTCTATCGGTAAGCGTCCGCTGTAGTCAGAGTCGCGTAAGGTTGCTGGCACATAATGTTGCCAGCCCTTATGCAGGATGCACGAAGGCTGCTTCAAAGATCAAATGATAAAGGAGTATGAAATGAGCAGATTATTATTGGTATTATTGGTTTCATTCGGCTTGCAGGCGAATGTTCATGCAGATGAAACACAAACGCAGGATAATGATGTACGTACTTTGCATCACAAGAACTTCAGCAGCCAGCGTCCTTACAGCAAAACACCTGTGGCCAAACAGCAGAGTGCTGAAGATAAATGGGAAGGCGCAGGCATAGTGACTGACAACCCGGACAAAGGGTTTGATAAACATCAGCAACTGCGTTTAAACTTTATCGGCAAGCGTCCTTACGTTGCTGATACACCCAGAGACTGATCGCAAAGCCAGTTCAGTTTTTAAAAGTTCTCATTACCCCGCACGCGTGCGGGGTTTTGTGTATGTGGCATAATTAGAAAATTAATTATAATTAACGATAATAATATAACCAAAAATTGTTTCATTTGTGAAGGAAAACACTATGTCCGCTGCACCATCAAGGTCGAATTTTTTCGACCTGTTTAAGCATTTTAACCGGGACTTGCCGGCTTCTATTGTCGTTTTCTTTGTCGCGCTGCCGCTGTGCCTGGGTATTGCCCTGGCCTCTGGTGCGCCCTTGTTCTCAGGCGTGATCGCCGGCATAGTCGGCGGTATCGTCGTCGGCCTGGCCAGTGGCTCGCAACTGGGCGTCAGTGGGCCGGCAGCTGGCCTGGCTGTGATCGTGATGGCCGCCATCGGCAATCTTGGCTCTTATGAAGTGTTTCTAGCGGCGGTGGTGTTAGCCGGCGTGTTCCAGTTTTTACTGGGGCAGTTCAAGGCCGGTTTCATCGCCTATTTTGTGCCTTCCTCGGTGATCACCGGCATGCTGACCGGTATCGGCTTGCTTATCATCCTCAAGCAGATCCCGCATGCGTTTGGCTACGATGCCGATTATGAAGGTGATGAGTCATTCGATGCGTTTGACGGCCACAATACCTTTAGCGATATCTTGCAGGCATGGGACTTGTTGACGCCAGGCGCGGTGCTGATCGCCGCGGTTTCTTTCGCCATCCTGATTCTGTGGGACACCGTTCTCACTAAAAAACACCGAGTGTTCCAGTTGCTGCAAGGGCCTATCGTGGTGGTGCTGGTCGGTATCCTGTTCAATATCGCCTTTATGCGCGGCTGGTTGAATTTTACCCTGGCAGATGACCAGATCGTCCGTTTGCCGGTAGCCGGCAGCCTGGGTGAGTTCACCAGTTTCTTTACCCACCCGGATTTCAGCCAGATCGCCCAGCCTATGGTGATCAAGACCGCATTGGTGATGGCCATAGTCGCCAGCCTGGAGACTTTGCTCTGCGTAGAAGCCACTGACAAGCTGGATGCATTAAAGCGTGTGACCCCGACCAACCGCGAGCTTAAAGCGCAAGGGCTGGGCAATATCGTGTCCGGCCTGATCGGCGGTTTACCCGTCACCCAGGTGATCGTTCGCAGTAGTGCCAATATCACTTTTGGCGCGCAAACCAAAGTCTCGGCCATTCTGCATGGTTTCTGGTTGCTGTTGAGTGCCATCACCATTGCCAGCTTTCTCAACCTGATCCCGCTGGCCAGCCTGGCGACTATCCTGATCATGGTCGGCTACAAACTGGCTAAACCCAGCCTGTTCAAGCAACAATACGCCCTGGGCTGGGAACAGTTCATTCCGTTTATTGTCACCATAGTGGCCATCGTATTCACCGATCTGCTGACCGGTATAGGCCTGGGTTTAGTGGTCGCGATCTTTTTCACCTTGCACCACAGCTATCGTAACTCGCATTACATCAAGCAGACGCGCACCACTAAAGATGGTCAGGACGTGTACGAACTGGCGCTGGCCGAAGAAGTGTCTTTCTTTAACAAGGCCAGCATCCTCGAAGTACTGGAAGCGATCCCACCGAATAGCAAGGTCATCATCGATTGCACCAACAGCAAAGCGATCGCTTACGATGTGGTGGAGTTCATCCATGGCTACCAGCAACATGCCAAGCTGAAGAACATCACCGTAGAAACCATAGCCTTCAACCCGCCCAAGCATCTGTTAGGTCATTAAGCAGAAGCAGGCAAATTAGCCACAAGCAGGGCCCAGGCGGCCCTGACTATACAATAAATCATTAGAGGATATAGCATGTACAAACATCCATTACTGGACCGTGACAAAATGACGCCGCGTGAGGCGCTGGATATACTGATAGAAGGTAACCGCAGGTTTACTTCAGATGTAGAAGAAGAAAAGGATTTCAAAGCCCTGATACAGATCACCAAGGATAAGCAACACCCGTTTGCTTCTTTCCTCAGTTGCAGCGATTCTCGTGCACCGGTGGAGTTGCTGTTTGATCAGGCGCTGGGTGATATTTTCAGTGTGCGCCTGGCTGGCAATATCGCTTCAGACAAAGCCATGGGCAGCCTGGAATTCGCCAGCAAATACCTGGGCAGCAAGTTGATCGTGGTCATGGGCCATACCTCCTGCGGCGCGGTGAAAGCCGCATGTGATGACTTTAAAGATGGCCATATCGGCGAGATCATCAACCTGATCAAACCGGCGATCCGTCATGAAAAAACCGTGGCCGATGCCGCACAACGTAATTCCAAGAACCCTGACTTTGTTGAAAAGATCAACGAATTGAACGTCAGGTACCAGATAGATACCATCATACGCAGCAGCGATATCGTCGATGACATGATACAAAGCAAGCAGATCGCCATCGTCGGTGCTATCTACGATATCTCTAACGGCAAGGTGAAATTCCTGGATGATACTTACGTCGGCTGATTGAGTCGCAGCGTGTAATAAAAAAGCCGATGTGAACATCGGCTTTTTTTATGCATAGCTTATTTTATTGGTGGCCTTCTTTGGCCAGGTTGATACTGTATTTGGGGATCTCCACCGTTACATCGGCCTCCTGCAGAATAGCCTGGCAGGACAGGCGCGAGAACGGCTGCAAGCCCCAGGCGCGGTCCAGCATATCTTCTTCGTCTTCCTCGATCTCGTTCAGGCTTTTAAAGCCTTCGCGCACCACGACATGGCAAGTGGTACAGGCACAGACACCGCCACAGGCGCTATCGATATCAATATCATGATTATGTAGCGCGTCACAGATAGAAGTGCCTTGCTCAGCCTCTATCACTGCACCTTGCGGGCAGAGTTCAGCGTGCGGGAGTATGGTGATTTTAGGCATATTACAGTTCCAGAGAGTCCAGGTTTTTACCCGCGAGGGCTTTTTGTACAGAGGCGTCCATGCGTTTGGCCGCAAAGTCCTCTGTCGCTTGATTCAAGGCTTCAGTGCCATGTTTGATGGCCAGGCTATCGCTGCCCTGGCACAAGCTGTGCAAGGCATCCAGATGCGCCTGTATGCTGTCACGCTCAGCTTGCGTGAGCAAGGTGGCGCCATCTTCAGCCAGCGCCGCCTGTATCGCTTCTATCAGGCGTTGGGCGTCTACCGTGGCTTCACGCAGCATGCGTGCGGCCTTGTCACTTTCGGCGGCACCGAACGAATCCCTGAGCATGCTGGTGATCTGGTCTTCGTTGAGGCCATAAGAAGGCTTGACCGTGATATTTGCTTCAACGCCGCTGGTCTGCTCGCGCGCACTGACAGAAAGCAGGCCGTCAGCATCAACCTGGAAAGTCACGCGTATGCGCGCGGCACCGGCAGCCATGGCCGGGATGCCACGCAACTCAAAGCGCGCCAGTGACCTGCAGTCGGCGACCAGTTCACGTTCGCCTTGCACCACGTGTATCGCCATCGCGGTCTGGCCATCTTTATAAGTGGTGAAATCCTGCGCGCGGGCGATAGGCAGTGTAGAGTTACGTGGAATGACTTTTTCCACCAGTCCACCCATGGTTTCCAGTCCCAGTGACAACGGCGTCACATCCAGCAGCAATAGATCTTCTTCAGTGCGGTTGCCGGCCAGCACATTGGCCTGTATCGCGGCACCCAGGGCAACGACTTTATCCGGGTCCAGATTGGTCAGCGGTTCCTGCTGAAAGAATGCCTGCACTGCATGACGGATATGCGGCATGCGTGTCGCCCCGCCTACCAGCACCACGCCATTGATCTCTTGCACGCTCAGGCCGGCATCGCGCATGGCTTTGCGGGTAGGGCTCAAGGTCTTGCTGACCAGGTTGTCGGTCAGGCTGATAAATTGGGTCACGGTCAGCGTTTCATCAACCAGTGCACCATTGCTGAGTTTGCACAGGATATTCGCTTCATGGTTGTCGGTCAGCCATTCTTTGGCCTGGCGCGATTTGGTCAACAGCAAGCGCGTGTCGGCTTCAGTCAGCGGCTTGAAGTCTTGCGTCTTGCTGCGCACCTGGTCCAGCAGCCAGCAATAGATCCTATGATCGAAATCATCACCGCCCAGCGCTGAGTCACCATTGGTGGCGAGCACTTCAAAGATGCCTTTGCTCAGGCGCAGGATAGAGATATCGAAAGTGCCACCGCCCAGGTCATAGATCACATAAATACCTTCGGCGGCATTATCCAGGCCATAGGCGACCGCAGCCGCGGTGGGCTCGTTGAGCAAACGTAATACATTGAGGCCGGCCAGCCTGGCGGCGTCTTTGGTCGCCTGGCGTTGCGCATCGTCAAAATAAGCCGGTACCGTGACGACCACGCCGGTGAGTTCGCCGCCCAGGGCTTTCTCGGCGCGCAGTTTCAACGCTTTCAGGATATCTGCCGAAATCTCTACCGGGCTTTTCAGGCCGGCGCGGGTTTTCAGCTCCAGTATGCCTTGCGAAGAAGCATTCTCGACAAAATGGTAAGGGATATGCGCCCTGTCGGTGATATCGTTTAAAGCACGGCCCATAAAGCGTTTGACCGAGACTATGGTGTTGACCGGGTCCTGGCTTTGCGCCGCTTGTGCCTCGTGGCCGACGATGACAGCGTCCTCCAGGTAACGCACCACGGAAGGCAGCAGGGCATGACCATGTTCATCATGCAGCACCGTACTCATGCCGCTGCGTACCGTCGCCACCAGCGAGTTGGTCGTGCCCAGGTCTATGCCTGCCGCCAGCTTGTGCTGGTGCGGGGCAGGGGACATACCTGGTTCGGAGATCTGTAATAAGGCCATGAAACTTAATCTTCCAACTGAGCGATCAATGCATGCACATCACCACTCACTTTATCAATAAACTGCAGTTTGCGGACTGTCATGGCTGCCTGTTCGGGCGCCTGGGTGATCTGGTCGGCCACTTGCTGTTGCAGGGCTAGCGCTTGTGCTTTCATCTCTGCCAGCAGCGCATCCAGCGCGGCTATGTCTTTGGCAGACCTGGCGTCGTCCATCGCTTCGCGCCATTCCATTTGCGCCATGAGGAAATCAGCCGGCATGGCGGTGTTGTTCTCTTCGTCAGTCGCGACGCCTGCCAGTTGCAATAAATACCTGGCGCGCGCAGTCGGCTGTTTCAGCGTCTGGTAAGCTTCATTGGCTAAAGTGGCCAGTTGCATGGACTGCATGCGCTCTGCAGCAGAACCATTCACAAACTTGTCCGGATGCACTTCGGCCAGCAATTTACGGTAGTTAGTATCCAGCGTTGCCGGCGCTATATTGAACTGCTGTGGCAGCTGGAATAAGGCAAAGTAATTTTGCATGGTTAGCAGCGTAAGCAAAAAGGATTATGCAAAATCTAGTGCAGGGGCAGGCCAGGCGAGCGGTGAAAGCAGCAACTCAGCACACGGCCTAAACCGTGAATGACTCGCCGCAACCACACTCGTCTTTCACATTCGGGTTGTTGAACTTGAAACCTTCGTTCAAGCCTTCCTTGGTGAAATCCAGCTCGGTGCCATCGATATACACCAGGCTTTTCGGGTCGACGATCACTTTCACCCCATAGCTTTCAAACATGCTGTCTTCCGGCTGCATGTCATCGACAAATTCCAGTGTGTAAGCCATGCCGGAACAGCCGGTGGTTTTCACGCCCAGGCGTAGACCTATCCCTTTGCCACGGTTGGCCAGGAATTTTTCTACGCGTTGAGCTGCAGTTTCTGTCAGGGTAATCGCCATCTTATTTGCCTTGTTTGGATTTCAGGTCAGCAATCGCAGATTTAATTGCATCTTCTGCCAGCACTGAGCAGTGGATCTTGACCGGCGGCAGCGCCAACTCTTCAGCAATCGCTGAATTCTTGATTTCCTGCGCCTGGTCCAGCGTCTTGCCTTTTAACCATTCGGTGACCAGTGAGCTCGATGCGATCGCCGAACCGCAACCATAGGTCTTGAACTTGGCATCTTCGATCACGCCAGCCGTATTGACCTTGATCTGCAGTTTCATCACGTCGCCGCATGCCGGAGCACCCACCATGCCGGTGCCTACTGTAGGGTCGTTCTTATCCAGGGAACCAACGTTACGTGGGTTTTCGTAGTGGTCCAGTACCTTGTCGCTATAAGCCATTTCACACTCCTTTAAAATTAAAATGCTGTACAAACTCTGCGTTGGTTAAGCTTGCCGTACTAAACGTACTTTTTGCGCCTCACCGCCTTGATTTTGTTTCGCTTTTTAATTTTTGGTTAAACTTCTATTCTTTAACAAATTGAAGATCTGACTGTCTGGCAAGGCGGAGGATAGCGCCGTTTAGTTTTTCTAAACAAGCTATCTGACAACGCCGCCAGGCGGTCAAAGATCAATTTTTATTTTGTAAAATCGTCGATTTGCTGTGCTGACTAGGCAGAGGTAAGCGACGTTTAGTAAATCTAAATGAGCTTGCCGATAACACCGTCAGCGCAGCAAAGAACGATTTTAATGTTCTGCCCATTCTACTTTGGACAAATCAATGCCATCTTTGAACATCTCCCATAATGGGGAAAGTTCACGTAATTTGCCTATCTTGCTCTTCAACAGGTCTATGGTGTAATCAACATCGGCTTCGGTAGTGAAACGGCCTATGCTGAAACGGATAGAGCTATGTGCCAGCTCATCTGAGCGACCCAGGGCACGCAAGACGTAGCTGGGTTCCAGACTGGCTGAAGTACACGCAGAACCGGATGACACCGCGATGTCTTTGATCGCCATGATCAGTGATTCGCCTTCAACAAAGTTGAAGCTGACGTTAAGGTTATGCGGTACGCGGTTGTCCAGGTCACCGTTGACATATGTTTCTTCTATATCCAGCAGGCCGTGCAGCAGGCGGTCACGCAAGATGCGGATACGCTCATTCTCACTGGCCATTTCTTCGCGTGCGATGCGGAAAGCTTCGCCCATGCCGGCGATCTGGTGTGTCGCCAGCGTGCCGGAACGCATGCCGCGCTCATGACCGCCGCCGTGCATTTGCGCTTCGATACGGATACGCGGCTTGCGGCGTACATAAAGTGCACCTACACCTTTAGGGCCATAGGTTTTGTGCGCAGAAAAACTCATCAGGTCGACTGGCAGTTTTTCCAGATCTATCACCACTTTACCGGTCGCTTGCGCGGCGTCGACGTGGAAGATCACATTGTTGGCACGGCAGATATCACCCAGTGCTGTGATATCCTGGATCACGCCGATCTCGTTGTTCACCAGCATGATGGAAGCCAGCACGGTGTCAGGGCGGATAGCGGCCTTGAAAGTCTCGATATTGATCAGGCCATCAGCTTCAGGTTGCAGATAGGTCGCTTCGTAACCTTCGCGTTCAAGTTCACGCACGGTATCCAGCACCGCTTTGTGTTCAGTGGCTGCCGTGATGATGTGCTTGCCTTTGCCAGCAGCATAAAAGTGGGCAGCGCCTTTGATGGCCAGGTTGTTAGATTCGGTCGCGCCTGAGGTCCACACGATCTCGCGTGGGTCGGCATTCACCAGTTTGGCGACTTCTTCACGTGCGTTTTCAACCGCTTTTTCGGCTGTCCAGCCATATGGGTGGCTGCGTGAAGCAGGGTTGCCGTAGTCTTCGGTCAAAAATGGGATCATGATCTTCGCAACACGCGGGTCTACCGGTGTGGTCGCAGAGTAATCCAGGTATATCGGCTTTCTATCAGACATGTTTCATGCTCTTTCAATAAAAATCTTATGCCGCAACGGCACTTAATCCTTTTAAGCGTTTCACTTCCTGTTGCAACGCTTTTAAAAATCCCTGTATTTCAGCTTCGCTATTGCTGTCACTGACACTGACGCGCACTGCACCGCGTGCGAGGTCTGCTTCTACACCCATCGCCAGTAATACATGGCTGGGTTCTGTGCTGTCACTGGAGCAGGCGGAACCGCTTGCCACGGCAAAACCGGCTTTATCCAGTGCCGTCACCAGTGTTTCACCCTCGATATTGGGGATGGCAAAAAAACTGGTGTTAGGCAACCTGCTGGCCTGCTGGCCAAACATGGTCGCACCCAAGGTCTGCAAACCTGTTTCAAGCTGACCACGTAAACTAGTTTGGGTCGCGCTACGCGTTTTCAATGTCTCAACGGCCAGTTTGCATGCTGCGGCAAAGCCTACGATACCAGCCACATTTTCAGTGCCACTGCGCAGGCCGCGCTCCTGGCCACCACCATGTAACAGCGGGGCGATATCCACGCGCTTATCCAGTATCAGTGCACCTACACCCACCGGGCCGCCTATCTTGTGGCTGGAGATGGTCATGGCACTGACACCCAGTGCACAAAAATCCACCTCCAACTTGCCAAACGCCTGCACCGCATCGGTATGGCACAAAGCACCATGCGCTTTTGCCAGTGCCGCGAGTTCGGCAACCGGCTGTAATGCACCGGTCTCGTTGTTGGCCAGCATGACTGAAACCAGGCCGGTGCGGGTCGCTAACTTTTGTTCAGCATCTGCCAGGTCCAGCACACCGTTGGCATCGACCTGCAGCGTTTGTACCTGCCACTGCTGCCAGGCTAAAGCGAGTGCCGGGCGCGATACACAAGGGTGCTCAATAGCACTGACCAGCAATTGCGCAGGCGCCAGGTTGGCCGCTATGCCTTTGATGGCGAAGTTATTGGCTTCGGTACCACCTGAGGTAAACACCACCTGTGATGCTTGCACTCCTACACAGTCTGCGATCTGTTTTCTGGCGGCTTCAACCGCATCGCGTGCGTTGCGGCCATAGACGTGGCGGCTAGTGGCGTTGCCCGCTGTTGCAGTCAACCACGGCAGCATCGCTTGCAAAACCTGAGGTTTCAAAGCGGTCGTGCTGTTGTGGTCGAGATAAACCGTGTTCATGCGTGTTTGATCAGCCTTAAGCTGCAAGCGTGGCTTCAGAACCACATTTACGTGGTGAAAAATGCACGGTACCCGCGCCTTTTTTCTTCTGCATCTCAACCATGTCGGCCAGACTCACGCCAGACAGGTAATCGAGTATCTTGCCATTCAGTGAAGCCCAGAGTTCGTGCGTCATGCAACGGCCTTCGTCATGGCAATCTTCATTGCCGCCACACTGGGTCGCGTCTATCTGCTCATCCACTGCGGTAATAATGTCAGAGACAGAAATCTCGGCATGCGCCTTGGCGATGCGGTAGCCGCCACCGGGGCCACGTACGCTGGAAACCAGGCCTTGCTTGCGCAACCTGCTGAACAACTGTTCCAGGTAGGAGAGGGAAATACTCTGACGTTCGCTGATACCAGCCAATGTGATCGGTTTGTCAGCCTCATAAAGCGCTATGTCCAGCATGGCTGTGACTGCAAAACGTCCTTTAGTGGTTAATCGCATCTATGTAACACCTTTTAAAACAGACTCAAATTGTATAATAACCTACTAATTTAGTCAATTATTACGGGTGAAAAGTTCAACGATTAAATCCTGCTGCAACCCGCGTGTTTACTGGTGTTGGGAATGGTTCTTATTCAGGTTTCTTGGCGAAAGCTTCACCGACACCAGACTCGGTTTCAGCATCACTAAGCTTGGCTAGTTGTGCTTTTAATTCAGCCAGCTCTGCTTCCTGTTTGTGTGCATGGTCGAGCAGGCTATTGATGGCATTGATCATGGGATCATTTTCATCGTTGCCGACCGCATAGGCACTAAAACCCATTTTTTGAGCTGCATTCTGCCGCTGTTTGGTTTTTTCTTCTTCCAGGATACGGGCAGGAATGCCGACCGCTGTCGCCCCTGGGGGCACATCTTTGACCACCACCGCATTGGAGCCTATCTTGGCATTTTTGCCTATGGTGATAGGGCCCAGCACTTTCGCACCAGCACCTATCACCACGCCGGTCTCCAGCGTAGGGTGGCGTTTGCCTTTATTCCAGCTGGTGCCGCCCAGCGTGACGCCGTGATACAAGGTACAGTCATCGCCGATAATGGCGGTTTCGCCTATTACCACGCCCATGCCGTGATCGATAAACACGCGGTGGCCTATCACAGCGCCAGGGTGTATCTCTATGCCGGTGATCCAGCGGCCAAAATGCGAGAGCAGGCGGCCTAACCAGTATAAGCGGTGGGTCCATAGCCAGTGGCTAACGCGGTGTATGATCAGGGCATGTACGCCCGGATAAGTGGTCAGGATCTCAAAATGGGTACGTGCCGCCGGGTCGCGGTCAAACACAATCGAGATATCTTCTTTGAGGTGATCAAACATGCGCGCATTATGCCATAACTTGTTGCCACTACTGCAAAGCCGGCTGTTGGCCGGGTGCAAAGCCGTGCCCGCAACAAACAGGCTGCCAGGGGAGCCACGCGCAACTGTTAACCGGCCGGGCTCGGCCCGATAGCCAAACTTGGGTGGTTAATATTTGTCGTGTTTTTTAGGGTTGACCGACAGCGTCAGTATCCCGCGCAACAGGTTCACCTCTTCTTTTTCCAGCCGGGTGCGGCCGTATAAACGGCGCAGGCGCTCAAACAGTTTTTTCGGTGCACGCGGGTTGATATAGCCTATGTGTTCCAGCACCTCACGCATATGCTCATAAAAGCGTTCCAGCTCATCCTGCGTCGCCAGCTCGGCAGCTTTTTCCTGATAATGCAGTTCACCGGTTGTCAGGGCCATGCGCACTTCATAACTCATGATCTGTACCGCCTGCGCCAGGTTGAGCGAAGTGTATTCCGGGTTGGCGGGAATAGTAGCCAATACATGGCACAGATCGGCTTCAGCATTGCTGAGACCGCTCATCTCGGTGCCGAACACCAGCGCGACCTGACTTTGCACTGCAGTGGTCTTCACCACCTGCGCCGCTTCGCGCACCGTCATCACCTGCTGCGACAGCGAGCGCTCCTTACCGCTGACGCCGATCACAAACTGGCAGTCGGCCAGCGCTTGTTCCAATGTCTGTGTCACCACTGCAGTTTCAAGTACGCCAGCTGCATTCACCGCCAGAGAGGTCGCCTCAGGGTCGGGGAAGTGTTTGGGTCGCACCAGGTAAAGACGGTCCAGCCCCATGGTTTTCATGGCGCGGGCAGTCGAGCCTATGTTGCCGGGATGGCTGGTCTGGCAAAGTACAATACGGATATTATTAAACAGGGTGGTCATGAGTCTGGCTGCTTGAGGTGATGAAACTGAGGCCTAATCATTCAATTCATTTTGTGAACGCATGATTAAACGTTAAAATGCTATTTTATCAGTTGATCCTCCCAAACACAGCATGCATCCTACCCTAAATGTCGCCATTCGCGCCGCGCGTGAAGCAGGCAAAATCATTAACCGTGCCGCCCAGGATATTGGCGCCTTAAAAATCGCGCAAAAGGATACTAACGACTTTGTCAGCGAAGTCGACCGCGGGGCCGAACAAGCGATCATAGATATTCTGAAAGATGCCTACCCAAAACACGGTTTTTTTGGTGAGGAGAGTGGTAAAACTAATTCTGAAGCAGAAAGCATCTGGATCATAGATCCACTGGATGGCACCACCAACTTCTTGCATGGTTTCCCAGCTTACTGTATTTCCATTGCTCTGCAAGAAAAAGGCGTACTCACGCAAGCGGTGATTTATGACCCGGTGCGTAATGACCTGTTCACTGCTACCAGAGGCAGCGGTGCATTTCTGAATAATCGCCGTATCCGTGTGACTCAGCGTGCCAGATTGCAAGAAGCTTTGCTTTCTACTGGCTTCCCGTTCAAGGATTTCAGCTACCTTGAGACCTATATCAATATTTTCCGCGATATGGCCAAGAAGACCTCAGGCCTGCGCCGCCCAGGCTCCGCTGCACTTGACCTGGCTTATGTAGCGGCAGGCTTTTCTGATGGTTTCTTTGAGATCAACCTGTCACCCTGGGATATTGCTGCCGGCGCCTTGCTGGTGCAGGAAGCAGGTGGGATAGTCGGCGATTTTGAGGGTAACGAGAGCTGGTTGCGCACCGGTAATATTGTTGCCGCCAACCCTAAGGTGTTTGGGCAGATGTTGCAGGTGATCGCACCGCATTTGACGGAGCGGATCAAGACACCGACATTAGAGGCGTAACGCTGATTAGTGTTGGAAAAAACCCGGTTAGTGATAGCCGGGTTTTTTTGTGGCTGGCGGATGGGCGAAGAGTGCATTTGCTGCGATGTGCTAATCGGTATTTCTTTGGATAGTTCTGTGCTGATGGTTAGATGCTGGTGTTCGGTGCTCTTTTTTAGCATTTTATTTTGCCTCTCGGCGAGTTACTTTTCTTTGGATAATTGGAACGTTCTTTTTCGCCTTTAGGCGAGTGCCTTTTCTTTGCGTTCCCAAAGAAAAGGCACCAAAAGAAAGGGCACCCTAGCATCCGCTTGTTTCCTGCGTTGCTCGTCAAAATAAGCGGTCGCGAAACTCGCCCTGACAAGCCACACACTGCGTGGCTTGTTGCGGAGCTCAGACAGTCGCTCCCTTCCTCCTTATTTTGACTCCGCTACTCGGCGCGTCAGATAGGGGACCCGGAAAGACACTACGCGGTTAGTGTGGTGGGCTTTCTCATATCGTATCCCGCTCGACTAGCGCAATAAAACAAATCAAAAGCGCAGTTGCTAAGCGCCCTCTACTCATGGCGTTTCACTAATGGCCCATCGGGGTGGTGTTGACTTTGGGCCCCTATCTGACGCGCCGAGTAGCGCAGTCAGCGTGGGAGGGGTCGGCCAGCGTCTGTTCGAGTTCCGCGGTGGCTTGCGTTTTGTGCAAGCCGCTAGGGCGAGTTTCGTTGGACGCCCACGTTGACGAGCAACGCAGGGAAAAAGCGGAAGCTAGGGTGCATTTCTTTTGGTTACGTTTTCTTTGGGCAAGCAAAGAAAAGTAACTCGCCTAGAGGCGAAAGAAAAAGCTGAAGCAGAGCGCAAAACTTCCAAAGAAATACCGATTAGAGTTTCACAGGAAATGCAGTCATTGCTCAATATTCGAATCAAGCTAATGCCCTTGACCACCCACGCCGTCATTCCAATCTGCTGCAGCGAACATCCCCCTCTAAGTTATTCAAACAATCTCCCACTGAAAAATGCCGCTTTTGTTGTAAGATACAACAGCTTTTTCTACTCATCATTTTTATAAATCTATCCTCCCGCATGGCCTTCGAAAACCACACCCCCATGATGCGCCAATACCTGGCGCTCAAAGCACAGTATCCCGATATGCTGCTGTTTTACCGCATGGGCGATTTTTACGAACTGTTTTTTGAGGACGCCGAAAAAGCCTCGCGCCTGCTGGGCATTACGCTGACCCGTCGCGGTGCCAGCAATGGCGAGCCTATCAAAATGGCCGGTTTGCCTTACCATGCGGCGGAACAATATCTGGCCAAGCTGGCAAAAATGGGTGAAGCGGTTGCCATTTGCGAGCAGGTCGGTGATCCAGCGACCTCCAAAGGGCCGGTGGCGCGCGAAGTGACGCGGATTTTAACGCCAGGCACGCTGACCGATGCGGCGCTGCTGGATGAGACCCGCGACAATACCTTGTTGTGTATTGCCAAAGGCGATGGTGTGTTGGGGCTGGCGCGGCTCAATCTGGCTTCCGGTGAGTTTGTTCTCAGCGAGATCGCGCCCGGGCATTTGTCACAGGAGCTAGAGCGCATACATCCGGCCGAGCTGATCACCGGCGAGGACCATGTGTCTGAGGTGTTGCAGCAGGCACGTTGCGCGAAGAAACGGCTGGCGCCCTGGCAGTTTGACCAGGAATCGGCGCAGCGCAGCCTCTCGCAGCAGTTCAATACCCATGACCTGGCCGGATTTGGTTGTGGCGAGATGCCGGTGGCGGTGGCTGCGGCTGGCGCTTTGCTCGATTATGTCAAACACACCCAGCGCACGGCGTTGCCGCATATCACTGGCTTGCGGGTTGAGCAGACCAACCATTATCTGCAACTTGATGCGGCTACCCGCCGCAATCTGGAGATCGATACCACCATACGTGGTGAGGCCAGCCCGACTTTATATTCTTTGCTGAACTCAACGCAAACAGCGATGGGCGCGCGCTTGTTGCGCCACTGGTTACATCATCCCTTGCGCAATCAGCAGGTGATCCAGCAACGCCACCTGGCGGTGGATGAGCTGTTGACGCAATCTCTGGAGAGCAATTTACAGCAGGCTTTGCACCCCATAGGCGATATTGAGCGCATGACAGCGCGGGTGGCGCTAAAAAGTGCGCGGCCGCGTGATCTGTCAGGGTTGCGCGATAGCCTGTTGCAGTTGCCATCGCTGGCGCGAGTGCTGCCGCATGTGCAGTCTGCCTTGCTGCTGGACCTGCTCGCCGAGTTGCAGGTGCCTGCGCAAGCTTTGCAGATACTGGTGCAGGCCATACAGGCCGAGCCTGCTGCTATCCTGCGTGAAGGCGGGGTGATCGCCAATGGCTATGATGCCGAGCTGGATGAGTTGCGTGCCTTGCAAACCGACCACGGCGACTTTTTATTGCAGTTCGAGGCGGCAGAAAAAGCCAGGACCGGCATTGCCAACCTCAAGGTTGAATATAACAGCGTGCATGGTTTTTATATCGAGATCAGCCGCCTGCAGGCAGAGAGTGCGCCGGCAGAATACCGCCGCCGCCAGACACTGAAAAATGTAGAGCGTTTTATCACGCCTGAGCTGAAAACGTTTGAGGACAAGGTGCTGAGCGCCAACGAGCGCGCACTGGCGCGTGAAAAAATGTTGTATGAGCAGGTGCTGGAAGCGCTGTTGCCGCATATCACGGCCTTGCAGCGTATCGCCACTGCAGTCGCCAGCCTGGACGTGCTCGCCTGTTTTGCCGAGCGGGCGCGGGCGCTCAATTACGTGCAACCGCAATTCCGCAGCGATTGCGGCCTCGATATCCAGCTTGGCCGCCACCCTGTGGTTGAGAGTATCGCCCAGCCTTACGTGGCAAATGATGTGACGCTCAACCCTTATCGCCAGCTACTGCTGATCACCGGCCCTAACATGGGTGGTAAATCTACCTTTATGCGGCAGACTGCGCTCATCGTATTGCTGGCGTATTGTGGCAGTTTTGTGCCTGCGCAAACTGCGGTGATAGGCGAGATAGACCGCATCTTCACCCGTATCGGCGCTTCGGATGACCTGGCCGGTGGCAGTTCTACCTTTATGGTGGAAATGACAGAAACTGCCAATATCCTGAATAATGCCAGTGCCAACAGCCTGGTGCTGCTCGATGAGATAGGCCGTGGCACCAGCACTTTTGATGGCCTGAGCCTGGCCTGGGCAGTCGCCAAACAACTGCTGGAAAAAAACAAGTCACTGACCCTGTTTGCCACGCATTATTTTGAGCTGACGCGTATCGTTGATGAAGCCAAGCACGCGGCGAATGTGCATCTGGATGCGGTGGAGCATGGCCAGGGCATCGTGTTTCTGCATAAGGTAGAAGAAGGCGCGGCGACCATGAGTTATGGCATACAGGTGGCGCAACTGGCCGGTATCCCCAGGTCAGTGGTGCAACTGGCCAAGCGCAAATTGCAGCAACTGGAGAACCAGACGTTTGCTGCCACGCCACAAAATGACTTGTTTGCTGCCGCACAGCCGGCGGAGGAACCGCCATTGCATAGCGTGGTCGCAGCTTTAGAAAGCATACAACCCGATGATTTAACGCCCAAGCAGGCTTTAGAACTGCTTTACACTTTGAAAAAACAACTGTAACAATTACCGTGAGGATCTATGACCATACCTAAGCCAGCGACCACCCAACAGCCTATCCATGACATCATTGCCAACCGCTGGAGCGGCCGCGCCTATGATGCCAGCAAGCCAGTGAGCAAGGAGCAGATCATCAGCCTGCTGGAAGCAGCACGCTGGGCGCCTTCCTGTTTTGGTGATGAGCCCTGGCGTTATGTGGTGTGTAACAAGGCCGATAACATGCAGGCCTGGCAGGCTGCGTTTGATTGCCTGGTGCCGGGTAACCAGGGTTGGGCCGTCAATGCGCCGGTGCTGCTGCTGATCTGCGCCGATACTGTTTTCCGCGCTAATGGCAAACCTAACAAATGGGCGCCGTATGACACCGGTGCTGCGACTGAGAACTTGTGCCTGCAGGCCGCTGCATCAGGTTTAATGGCGCACCAGATGGGCGGCTTTGACGCCGATAAAGCGCGTGCCAGCTTTAAAGTGCCAGAGCGCTACCAGATCTTGCCTATGGTGACTGTGGGTTACCAGGCGCCAGCAGACACCTTGTCTGACGAGGTGAAAGAACGCGAGCTGGCCGCACGTAACCGTCAGCCACTGGGCGAATTGTTTTTTGATGGAGCCTGGGAAAAACCTATCGTTTAATAGGCAGTAGTCTTGGCAGTAGGGCCAGGCAAGCTGAATTTCACTGCAGCCAGATATTTCCTATGCTGAAGTATTTTCTGCGCTGAGGTAAAAGAGCGATCTTGTAAAAGTGCGAAGGCTAACCACCTATCGCACTTTTTTATGCCCATAGGTTATGTAATGCTTCTGGGCAGGTTGACCCAATCCTGTACGCTGGCGCGTTGCCACTGTGCTGTCGCATAATCGGCCAGGTATTCAGGCACCGGGTCACCGGCCAGCACCAGGCGGTTGATCATGAGTGCCAGGTCGGTATCTGCGATAGACCATTGCTCAAACAAATTTAGCTGGCCAGGTTGCAATAACTGCGCCGCAGCGTGAAATAGCTTATTGGCTGCCGCTTGTGCTTTGGCCGATAATGGCTGTGGCGAACGGTTGAGGAACACCACTTCGGTCGAGCGTTCTTCGCGGATAGGCAGCAGGTCACTGCGCAACCAGGCCTGCAGCGATCTCGCCTGTGCTCTTTGCAACAGGGCTAGCGGATACAGTTTAGGGCCTATGTAGCATTCATCAAGATATTCACTGATCGCGGATGATTCGGACAAGCTGAAGTCGTCATCGACGATAGCGGGAATTCTTTGGGTATGGGAGATTTCGGCGTAGGTGGGCGAAGATTGTTCACCATGTTTAAGGTCTAACAGGCGCAGCTCAAAGGTCAGGCCTTTTTCACGCAGTGCGACAAACGCCGACATGGCGTAGGGTGAAAGATAGTCGGCATCTACATAAAGTAACATCGCTCATCCTTTCTTTATTGCACAGGTCTTTATTGAACATGACTTTACTACACAGGCCTTTATTCAACAGGCTTCAGTAAATGGGTGCGGCTGCACCCATTTACGTTTTTCATGGCCCAAAAAATTAGACCAGGGCCGCTATTTTAAGCCCCACGATCCCTGCCACGATCAGCACCAGGCTGCCTATGCGCAACGGCGTGGCCGGTTCACCAAACAGTATCATGCCTAATATCACGGTGCCTATGGCACCAACGCCTACCCAGATGGCATAGGCAGTGCCTACAGGCAGGGTTTTCATCGCCAGGCCGAGCAAACCTATGCTGATGATCATGGCTAGCACAGTGCCCACGGTAGGCCATAGCTTGCTGAAACCATCGGTATATTTCAGGCCTATGGCCCAACCCACTTCAAATAATCCTGCAATCACAAGAATAAACCAAGCCATACAACATTTCCTTTCAGATTAAGTCAGGGTCGTCCCTGGAGAACGTCGTCTCTGGAAAACATGGAGCGGTGGGGTCGTCCTCACTTCCTGGCTTCATCATACCTCAGGTGAAATGATATTCAAGTGTTGCGGCTTTGTGCGTCATTGCGGCACAGAGACAGGCAGACGCGCAGTTTGCTATCTGCATAGTGAATGGCGGTCGTATCCTCTGCTACAATAACGGCACAAAAATTAATCCATTGGAACAGGAAATATCATGGCAGTAATAACGCTGACTAAAGCGAATTTTAAAGAAACCATTGAAAGCAATGATTTTGTCATCGTCGATTTTTGGGCACCGTGGTGTGATCCATGTGTGGCATTTACACCTACCTTTGAAGCAGCCGCAGCAAAGCACCCCGATATCGTGTTTGGCATGGTCAATACAGAAACTGACCCGGAAATTTCCGATTATTTTGACGTCAAACAGATCCCTGGCCTGCTGGTGATACGCGAGCGTGCAGGTATCCATGCACAAGTCGGTGAGATCGGTGCCCCTGCCTTTGATGAAATCATCAAATGGGCGCGTGATTTTGATATGACACAGGTGCGCAAACACTATGCTGAAGAAGACGCAAAAAACAAATAATCTGTTTTAACCAGTGCACAAAAAGCCATGCCATGCATGGCTTTTGTTTTTATACGATAGGCAATCTGGCGCGCGCGATCACATTGCGCAATACAAAGCTGGTGTGCACGCCGGTCACGCCAGCTATCCTGGTGATCTTATGCAGCAGCAGATGCTGGTAATCATCCATATCCCTGACCGCTACCTTCAATAAATAGTCTGACTGCTGGCCGGTGATCAGCAGGCATTCCAGCACTTCCGGCACATTGACTATGCTGGCTTCAAAGTTGGCAAAACGTTCCGGCGTATGCTGGTCCATAGAAATACCTATTAACGCCATCAGGCTCAGCCCCAGTTTTTTCGCATCTATCAATGCCTGGTAGCCGGTGATCAGCCCGGCCTGTTCCAGCGCTTTGACACGGCGCAAACAGGGGGCAGGCGAGAGGCCTATGCGTTCGGCGAGCTCCTGGTTGCTGATATGGCCATCAGTTTGCAGGATGTCCAGGATCAGCCTGTCAAAACGGTCTAGTTTCATAATATTTGTTCTTTAAATTTTAAATTGAAATAATATTACATTTATTTTTTATATATTGAAATTAAATTTCAATATAAAGCTATTTAAAACAAAAATAGCAATAATATTTTTCCTGAAACGCCTATCATGTGTGGTATCGAATTTATAGTTCAGGAAAAACAATATGCACGCACAACCTTCACAGAAATATCAGCCTTTCCCAGCTGTCCAGCTGCAAGACCGCCAGTGGCCGGCGGCAGTGATCAGCAAACCGCCGGTGTGGATGAGTACCGATCTGCGCGATGGTAATCAGTCGCTGTTCGAGCCTATGGATGCGGATAAAAAGATGCGCATGTTCAAGATGTTGTGCCAGATCGGTTTCAAGGAGATCGAAGTGGCATTTCCTTCTGCCTCGCAAACGGATTTCAATTTTGTGCGCACCTTGATAGAGCAGCAGCATATTCCCGATGATGTGACCATAGAAGTGCTGACGCAGGCGCGCGAGCACCTGATACGTCGCACTATGGAGTCGGTGCGCGGTGCGCGGCGTGTGATTGTGCATATTTACAATGCCATTTCGCCGACTTTCCGCGAGGTGGTATTCAATATGAGCAAGGACGAGGTCAAAGCCATGGCGGTGGATTCCGTCAAACTGGTCAAAGCCATGGCAGCGGAGATGCCAGAGACAGAAGTCATACTGCAATACAGCCCGGAAACCTTTACCGCGACCGAGCTTGAGTTTGCCAGGGAAGTCTGTGACGCGGTGACCGCAGCCTGGGGCGCGACGCCAGCACGCAAAGTGATCATCAATTGCCCGGCGACGGTAGAAGTGGCGACGCCGAATGTTTATGCAGACCAGATCGAATGGATGCACCGCCACCTGGCACGGCGGGACAGCGTGATCCTCAGTCTGCATCCGCATAATGACAGGGGCACGGCAGTGGCGGCGACCGAGCTGGGTATCATGGCCGGCGCCGACCGCGTCGAGGGTTGCCTGTTCGGTCATGGCGAGCGCACCGGTAATGTGGACCTGGTCACCGTGGCACTGAATATGTACACCCAGGGTGTGCACCCGGGGCTGGATTTTTCTGATATGAATGCGGTGGGGCGCACGGTTGAAGAATGCACGCAGATCGATATACACCCGCGTCATCCCTATGCCGGTGACCTGGTATTCACGGCTTTTTCTGGCTCGCACCAGGATGCCATTAAAAAAGGCTTCGCCAGCCAGCAGGAGCATGCTCTGTGGAATGTGCCTTACCTGCCCATAGACCCAAAAGACCTGGGGCGCAGTTATGACTCTATCATCCGCGTCAACAGCCAGTCCGGCAAAGGTGGCGTCGCCTACCTGATGGAAAGCCAGTATGGCGTGGTGATGCCGCGCCGTCTGCAGGTCGAGTTTTCCGGGGTGGTGCAGCAATATACCGATGCCCATGGCAGCGAGGTGACGGCCACGGATATCTGGCAATTGTTTAACCGCACTTATACCGAAGCAGCCACACCGCTGAGTTTTAATGACTATCAGCTGCAATCACAGGACGGTGGCCAGGCCATACGGCTGACAGTGGCTGTCAACGGCGTAGCCACCGTACTCAGCGGCCAGGGCAACGGGCCGGTGGATGCTGCCATCCATGCCTTGCAAAGCATAGGCGTGCATGCGCAGGTACGCAGCTTTGAGGAGCGTTCGATAGGTGCCAGTGCATCGGCCGGCGAGGCCTCGGCCTGTGCATTTGTCGAGGTGGTTTGCGAGGGCAGGGTGTGTTACGGCGTGGGTATACACCCCGATATCGTGACGGCTTCTATACAGGCCATCATCAATGGTATCAATCGTTGTGGCGTGGTTCCTGTAGCTAAGGAAGCGGCAGTCAAGGTCGCCTGAGCATAGGCTATCAGCCAGTCAGCACTGGCTGATAGCAGCGTTTTACCAGTGGCCGGTGGTCAGCAGGCGGTAGAGGAAGTACACGCCGACTGCCATCATAAGATACACCGGCAGGTTGCTGGCGTAACGCCGCTTCTGGTTGCTGATATGGGAGTTGTAACGGTGGAATCCTATCACTGCCACCACAGCCAGCACTGCCAGCCCAGTATTGAAAGCCGAGGCAGTGAGCCAGTACCACCAGTCATAAGGCGTCACGCCGGAGCCGAACAGGTGTACGGCGATGCCTAGCAAGCCGCAGATGATAAGGGTGACGGTGACCAGGGCCTGCAATACCTGCCACGGGCTATCCGGGCGAATGTCGCGGTTCTTGTCGAACTGATCAGGATCCATAGCGCTTTTCCTTTCGCAAACTCAACCATGCTGTACACTGTGCGATTGTCCGCCTGATACTGCCCTGCTGTAAAGCCGGGCTTAGGTCGACCCTGGGACTGGCCCTGGGGTCTGAAGCAAAAGGTGCTGCAAGCGCAAAGCCTACTAGCGCAAGGTCAGCTATTGCCGCTATTGGCTGCCGTGCCCGGGCTGGCAGCCGGATTGCCAGGCAGGTAGCTGACCGGGTCTACCGGTTTGCCTTTTTGGCGGATCTCGAAATGCAGCATGGGCGGCTTGTTATTGCTTGCTGCTGGCAGTGTCGCCAGTTTTTCACCCTGCGTGACAAAAGTGCCTTCTTTGACCAGAGAGTTGCCCTGGTGCGCATATACCGAGAGCAGATTGCTGTTGTGCTTGACGATGATCAGCTTGCCGTAGCCGCGTACATCCATGCCGCTATAGATCACCTTGCCAGCACCGGCGGCGCTGATCGCCTGCCCGGCGGCACCAGTGATGTTCAATCCCTTGTTCATCTGCGGGTCAAAGCCGGCACTGACTTTGCCGGCCACCGGCCATTGCCACTGGATATCCGTGTCGGCAATCGCTTCGATATCCTGGCCTTCAGCCGGGGTTTTGGGTGTCTCGGTCACAAAGCCCGGGCTGGCCGCGGCTGTGGTGGCTGCTTCACCCGTAGGAGCGAATTCAGGGCGCGTGATGGCTGAAGTCACTACTTCGGCGTCATCTGCACTCTCTACGGCTTTGCTATTGCTGTTGCTGACGCTGGTCACCGCTTTAGGGTTGATGTTGAGCACCTGGCCTACGTGTATCTCATACGGTGCCTGCAACTGGTTGATCTCGGCCAGTTTCAGGTGCGGGACGCCGAATTTTCTGCCTATGCTGTACAGGTTGTCGCCTTTTTGCACCAGGTACTGGTTAGCGCCTACAGACACTGGTGCCGCTGGTTTGCTCTCCGGCGTTTTGGTGCTGCTGCTGACCGGTGCGCGCGGCATGGGGGAGTTAAGCGCACACGCTGCCAGGGTGGTGGCAGTCAATCCGGTAATCAGCAGTGAGCGTAATCTCATGATAAAGCGGTTCCCCCTAATAATGGTACAAACTTGACCGGTTCCAGCGCCGTTTTCTGCACGCCTTGTGCGGTCCTTTCAATCAGGTGCAATACCTGTTCCGAGGTGCCGACCGGGATCACCATGCGGCCACCCACGGCCAGCTGGTCTACCAGTTCCTGCGGCACATGGCTGGAAGCAGCCGTGACCATGATGGCATCAAACGGGCCGTAATCCTTAAGGCCTACGCTGCCATCGGCATGGTCCAGTTTGACATTGGTGCATTTCAGCGCGCGCAAATGGGTCCTGGCTTTCATGACCAGTGGCCGTATGCGTTCCAGCGAGAATACTTCATTGCTGACGCGCGAGAGCACGGCGGTCTGGTAGCCGCAACCGGTGCCTATCTCCAGCACCTTGTTCAGCTGTTTGCCGTTGCGCAGTATCTGCGTCATCTTAGCCACTATATAAGGCTGCGAAATGGTCTGGCCATAGCCTATAGGCAGCGACACATCTTCATAGGCGCGGATGGAAAGGGCTTCGTCGACAAAGATATGGCGCGGGATCTCGGCCATGACATTGATGACGACTTCGTCCTGTATGCCTTGTTCACGCAGACGGGTCAGCATGCGCTCGCGCGTGCGCGAAGAAGTCATGCCTATGCCGGTTTTATTGGAAGTTCTGGGAATTGCCATGGTGCTTAATTCTTGGCTTGTAACCATTGTTGCATGGTGTTGATCTGTGAGTGTTTGGTCAGGTCTACCTGTATCGGTGAAATCGAGACGAAACCTTGTGCTACTGCATGAAAATCAGTGCCTTCGCCGCCGTCATTCGGTTGCCCGGCCGCGCCTACCCAATACACGGTTTCGCCACGCGGGGTCTTGAGCTGTATCACCGGC
Source organism: Methylophilus luteus (assembly GCF_042676265.1). Lineage (NCBI taxonomy): Bacteria > Pseudomonadati > Pseudomonadota > Betaproteobacteria > Nitrosomonadales > Methylophilaceae > Methylophilus > Methylophilus luteus. The sequence goes on from NZ_JBHTKB010000001.1 coordinate 416,342, forward strand.
TCGGCCTTGTGGCGTTTGCCCAGGCGGGTGATCTTCTGCCCTTTGATCTCGCTCAAAGGCACATCCGGCACATTGACATTCAACAAGGTGGGTTCAAGGATCTCGCTGTGGTTGAAGCGTTGGACCAGGTCGACCATGATGCTGGCCGCTGTTTCAAAATGGCTGGGCTGGTGCTGCGACATGGACACGGCCATAGAAGGGATGCCCAGCAGATAGCCCTCGGTGGCTGCCGCGACCGTGCCGGAATAAATAGTGTCGTCACCCATATTGGCGCCGTCGTTGATGCCGCTGATCACCATATCAGGCATTTCCTGCATCAGCCCGGTCAGCGCGATATGTACACAGTCGGTAGGGGTGCCGTTGACGTAAAAAAAGCCATTGGCCGCCTGTTTGACGCTCAAGGGTCTGTCCAGTGTCAGCGAGTTGCTGGCGCCGCTGCGGTTGCGTTCCGGTGCTACCACCGTGATATCGGCAATTTTACTCAGGTGTTGCGCCAGTGCTGCCAGGCCAGGAGCCAGGTAGCCATCGTCGTTGGATAACAGGATTTTCATGCCGGATATTATATAAGGTTTAGTGCGCTTGTTTATGTCGGCAGATGAAAGAATTTATGCATGACAGCGTAGCGTTGGCGCAAGTAATGCATGAGCATCAGCCAAGCTGGTAACGCCGCCCGCTGTATTTGGCATAAGCCACCACACTGGCAAAGAATACCAGGCTCAACACGATCTCTGTCCATGCCAGTGCCCGCGTGACCCCGGATTCAGCCCAGGCCCTGACTACGCCTTCGGTAAAGTAAAACAGGATCAGCATGCCAGACCATTGGTAGGTATAGCGTTTGCCGCGCAAGATACCGAACAACGGTGCCAGCAAAGGCAGGGTCTTTAAAAACAGCAAACTGCCGCCGCTGCGTAACGGCGCCCAGAATATCTCCCAGCCCAGGCATAACACGATCAGACCCAGCAGGCTGACACTGGCGCCCAGGCGGCCCCATTTTAAAATCGTCGCACTCATGATCTGCAGGCTTGTGCGAGGGCGACCAGGGCTTTGCGCGCATCCATCGCGTTCAATACCGGTTTTTCAAACTGAAAGCGCAACTGGCCGTAGTTCTCTTCGCCTTGCGTATATTTGACATCAAAGCCTTCGGCATCCAGCCCTATCATTTCTGCCTGGTCGGCGGTGATGCCGTGAATATGCTGGCAATATTCCAGCATGCTATCTATATGGTCATCGTTCATATGCGAGACGATGCCGGATTCTTGCGCCGCCAGCATGCTGGCCGACAGCTCTTCATTCAGGCTGTCACCTTCAAACCAGTCGACGCGGCCCAGGCCGGCGATATAGCGCACATGTTCCAGGCGTATACGGTAAAGCTGGAATTCCTCGAGGTCATAATAAGTCACGGCGTCGGGAAAGTAGCGCAGGTAACGGGCGCGAAAGTCAGCGTCATTCTTTTCGCTAGGCAGGGCTTCACCTATTAGCGTCAGTTGCGCCTGCCGGTTTTCGGCTTCTGAGAATACCAGCAGTGAGACTTTGGCATTTTCATGCATATTCTTGGCATGCTCGGCACTGGCGTTGACCAGGATGACCGGCTCGGCCTGCTGGTTACAGACAAACGGCGCGATGGCGCCGAACGGGTAGCCCGGATATTTCATTGAATAGGTGGACAACACGGCATGGCGGTTGGCAAACAGGAATTGGCGGGCTTCGCGGGTGAGAGCGGCGGACATACAAGTTTCCTCAGTAAACGGTTATTGCAATTTGAGTGCAGTTTCGGCCAGGCGTTTCCCCAGCGCCAGGCATAATTTTTTTTCTTCGTCTGTGATAGGCTGGTCATCCCTGGCGCCGCCTATATGGCTGGCACCATAAGGCGTGCCACCGCTGGTGGTGGTGCCCAGTTGCGGTTCGGAGTAGGGCAGGCCGACCAGCAGCATGCCGTGGTGCATTAATGGGATCATCATGGTCAGCAACGTGGTCTCGTTGCCGCCATGCATGGAGCCGGTAGAAGTGAACACGGCTGCCGGTTTACCTATTAATGCGCCTTTCAGCCACAGGCTGGTGCTGCCATCGAGAAAGTATTTCATGGGCGCGGCCATATTGCCGAAACGGGTAGGGCTGCCCAAGGCCAGCCCGGCACATTCTTCTAGGTCTTGTAAAGTGGCATAAGGCGCGCCTGAAGCGGGAATGTCCGGCTCGGTCGCTTCATGATTAGCGGAGATCTTAGGCACGGTACGCACGCGGGCTTTGGCGCCAGGCACGCTTTCTACGCCGCGCGCGATCAGTTGCGCCATTTCTTTCACGGCACCGCCCTGGGAATAATAAAGGATCAGGAGTTCAGTCATTTTTTTCGTTTATCGCGTAATTTCTGTTTTTGGTCGTCTAACTCGAATAGGCCTATGGCATTCACCAGTTCACTGAATTTGGTATAACCGTAATTGCGTGAGTCAAAAGCGGAAAAGTTTTTGACGATATGGTTTTTCACCGCACCCATGGCGGCAAAGCCGGTCTCATCCGACAGCCCTTCGATGGCGGAACGTATCAGTGATACCAGCTTGGCATCAGTGGCCAATTGCTGTTTGGTTTTTTTGCCTATGGGCACCAGCGTGATCTGCTCTGCATCTGGCCTGGGTTTGCTGGCGGCTTCTACTTGGTTAGAAGATTCTTCTTCGTTTTTCTCCTGCAGCAGGATCTCGAAATAAACGAACTGGTTACAGGCAGCGCGCAGCGATTCCGGTGTCTTCTTCTCGCCAAAACCATAGACGAATTTGCCGGCTTCGCGCAAACGTATCGCCAGCCGCGTAAAGTCGCTATCGCTGGACACTATGCAAAAGCCATCCAGCGGCGCGGTGTAGAGCAGGTCCATGGCATCTATGATCAGGGCGCTGTCAGTGGCGTTCTTGCCTTTGGTATTGGCATATTGCTGTATGGGCTGGATGGCGTGTTTGGGCAGTACCGGTTTCCACTGTCTGACATGGTCTGAAGTCCAGTCGGCGTAAATGCGCCTGACACTGATATCGCCGAACTTGGACATTTCTTCAAACAGCTCATCGATGATAGGAATGACGTTAAAGGTGTTGTCAGCATCGATCAACACTGCCAGCCGGGGATTTTTATTGTCCTGATGCATGCCATCCTCCTGGATTAATCAAAGCTGAAACCGTAGAACACATCCAGCGCGTTATCCGAACCGGTCCTGGTCTCTATCGAGATACGGTTGGTTAACTGGTAGGTGAGTTTACCAACATTTAGTAGCCCGACAATGCTTTTTTCATAGCCGACCACCAGTTTGCTATTGATGCGTTTGCCTACGCTGACCGCATAGTTGGTGGCTCCTGAGCCGCGTACATCTATGCTGTCCAGGCCTATGGTCTGCGCGATCTTGGTTTGTAATGACACCGAATCGCCTTGCGACAGCAAGGCACTGGCCGCCACTGATAGCATGGCCATATCGTTGCTACCGACCGCCGACATCGGTTGCCCCAGCACCAGTAGCGATATCTTGTTCTCATTGCTGGTTTCCGGGCTGGAGACCAGTTTCAGCTGTGGCGTCTGCATGCTGCCGTTGATCTGTATGCCGACTTTGGTGGCTTCTACCTGGCGGGTGGCCAGAATATCCAGGCCTATATTCGGCAGCTTGCCGCTGAAGATCAGCCTGCCGGTTTCTATATTCAACGACTGACCATACGCCAGATAGGTGCCGGTCACCTCCAGCGTGCCGGTGGCGGCCAGGTCGTCCAGTGCGCCATCCAGCCGCATTTTACCGCTCAGCGCACCGTTGAGGCCCTGGCCGCGCAACATGAACTGTTCGGATTCCTTGAACGGCAGGCCGGGTTTGTCGCCAAAATCCAGCCCGAAACCCTGAAAACTGACCTGCGACTTTTTCTCGGCAGTCATTTTTTCTGGCGATTCGATCACCACATCTTCGTCCAGTTGCGGTTTATCTCCCTTGGGTAATTCAAACAGGCCTTTATGGATTTTAAGGTTGCCGCTGATATTGGTGTTTGTACTGGTTAGATGTAACTTGGTATCACCACTGAGTTGCACCCAGCGGTCAACTCTGGAAAGTGCTTGTAGCTTGTTTAACTGTACAGATAAATCCAGTTGCCAGTCAGGCTGCTTTAGAGCCAATAAGCCGGTGGCATTCAATTCACCGCTTTTACCGGCAAAGTGAATCTGCTTAAAAGTGATCTTGTCACCCGCCATGGTCGCGTTCAAACGCCCTTGTTCCAGCCATACCCCTTGTGAAGGCACTTGTAATGCCAGGGATTCGCCTTGAATAGAGCCATTTAGTTGTGGGTCTGCCATGACGCCGCTGATCTTTGCGTCTACCGCCAGGCTGCCCGCCGGTTGTATGTCGGAGAACAGTCTGGCAAACCAGTTCAGTTGCCGGATATCCGCCTTGAGGCTGGCAGAGACCGGGGCTGAGTTCTTGATCACAAAACCTGCGGGCGTGGGCGTCACCACGGTGTTGGCTGAGAGTTGCAGATTGATGGCGTCAGCGGAGCTGACCGTGCTTTCTACACTCACTTTGTTGTTTTCAGCCTTGACGTTGGCAGACAGTGTTTGCAGGCCCAGCGCCTGCCATTGGGCCTGGTTGATGTCATACACCTGCCAGTCGCCCTTGCTGCGTTGCAATTGCAAAAAGCCATTCAGGCGCTGGTCAAGTTGCATATCCCATTGCGCGGATAATTGCAGATGGTCTGCCGGTAACGCTGCGGTTTGATCAGGCACAAGCCAGGCCAGCAAGGCTTGTACCGGGAAATCCCTGAGTGCACCGCGCGATTGCAGCTGCATCATTTGGGCCGCCTGGCCAGAGCTGGTCGCCGCCTGTGCCGGACGCGCCTGTGCCGGACGATAGTGCAGTTTTTCCAGTTGCAGCTGCCCGGCGTAGACATTTAGCAGCAATTGTTGCAGGTCGAATCCTTGTGCTGTGCTCCATGACATATTGGCCGGGCTAGCCAGCTTAAAGACTTTGCCGCTGGCGTCTTGCAATTGTGTGAGTTGGGCCTGCCAGCTGTCATTCTGCCAGGCGCCGTTCAGGGCCAACTGTATATTGCGTTGCAATGAGGGGTCAGAATCCTTGATCTGCAAGCTGAGTTGATGCTGAGCCAGCGTGCCCTTTAAATTCAGTTCTGCCTCTATCGGCGGGCTGTCTGTGCCCTGGCTGTTCTGTTGCGACAGCCCATGCAGCTTGACCTGCTGGTCTATAGACGCTTGCAGATTGTCAGATGCCTGCCCCTGTAGCTCAAAGCCGGCGATGACCAGGCCTTTGGGTAGCTGCAATTGTTGTCCGGTCAGACGGTATTTAGCATGAAAGCCATCGGCAAGATGCTGAACCATGCCATCACCTTTGACTTGGCCGGAAAAGCCCGGCATGAATTGCGCCAGGTTGGGCAGGTCGGCCTGCCAGTTCAGCTGGGTGCCACTAGCCGCAGCCGGCTGCGCAGTGCGCAGGGTAAAAGTGTTTTTATCCAGTTGCGCCAGCAGGTCGAGCCGACTGAGTTGCTGGCCCTGCAATGTCGCCGTGCCGCGCACGATCAGCGCCTGTGACTGCAAACGGCTGTCGCCGGCATCCACCTTGACCTGTATGGTTCCTTGCTCGGTGAGGCTGCCATCAGCCACGACTTTTAAATCCATATGGCCCGCCAGTTGCGGATGCACATGCCTGGCCTGGAATTGTTGCAGGTGGAACAGGAAATGGCTGTTACGCGCCTCATCCAGGCCTATGCTGGCTTTGACTGTCACTACATCTGCGTCCTGCTGCGTGGCAGGTGCTATCGCGAACGGCCTGGCATCTGGCTGGTAGTGATGGCTGGCGGCTATCTCCAGCCTGGTCAGGTCACCGTGTAATTCGGTACGCAAATGATAGGGCAGGCTGCCTTGCGATTGCTGTACATCCAGCCAGCCAGTCAAAGCAAACGGCGCGCTATTTTGCATCTGGAACTGGGTGCTGATCTCCCCCCACGGGCTGTGCGCCTGGGCAATGCGGAACTGCATGGCCTGGTTGTCGGCATCCAGGTCAAAGCGTATCTGTTCTATCTGGTAAGTCGCTTGCCCCTGTATGATGGTCAGGCGCTCTATATTGCCAGACAGCAGATGAAAGGGCAGTGGGATATTGATACGTTTGGGCAGCGGCTCACTCGCCGTTTTGGCACTGCTGGCGGCTGGTTTCGGCTGGGGCTTGAACTGCAAAGTCACTTGTCTGGCAGTGAAACTGGAGACTGTCAGCTCGCCACGCGGCGTCACTCCCAGCCGCATATCAGATGCGATGCCTTCGACCTTGAGGGTGGCGTTGCCGAGGTCGGTTTCAAACTCTTTCAGGCTGGTGACCACCATGACATTGGCGGCCCAGACCATTTGCGGCGTGATGGCCAGGCTCAGGCATAGCATGCTCACCAGGCTTAACCTGCATAGTCGTGACAGCCAGTGCAGCAATGACATCAGAAATTCACCCCCAGGTTAAAGTGCAAACGGTATTCCTTGGTTTCTTCGCCATAGGCGATATCGACGCCTACCGGCCCTATCGGGCTGCGAAAGCGCGCGCCCAGGCCATAGCCCAGCACCGGGTCATAATCTTTCCAGCTATTGGCGGCATTACCAAAATCCACAAACACGGCGGCGCCCCACGAAGGCGTCAGCCATTGCACAACTTCGCTGCTGCCGGTCAGCAGCACGCGCCCGCCCACCGTGGCGCCGCCTTCATTGACGCCCAGTGACTGGAAAGCATAGCCGCGCACCGACTGGTCACCCCCGGCACGGAACAGATAAGTCGCCGGCACCTTGCTGGCCGAACCGTTGACGCTGCCGACTTCCAGCCTGCCCAGCCACTGGGTTGAGCTGGTGAGCGGGTAAAACGCCTGTACCCTGGCTTGCGTCTGCAAAAAACGGCCATCAGAAATACGTTCAAACGGCGAAAGCTGGAACTGCGTATTCAATATCCAGCCCTTGGTGGGTGCCTGCTGGTGATCCAGCTCACGCATATTCAAACCATAGGTGACGGTGGCGGCTTTGTTGAACTGCGAGTTGACTTCATCCACCTCGAGCAATTCATACAGCAGGTTGGCACCCACGAATTGCTCAAACTTGCGCGGCTGGCCCCAGTAGCGCCGCACGCCGTTCTGCAAGGCGGTGGTGACTTGTCCCTCGAGGTCGGTGCGGGTCAGGCTGTTCTGTATGCTGTCGCGGTAGCCTTTATCATCGGTGAGAAAGGTGATGTTGGAGGTGGCTGCCTGCAAACGCTGTTCCAGGCGTATGCTGCTATCCCACAGCAACCCACGCTCAAACAGGTTGCGGTCAGTATAGTTGAACACGATGCGCGCGCCGGTATTGGTACTGGCACCCACGCCTATGCGAAAAGATTTTTCTTCGGTCTCGCGCACGGTGACATCTACATCGGCGCTGTGGTCGGGGTTGAGCGTTTGCGTGTTAGCCACCACATCCACCTGGCTGAATTTGCCTGTGCTCATAAAGCTGTTCTGCAACAGCAGCAGTTCTGATTGCCGGTAAGGGTCGCCGGATTTAAGGGTGTTCAAGGGGCGGATCAGGCTTTCCGGGTAATGCTGCAAGCCATGGATATTGACTTTGCCAAAGCGCACCGCCGGCCCGGAATCCACTGCGATATTGATGGCGACTTGCTGGGACTGCGCTTGTACCATGGCTTGCGACAGCGTGATCCTGGCGTTGGGAAACTCAGCCCGCAGCAGTGAGGCCAGCAGGTCGCGCTTGGCTGCCGCCCAGGCTGGCTGGGTGAATACCTGGTTGGCTGGCAATGACCAGCTGTTTTTGGCTTGCGCCAGTATTTCACTGTGTGCGGGCTGCTGTATCTCTCCGTTCAGGGTCAGTGTCACCTGGCTGACTTTGGCCTGTGGTGGCAGGTTGACGCGGAATTCGACCCGCTTGGCGGCAGGCTGATAGGCCTGCGTTTTGACTTTGAAATAACCCTGGGTGGCCAGCAGGTCGGCAATCTCCTGGGGCGTCTTCTGAATGAGCCGCCGCCACTCACCTTCATTCATGCGCGGGTTCTGCATGGATTCATGCAGCGTCAGGTGTTTTTCAAGTAACTCGCGCAGCTGCTGTTTGTTTTCGGGGGGAGTGTCGCTGGTGAGGGAAAAACGCGTCTGGTAACTGCCTTGCTTGACCTGGAACCAGTCAGCTTGCTGCGCTTGCACCGCTGTCACCGGAAGCAGCATGGTTGCCATGCAGGTCAGGCTGGCGAGCTTATATATAGATTGCTTGCGCGCCAATTGCCTTAAGTGCAGCGCTGACACGCAGTTTAACCAGGCCGATCGCCAGGCTCGGCAATAACAGGCAATCAAACCAGTGTTTGCTTGCCTTACAGCGGTGAGTGCGAAGTTAAAAACAGACCTATCCCTGACCTAGTCACTAATATGTTTTACCAATTGACTTGCCTTGCCGGTATAAGTTGCAGGCGTCATTGCCAGCAAGGTCTGTTTTGCGGATGCCGGGATCTGCAGAGTTTCAATAAAGGCATGCAGTGACTGCTGGTTGATGCCGCCTTTGCCGCGCGTCAGTTCTTTCAACTGCTCATACGGGTTTTCAATGCCGTATCTACGCATCACGGTCTGGATAGGCTCAGCCAGTACTTCCCAGCTGTTGTTGAGGTCTTCCTGCAAACGCTGTGGATTGATCTCCAGCTTGTTCAGTCCGCGCAGGCAGGCGTCATAAGCCAGCAGCGAATAGCCGAGGGCGACGCCCATGTTACGCAGCACGGTAGAGTCGGTCAGGTCGCGCTGCCAGCGTGAGATAGGCAGTTTTTCTGCCAGGTGACGCAGGATGGCGTTGGCCAGGCCCAGGTTACCTTCGGAGTTTTCAAAGTCTATAGGATTGACTTTATGTGGCATGGTCGAAGAACCGATCTCGCCGGCTTTGACCTTTTGCTTGAAGTAGCCGACCGAGATATAGCCCCAGATATCACGGTTGAGGTCTATCAGTATGGTGTTGATGCGGGACAAAGTGTCATACAGCTCTGCCATATAATCATGCGGCTCTATCTGTATGGTCATAGGGTTATAGGTCAGGCCCAATGACTCAACAAAGGTTTTGGCAAAGTTTTCCCAGTCCAGGTCCGGGTAGGCCGACAGGTGCGCGTTGAAGTTACCAACGGCGCCGTTGATCTTGCCTAATATCTCATTGGCTTGCAGCTGTTTGAGCTGGCGTTGCAATCTGTACACCACATTGGCCAGTTCTTTACCCATGGTGGTCGGGCTGGCGGTCTGGCCATGGGTGCGTGACAGCATGGGTTGCTCAGCCAGGGCGTGCGACAGTTCGGTGAGCCTGGCGACTACGGCAGCCAGGTTGGGCAATACTACGCTGTCACGCGCGGATTTAAGCATCAGGGCATGTGACAGGTTATTGATATCTTCTGACGTACAGGCAAAGTGGATGAATTCGCTGGCTTTTTTGATTTCCGGGTTGCCGTCGAATTTTTCTTTGAGCCAGTATTCCAGCGCTTTTACATCATGATTGGTACGCGCTTCTATCGCTTTCACCTGCATGGCATCATTTTCGCTGAAGGCGTGGATGGCGGCATCCAGCTCGGCGATGGTGTCAGCATTAAAAGGTGCGATCTCTGCCAGTTGCGGTTCTGCACTCAGGGCTTTCAGCCAGGCGACTTCGACCAGTGCTCGGTGTTTGATCAGTGCGTATTCGCTAAAGAAAGGGCGCAAAGGGTCGAGTTTGGCCTGATAACGACCATCTAAAGGGGAGAGTGCATTGAGGGGGGTAAGAGACGTCATGAATATAAAGCGGTGATGATTCGAAAGTCGACATTTTACCCAATCCGGCAGCGCTTGTGTTTTTCTATTCTGTTAAGCGCCGCTGTTAGTCAACCCGGCCGCTCAATATCAGGTATTCTTAGCGATGGCCGAACTTGCAGATGAAAACCGCTTTGTTTGGCAGATAAGGCTGGCTGGCGCCGTGACATAATCGCTCACTGGAAATCTATAGCACATGAGACGCCCCGTTTCTTCAACCTTGATCACTTTTGCGACCGGCCTGTGCCTGACGCTGAGTCTGCTATGGTCGCAGACACTGGCGGATGACTACGTGCTGGCGATGCTGGAAAAGGTCAGGCAGCGTTATGGCGAAGAAGCCTACCAGAATGTGATGCGCCTGAACGAGCTGTTCAACCAGCTCAGTAGTGCCAGTGAAATGACCAAGATAGGCATGGTCAACGACTTTACCAACCAGCATGTGCTGTTTGTCGATGATATCAATCTGTGGGGGGTGGACGATTACTGGGCCAGCCCGCTGGAGACCTTTGGCAAAGGCGCGGGTGACTGTGAAGATTTCAGCATCGCCAAATACACCTTGCTCAAACGACTGGGCATCCCGCAGGATAAATTACGCCTGACCTATGTACGCGCACGCATGGCCAGTGGCAACATCAGGCCACATATGGTGCTGGCTTATTATGCGATGCCGACCAGCGACCCGCTGATCCTGGATAACCTGAACTTTGAGATATTGCCTGCCTCCAGGCGCAGTGACCTGTTCCCGGTGTTCAGCTTTAACGATAAAGGCCTGTTTGTCGCCAACAACCCGAATATGCGCGCCGGCTCACCCAACAATATTTCCAAGTGGCGAGATGTGCTGACGCGCATGCGACAGGACGGACTGGAATAAATGAAAACAGCGAAACAACAGAAACTGACGGAATCTTTGAAAACCTTAGCTAAGATATGGTTAACAGGGAAAGTTAGTGCTAGGCTTATGCATAAAGCCTGCATTGACGCCGGGTTGTGGATGATTTTACCCCAAGAAAAAAGAGGGCTTAGAACATGTCATTAATAAAACAAATACGCATAGCGATCTCTGTCATTATCTTAATGGTGGCGGCGGGTTGCCTGTTTTTAGGGGTTTATGATGACCACAGGTTCATGGCCGAGCAGTTGCAGAAAAAAAACAATGACAATGCCAATGGCCTGGCGATCACACTTTCCAATATCCAGAAAGACAATGTCACGGTCGAACTGATCATCAGTGCCCAGTTCGATATGGGTAACTACCGGCGTATCGCCATTATCTCGCCTGATAACAAAACCATGATAGAGCGTATCAACCGCGAGCCACATTCAGTGGCGCCGTCGTGGTTCCAGTCGCTGTTTTCCGTCAGCATACATCCCGGTATCGCCAATATTCAGTCCGGCTGGCAGCAGTATGGCACGCTGGTGTTGGAGAGCGAGCCTTCGCTGGCGTATGACCAGTTGTGGGAGACCTCGCGCCATGCCGTGTTGTGGACGCTGATCGTAGCCTTTTTAAGCTATGTGGTTTCCGGTTTCTGGCTGAAAAAGATACTGAAACCGCTGGATGACGTAATCGCACAGGCCGAAGCCCTGGGTGAGCGCAAATACATCACCATCGCAGAACCGCAGACAGCCGAGTTCAAAAAGCTGGTGCGCACCATGAATATACTGTCAGACCGTGTCAAGTCGATGGTGACTGCAGAGTCTGAACGTCTGAATGTGCTCAACCAGCAGATCAACTATGATGAAGTGACCGGCCTGATGAATCAGTCACACTTCACCAATACCGCTTCGGTCGCCCTCAAGAGCGAAAGTTTTGTTGAGGGCATGCTGACGCTGGTGCAATTGCGCAATTTGTCGGATATCGATAAACAGCTGGGTTACAGCGTCACCAACCAGTTGATCAAGAAAGTCGGCGATGCGCTTGAAAAACAGATGACGCATTACCCGGATGTGGTGTGCGGCAGGCTTTCTGGCAGCGAGTTCGGCATTTTCAGCCGCCAGCCACTGGATGATTTTATCGTGGCTTCCGAGCTTAAACTGGTGCTGGAAAAACTCAACGCGGCCCAGCAGGTGGTGCAGTTCCAGTTTGTGGTCACGCATACCAAGACCAAAAAAGGCGATGATTTCGTCGATATACACCGCGTCATGCAATTTATTCTCGATCTGGCCGGTGACCAGGCGGCAGTGCCTATGCGGGTGATGAATGCCAATAGCATAGTGACGTCGCGTAAGAACTACCTCAACCAGTGGAAAGAGCAGTTCTTGCATGCCATTGAGCATAAGCAGATCAAACTTGCCTGCTATCCGGTCATGCTCAAAGAGCAGCAGTTGCTGCACTACGAGTGCCCGCTGCGCTTGCATATTGATGAAGGTGATCAATGGCTGGCTGCGGGTGCCTTTATCGACTGGGCCAGCCAGCTGGATATGATTAAAACACTGGATGGGCTGGCGCTGGAGTATGCTGTTGACATGCTGGACAAGAATAACGCCAACCTGAGCGTGAATGTGTCCGCTGCTGCGATACGCAGCGACGAATACCGTGACAAGCTGCAAGCGCTGATCCTGAACGTCGCCCAGCCTTCACGGTTGAGTTTTGAGATCTCGGAAGAAGCTGCTTTCAGTGACTTTGTGCAGTTCAAACAGTTTGTGCACCTGGTGAAATCACTAGGCTGCATCGTCGGCATGGAACATGTGGCGACGCGTCTGGCACAGCTAGGCGACCTGCATGAACTTGGCCTGGACTTCGTCAAGTTCGATGCCTCGCTGATACGCGACATACATCTGCGGCCACAACAGCAATCGCTGCTGCGCGGCCTGTGTATGATGGTGCGCACCATGGGTATCATGCCTATTGCCGAAGGGGTGCAGGACCAGCAGGAACTGGACAGCCTGAACGCTGTGGGTATAGAGGCGGTGACCGGTCCGTTTGTACAGGAAACCCTGCAATTCGGCAGTTAGCTGTAAATTGTCAAACTTTGTAATTCAAGGGTTTTTTGCCATATACTCAGTGTTTTGGCCGGGCTGCAGACTGCCTATAATATTCAAACCATAAATACTTTGAAAACAAGTATTTGAGCCGTTGATAAGGACAATAATAAGACTAGCCATGGAAACGACGCAATATTTCAATCAAACTGACAAAGACGTCTTGCTCGAGTGTCTGCTTTATATCTGCCGTCATAACCGGCTGGCGACCACTAGAGACGCGTTGACCTCCGGCCTGCCACTAGAAGATGGCAAGCTCAATCCCGAGTTATTCAAACGCTCTGCCGAAAGGCTGCGACTGGCGGTCACGGTACAGCAAAGTGGCATCACCTCGCTGCTGCAGCCGCAGACCGATGTGACCTTGCTGCTGAATAATCAGCGCGCCTGCCAGCTATTAAAGATAGATGACAGCCAGCATTTTGCCCAGGTAGTTTTTCCTGACCTGTCATCCGAAGCGGTGACCATCAGCCTGGCCGATCTCGCCGCACAATATACCGGCTATGCACTGCTCACCAAGCAAAACTATCTGTTTGACGCGCGCACGCCTGAAGTGGGCCGGGTCAAGATCAGGCACTGGTTCTGGGGGACGATAGCCGAGAACAAGGGCATATACCGCGATGTCATGGTCGCTGCCTTGCTTATCAATATATTTGCGCTGGCCATGCCACTGTTTACCATGAACGTGTATGACCGCGTGGTACCCAACAAGGCGGTAGAGACCTTATGGGTATTAGGCATAGGCGTTTCGCTGATCGTACTTGGTGACCTGTTGTTGCGCTCCATGCGGGCTTATTTTCTCGATTGGGCCAGTGCGCGTATCGATGTCAAGCTGAGTGCGCAGATCATGGAGAAAGTACTCGGCACCCGCTATGACGCCAAGCCTACCTCGGTCGGCTCTTTTGCTTCTAACTTGCGTTCGTTCGAGAGCGTGCGCGATTTTATTACCTCAGCCACGGTGGTGACCCTGATAGATTTGCCGTTCGGCATCATCTTCCTGATCGTGATCGCCTGGATCAGCCCGTTTATGGTGTTGCCAGCGCTGATAGGTGGCGCTTTGGTGCTGATCTACTCACTGAGCGTGCAATCCAAGATGCACGATCTATCCGAAACCATGTACCGGGCCAGTGCCCAGCGTAATGCCACTCTGATTGAAAGCCTGGTCGGCCTTGAAACCGTCAAGTCCATGGGCGTAGAAGGGCAGATGCAGGGCAAGTGGGAACGCAGTGCCATCTTCCTTTCTGAGGTCGGCAGCAAACTCAAGTTGTTATCCTCTTCTATCACCAACGGTTCTTATGCCCTGCAACAGATCATCAGTGTCGCCATCATTATTCTTGGCGTCTACCTGATCTCGAATGGTGACCTGACCATGGGTGGTCTGATCGCTTGCTCACAGCTGACCAGCCGCGCGCTGGCACCGATATCGCAGATCGCCAGCCTGTTCACGCAATACCATACCGCTGCGACTTCGCTGAAGTCGCTTGAAGGCATCATGGAGAAACCTGAAGAGCGCAGCAAAGGGGCGAGTTTCCTGTCGCGGCCTGCCTTCAAGGGCGAGATCGAGTTCAAGAGTGTCTCGTTTAAATACCCGGGCACTGATGAGCTGGCGCTCAACCGTATCTCTTTCAAGATCCGTCCCGGCGAGCATGTAGGCCTGATAGGCCGTATGGGCTCAGGCAAGACCACTATCAACAAACTGATTCTTGGCCTTTACCAGCCCACTGAGGGCGCTATCCTCATCGATGGTATCGATGCGCGGCAGATCGATCCGGCCGAATTACGCCGCAGCATAGGCTATGTGCAGCAGGACAACCACCTGTTTTATGGCACCTTGCGTGACAATATCACCTTGCGCCACCAGCACGCCGACGATGCGGCTGTGCTCAATGCCGCCCAGGTCGGTGGCATAGCCGAATTCGTCAATGCGCACCCTAAAGGCTTTGACCTCGAAGTGGGTGAGCGCGGCGATACCCTGTCCGGTGGCCAGCGCCAGGGCGTAGGTATTGCGCGCGCCTTTGTCACCAGCCCGCAGATCGTGTTGCTGGATGAACCTACCAGTGCTATGGACCACTCCGGAGAAGAATCCGTTAAAAATCGCATTGCTCAAGCTTCAGCAAACAAGACCCTGATCGTGATCAGCCATAGGAACGGCATGCTGGAACTGGCAGAGCGCCTGATCGTGATCGATTCAGGCCAGATCGTTGCAGACGGCTCTAAAGAAGACGTCACCGCCGCATTGCGCGCGGGTAAAGTTGGTAAGGCAAGGTAACATCATGGCACAGAAAATATTCGATAAATATGGTGACATCACCAAGAACGACAGTATCTGGGTGCGGCTGGGCAAGCCTGTGCATGCACTGGTCGATAAAATCATCAAAACCGATACGGCAGAAAACCGCACCTGGACTGAGCAGGCGCATGATGTCATGGTCGAGGACAGCATGCTGCATGCCAAAATGATCATGTACGCCATCCTGGTCATTCTGATTGTGCTGCTGATCTGGGCCAACCTGGCCGAAGTCGATGAAGTGACGCGCGGTGAAGGTCGTGTGATCCCTTCACGTCAGATACAGCTGGTGCAATCGCTGGACGGCGGTATCGTCACCGATATCATGGTCAAGCTGGGCGATACGGTCAAACGCGGCCAGCCATTGATAAAGATCGATGAAACCAGGGCGATCTCCTCACTCAAAGAAAATGAAAGCCAGTACCTGTCACTCAAAGCCAAGGAGTCACGTCTGAAAGCGCTGGCCAATGGCGGTGCGTACAATCCGCCGAGTGAAGTGCAAACAAAAGTGCCAGATACCTATTTGCAGGAGTTGCAGTTATTCAATGCCGGGCGTGCCGAACTCGATTCGCAGGTGAATATCGCCAGGGACCAATTGTCGCAGCGTGAGCGCGAGCTTTCAGAGGTGCAGTTTAAAAAAGAAGTCGCGATCAAGACCTATGACTCGAACAGCCGCGAGCTGGCCGCCAACCGGCCCCTGCTCAACAGCGGTGCTGTATCTGAGATCGAGATCCTGCGCCTGGAACGTGAAGCCAACCGGGCTAAAGGCGATATAGACCAGGCATCGGCACAAATGGGGCGTATCACTGCCTCTATTTCCGAAGCGCGGCGCAAGATCGCCGAGGCACAGCAGACCTTCACCAGCAAGGTACGTACCGAGCTGAACGAGACCACGGCAAAAATCAACAGTTTGACCCAGTCCAGCCTGGCGCTGTCAGATAAAGTCAAGCAATCTACCTTGCTGTCGCCGGTGAACGGCAAGATCAGCAAGCTGTATTACAACACGGTAGGCGGTGTGATTCAGGCCGGCAAGGAAGTCATGGAAGTGGTACCTTCGGATGATGCGCTGGTGATAGAAGCCAAAGTGCAAACCAAAGATATTGCGTTTATCCGTCCCAAGCAGCCGGCTATCGTCAAGCTGACCGCTTATGACTACAGTATTTATGGCAGTCTGGACGGCGAAGTTGAAGATATTGCAGCAGATTCGACCATAGACGATAAAGGAAATGCTTTTTATGTCGTTAAGGTAAGAACAATAAAGAATAATATCGGCGACCATCTGCCAATTATTCCTGGTATGGTGGCACAGGTAGATATTTTGACTGGCAAGAAAACGGTGATGTCTTACTTGCTTAAACCTGTGCTTAAGGCTAAATCGTATGCATTAACCGAGCGCTAATCACTATGAAACATATTTTTATCACGTCATTAAAGCAGCCTGTAGAAGCCTGGCTGAAAGCCTTCCCCAAACTGGTCACCAGTGCAGAAGTGGTTTCTGCCGACGTGGCCGGGGCTACGGTAGTCTGGGTACATGCCCAGCTGGAAAGCGGCAACCAGTGGCGCACACAGGTGCAACAGGTGTTGTCACTGCTCCCTACCGCAAAAGTCATCGTGTTGTCGAATAACCCCGAGCAGGCGGAAGCCATGCAGGCACTCGAGTTGGGTGTGGTAGGGTATTTGCACGCTTATGCACACGACCAGGTGTTGAAAGAAGTTTACAGCGTGGTGTCACACGGTGGCATCTGGCTGGGACGCGACTTGCTCAAACACCTGATCACCCTGACCACCCGCAGCTCACGCCAGACGGTAGACGTGCTGGAAGAAGTACTGGAAGGCCTAACCAAGCGTGAACGTGAAGTAGCGCTGGAAGCCGCCAAAGGCAACAGCAATAAAGAGATCGCCAGGGCGCTGTCTATTTCAGAGCGTACTGTCAAAGCACACCTGACCTCGGTATTCGATACCTTGAAAGTAAGGGACCGCCTGCACCTGGCCCTGGTCTTGCAAGGTCAGTCGCCGCAAGGGCATTTTGGTCTGGAAACCGGGGTCAAGAACGGATCTTCCGGCAAATCACACCTCAACTCCTGAATCCACACCCATTCTGGGTGTTGTATCTAGCACACAAGATCCCCTGAAGCATAGTATTCAGGGGATTTTTTTGTAGGACGATACAACCAAAAGTCAGCAAAAGTCAGTTTTTGTGACTTTTTCCCCTAAAACCGCATATTTAATGCGGTTTTAGGTAGGGTATAACACTTGTAACCTTACATTACTGTCGTTATACTCACCTCAGGATGAATCTTTAAATAACTTGTTAAGAGTCTGCACATGAAACTAAAAAAAATTGCCTCTGCACTAATAATAGGAGTCTTCTCCTACTCATCGGTCTCCTGGGGTGCTAGTCCGGAAACTTTGGAAAAGATCATTGAAAAAGCGGTGTCTGAGAACCCTGAGGTTCAGGCCCGCTTTCATGCTTATAAGGGGGCGGAATTCGATGAAGCTGCTGCAAAAGGCAGATACCTGCCGAATGTGACAGTTGATCAAGTATTTAGGAATCAGGAGCGTGTGGTTCCTGGCAATCCTAATAATACTAACTCTCCCAACCAGCAATCCACGTTAACATTGCGTCAAATGATTTTTGATGGTTTGGCGACTCCGGCCGAAGTTGGCCGTCTTGACCATGTGGCCAAGTCCCGTTTTTATGATTTGCAAGGGCAGATGCAAAGTATCGCATTGGATACCGCCACTGCTTACTATGATCTGTTGCGTTATCGCCGTCTGGTTTCTTACGCTGAAGACAACTATGTCGTACACAAGCAAGTACACGAAAAGATCAAGTCTCGTGTAGATGCTGGTGTGGGCAAAAAAGTCGACCTCGAACAGGCTACTGGCCGTTTGGCACTGGCTGAAGCTAATCTGCTGACAGAAACAACCAACTTGTATGATGTTTCTGCAAGATACCAGCGTCTGGTAGGTGAACTGCCTCCAGCTAACGTTGTTGAAGTGCAGATGACAGGCGATGGCTTGTCCGAGAGCTCTGATCAGGTGCTGGATGCGGCCTACAAACAAAACCCCAACATCCTGGCTTCTATTGAAAACATTGTTGCAGTAGAGAAATCTGTGTCCGGACGTAAGGCTCCTTTTATGCCACGTTTGGATCTGCAGGGCCGTAAAGTCCTTGATGTGAACGATGCAAGCAGAAACAGCATACTGGCTGCAGATACACTTGAAGTGACCGCTAGCTGGAATATTTTCAACGGGTTTACTGATAAGAACAACCTGGACTCTGCTTCGGAAGAGCTTAACCGTGCGCACGATCTGCGCGATAAGGCGTGTATCGACACACGTCAGCTGGTATCTATTGCATACAACAATATCAAACAGTTGAACGAGCAAGTCGCTTACCGTAAGCAGCACCAGGATTCGATCGAGAATGCGCGTCTGGCTTACCGCAAGCAATATGATATCGGTCAACGTACCTTGCTGGACTTGCTGGATACCGAAAACGAATATTTCCAGTCACGTCGTAACTTCACCAATGCTGAAATGGATTTGAGCACCTCATATGCCAGAACCTATGCCGGCCAAGGTCTGTTGTTGCGTAAACTGGGTGTGACACGTGCTGACGTTGGTGAATATGCGCGTGACGAGTATCTGGATAGGGAAAATGTGTGTAAGGCTATTGCTCCGGCACAACTTGTCGTAGACAAAGCAGCTTTGCTGGCGAATGCCAAACCATGGGAAGGCGAAGCGTTCAAACCAAAAGGTCCTGAAAAAGCGACCATGAAGTTCACGCCACGCATTTTGTTCCAGGCTAATAGCGCCATTATCCTGCCTGAGTCTTACGCTGATCTGGACATCGTTTATGACGTAGTCAAAGAGTGGGGCAACGACAAGATAGAGATCGCTGGTCACACCGACAAGCGTAATACCTCAAAAGAGAAATACAACCTGTTGCTGTCAGAAAAACGTGCGAAAGCGGTAGCTGACTATCTGGCCAAAAAAGGCCTGGATGCCAGCCGTATCGTCGTCAAAGGCTACGGTTACTCACAGCCTATCGCTGAAAATGACCCGATCAACGGTAACGACGCAAACCGTCGCGTTGAAGTCATTCGTTATCAGTCAGTCGCTGAATAACAAGTCGTAAGGTTTGCCTGCTTGATTGCAGGAAAAGTACGGAAAGCGAAGCTGGTCACAGCTTCGCTTTTTTCTATTCAGTGCCAGGATTTCATCTTTAATTCTGCACCAGTGCATGCATGGCAGTCTGCACTAACTGAATTACCTCAATAAAAGTTCAAATATTGTACTTCGGTACAATAGCTTTCCATTTTGTATTGCAGTTTAATACGTCACTATCTGAAAAAACCTGACAAAAACTGAAATGTTCTGACAGTGTTTTTCTGAACTGAATATCTCTCAACTTATAAGTGGGGCAAAAAAATGGCTACAGTGATTGGTACTGTTACAAGTGTTCAAGGTATGGCTATCGTGGTGGATGCCAATGGCAACCGTCATATGTTACAAGTAGGCGAGGTGTTGCATGCTGGTGATAAAGTCATCACCGCCAGCGGCGCAAGCGTATCGGTAAAACTGGCGAACGGTGAAACCGTGAATTTCGCCGAAGCACAAACAGTCAAGATCACTGACAACCTGGCGCAAGTGGATGTCTCGGATGTCACTGAAAATGCAGTCAACCAGGCGGTATTTGATGCAGTATTGGTTGCTTTGAATGAAGGCCGTGACATCACTGAAGTGCTGGATGCTCCTGCTGCCGGTGAAGCTGGTAGTGATGGTAATGCAAGCTTTGTTAACCTGGAGCGTATCTCTGAAAGTGTAACTGGCGCAAACTATGATGGTGGAAATGGCTTTGTAGAGGCAGCTAATTTTTCGCTTATACCAAATTATCAGTATTTTGGTGAAGATCCGACCATCAATTCAGTCGTTGCTGGTGTGCCTGGCCCTGGTGGCAATACAGTGACTGAAGGTCAAAATCTTGTATTTACGGTCACACTTAGTGCTACCACACAAACACCTGTTACATACACTTTTGCACTAGGTGGAGGCGCGGCGCAAACACCAAGTGACTATATCAATACACCAACCTTTAGCAACAATGTAGTTTAC
The DNA here is from genome assembly GCF_042676265.1 of Methylophilus luteus. NCBI lineage: Bacteria > Pseudomonadati > Pseudomonadota > Betaproteobacteria > Nitrosomonadales > Methylophilaceae > Methylophilus > Methylophilus luteus. Next base: position 436,496 of record NZ_JBHTKB010000001.1, read on the forward strand.
AACCCTGCGAATGGAACGATCACAGTGCCAGCTGGTGTGACCAGCTTCACCGTGACAGTGCCTACAGTGAATGACACGATAGTTGAGACTTTCAATGAAGATTTGCCATTGACCATTGGTGGCGTGACAGGTACAGGCATCATTCAAGACGATGACAAACCAACAGTTGTGACTGTTGATCCAGGTACGCCTGGTGCTGGTGGTGACACAGTAGTTGAAGGTGGCACGCTGACTTACACAGTGACTTTGAGTACTGCGACCAATACTTTAACCGCATATAAGTTTGACCTTGGTAAAGCTGGAGATACAGCGACTTCTGGAGCTGACTATGATCCGGCAAAAGTAACATTCAGCAACAATGTGACTTACGATGCGGCCACAGGCACGATCAGGGTGCCAGCAAATGTAACAAGCTTCACAGTGAGTCTGCCGACGATTGATGACACTGTCGTTGATGCAAATTACAGTGAGACTGTGTCTGTCACTGTGGGTAGTTTCGATAGCAATGGTAATGTAACAGGTGCTAAGACTGGCACAGGCAATATTCTGGACAACGATAAACCAACAGTCGTGACTGTTGATCCAGGTACTCCTGGTGCTGGTGGTGACACAGTAGTTGAAGGTGGCACGCTGACTTACACAGTGACATTGAGTGCTGCAACCAATACTGAAACCACTTATAAGTTTGACCTTGGTAAAGCTGGAGATACAGCGACTTCTGGTGCTGACTATGATCCGGCAAAAGTAACATTCAGCAACAATGTAACTTACGATGCGGCCACAGGTACGATCAAGGTGCCAGCGAATGTAACAAGCTTCACAGTGAACCTGCCGACGATTGATGACACTATCGTTGATGCAAATTACAGTGAGACTGTGTCTGTAACACTGGGTAGTGTGGATAGCAATGGTAATGTGACAGGTGCTAAGACTGGTACAGGCAATATTCTGGACAACGATAAACCAACAGTCGTGACTGTTGATCCAGGTACTCCTGGTGCTGGTGGTGACACAGTAGTTGAAGGTGGCACGCTGACTTACACAGTGACATTGAGTGCTGCAACCAATACTGAAACCACTTATAAGTTTGACCTTGGTAAAGCTGGAGATACAGCGACTTCTGGTGCTGACTATGATCCGGCAAAAGTAACATTCAGCAACAATGTGACTTACGATGCGGCCACAGGTACGATCAAGGTGCCAGCGAATGTAACAAGCTTCACAGTGAACCTGCCGACGATTGATGACACTGTCGTTGATGCAAATTACAGTGAGACTGTGTCTGTAACACTGGGTAGTGTGGATAGCAATGGTAATGTTACAGGTGCTAAGACTGGCACAGGCAATATTCTGGACAACGATAAACCAACAGTCGTGACTGTCGATCCAGCTAAGCCTGGCCTCGGTGGTGACACCGTGGTTGAAGGTGGCTCCCTGAGTTACAAAGTGACTTTAAGTACAACAACCAATGCCGAGGCCACTTATAAATTTGAAATTGGCAAAGTTGGTGATACAGCGACTCCTGGCGCTAACGCTGACTATGACCCAGCAAAAGTAACTTTCAGCAACAATGTGACTTACGATGCACTCACAGGCACGATCAAGGTTCCAGCTGGCGTAAAAGACTTTGTTATCACTATACCAACGATCGATGATAGCCTGATCGAAGATCCAGAGACACTGACTCTGAAAGTAGAGGATGTATCTGCGATAGGTACTATCAAAGACAATGATGGTGGTATCAACCTGGTCAATGGCAGCAAAGACCATGTGTCTGAAGAAGGCTTGCCTGGCGGTATCAAAGACAATACCGGTAGCACTGATACTACAGATTCAGCTGAAGCGACAGGTGCATTCACTCTGAATGGCAGCAGTGACGGTGCGGTATGGACACTGACTGTGCCAACTGAAGCGCTGACATCTGGTGGCGTGGCTGTGATCTGGACATTGACTGATGGCGGCAAGACGCTGACTGGTTTTGCCGGTAACGAAAAAGTATTGACCGTGACCATCAACGATAGCGGTGAATATAAGATCGTATTGAATGGTCAGGTAGATCATCCGACAGCCAATGTTGAAGATACAGTGCTGGCAAACGTAGGCGTCAAAGTTGTAGTCAATGGCGTCACACAAACAACAAAAATCCCGGTCACTATCGAGGATGACGCGCCTGTCGCTCCTGGCGGCACAGTGACTGTGAACAATGCCAATGCGGCTAACGTGGCACCGGTGGCGACAGTGGGCACTAGTGGCAACCTATTAGGCCTGGTCGGTCTGTCTGCAGTAAACAACCTGATCAACCTGAGCACCCGTACTGCATTCGGTGCGACCGATGCTAACAACAATATCAGCAAAGTTGAACTGAACTACCAGGCATTGATTTCCCTGGGTGGTTTGCTCGGCCCACGTCAATTCACGATTTCACAAGATCTGGCCGCAGAGTTGGGTCTTAAAGTGCAAATCACTAATGATGCTGGTTTGCTGGGCATCGTTGGACCATCTTCCCACGTGGTGATCACATCACTGGATGGCGGCCCTATCGACAATCTGGCGATCAACGAATTACTGGCGACTGCACGCCTGAATGGCGGTGCTATCAGTGCCGAGGTATTGAATGCCACCAGCATCACCGTGACTGATACCCAAGGTGCTTCTTCTTCCGCATCTGTAGCAACACTGGCTGATGCGAATGTATTGAGCAACAGCACACCAAACCCTAACCTGAAAGAAGGCACTAGTGGCGCTAACGAGCTGACTGGTACTGCTGGCGATGACCAGCTGTATGGTTATGCTGGCAATGATACCCTCAAGGGTGAAGCTGGTAACGATATCCTGCGTGGTGGCGATGGCGACGACAAACTGGATGGTGGTATCGGTAACGACATCCTGGTGGGTGGTTCAGGCAACGACAACCTGACTGGTGGCGCGGGCAGAGACATTTTCCGCTGGGAAAAAGGCGATGCAGGCACTGCAGGCAATCCGGCAGTTGATACCATCACCGACTTCACTCTGGCTGCTGATGTGTTAGACCTGAGAACCTTGCTGCAAGGCGAAAACCTGGCAAACATCTCCAATTTTGTGCGCGTGACTGTAGATGCAAATGGCAACACCATCTTGCATATCAGCAGCACCGGTGGCTTCTCTGGCGGCTTCAATGCCAATGCTGAAGATCAAACCATCATATTGGAAAACATCAACCTGCAAACGACTTATGGCACTAACGACAGTGCCCAGATCCTGGCCGGCCTGATCGGCAGTGGCAATCTGGCTATTGACCCAGTCGCAGCCACCGCATCCGGTAGCCTGGGTGCATTCGGTGCTGATGGCGGCCATGTACAGAGCATAGAGATAGGTGGCGTGACTTATACCTACAATGCAACTGGCAACACAGTCAGCGATAATGCTACCCCAGCATCTACCAACACTTATTTCTATAACGCCGCCAGCAAACAGTTGAGCGTCACCACAGCCAAAGGTGAAACCATCACTGTTAACCTGGAAACCGGTGCCTATACCTATAGTGGCAATCGCCCATTGACACAAGGTGAAAGTACTACCCTGGGTTACACACTGGTAGATAACGATGGCGATACTGCTTCTAATACCGTGCAATTCAATGGTAGCGGCCAACCAACAGTCACAGAAGTTGAGCCAGGTAAACCGGGTGTAGGTGATGATAGCGTTGTTGAAGGCAATAACCTGGTTTACACAGTGACTTTAAGTTCAACGACTGCTGCACCTGCAACTTACAAGTTTGAACTTGGCGGTGTTACTGGTACTGCTTCTAGCGCTGATTATGGCACCCCTACCTTCAGCAACAATGTTAAGCTGAATAATGATGGCACGATTACTGTACCGGCTGGCGTGACCAGCTTCACCGTCACAGTGCCTACAGTGGACGATGCATTTGTTGAGCTCGATGAGACTTTACCACTTAAGGTTGGTGACACAGTTGGTGTTGGTATTATTCAAGACAACGATCTGGCCACAGTTGTGAAGGTTGACCCAGTCAACCCAACGACAGGTAGCGACAGTGTTGTTGAAGGTAAAGACCTGACATACACAGTGACATTAAGTGCAACGACCAATAAACCGACTACGTTCGACTTCAAACTGAGTGCGCCAGGCGACACAGCGTCGACTGCAGACTACAGTGCTCCTAAGTTCAGCAATGGTGTGACTTATGATGCATTGACAGGCAAGATTACCGTGCCTGCCGGTGTGAGCAGCTTTGCTGTGACTGTCCCGACCGTGGATGACACAATCGTTGAGCCAAACGAAACACTGACATTGACTGTGAGTGACAAGAGCGGTGTAGGTACGATCATCGACAACGATCTGGCCACAGTTGTGAAGGTTGACCCAGTCAACCCAACGACAGGTAGCGACAGTGTTGTTGAAGGTAAAGACCTGACATACACAGTGACATTAAGTGCAACGACCAATAAACCGACTACGTTCGACTTCAAACTGGG